>NZ_PGGC01000048.1 GCF_002795305.1 Aeromonas cavernicola
ACGGTAAACTGCAAGCCGGTTTGATTGGCCATAGACACTCCTTGAGAATTAATCCGTGTAAAGGGGGACTGCATAATTTGGGGCCGATTGTAGCCAAGCTGATGCCGACAAAACAGTCACCGCGATCTCACTTAGCAGATAAGGGGGCAGAATCGGAAAAGTCCTACTTAGTGAGTGGGATATAAGCGATTGATAAATTGTGGGTTTTAGTGAAAATGCCGACAATAACGCCACGAGACTGAATCCGTCAGTGGCCAACCACTTGCCAGCAGGTCACGCCAGTGGCGAACAGGTGCATAAACAACGCCTCATCTATCGGTAATGCGCTGCGGCTATCAAGCGCCGATCGTGCCGATGATGACCCTGCCTTGGCCGTTGCCTTGAGATTGTCACAATGACAGAATCACCCCCCTCTTGATCACCTATGTCAACGGTGGGGCTAGCCCCCTTGATGCAGGTACGTCGGCTAATAAGGAGTCATCATGGCAACCGTTCTCTATGGCATCAAAAACTACGAGCTGCTATTGATGGAAAAGTCATAAAAAAGGGGCTAGGCCCCTTGTCAGTAAATCTGTGTGGTACGTTGTAAGATCAGAACCAGTTGACTAACTCATCAATGTGTTCACGAGCTTCCTCGTAACGGGCTCTGACGACTTGCACCTCTTCACCATTTGGCATGTTGTAATATGTCTGTGCAGTTAGGTTTAACAGCGGGATTCCCAGTGTTGCAGAGACTTTTCCTGAGGTATGGAAATCTTTCACTTCAGACAAGAAGCATTCTTTCCATTCCCTGACATTGTTAACAGGCATGGGAGGTACACTGAACAGATCTGGATAATTCACGTATTGTTCATACGCAAAGTCACATAAGGCAGATTTGATCGCATCATAGGCAGTTGCAACACCATTATTCGTGGTGTAGTTGTTAAAAATAAAGCGATCCATAGTAGGAAGAGGGAGTCCATTCTCAGCAACCTTAGAGTGAAAAGTGACAAACTTTTCAGCATAAGTTTGTGCTGCTGCTGTAGGGTAATGAGCATATAAAAGGGTCATTATTCCCTTTAGTCCTTCCAAAGATGAGTAATCAGCCATCATAGGGATGATCAACTTATCGGCGGAAACGAGAGCCATTTGGGTGTAAATAGAAAAGCTCGGGTTGCAATCAATGAAGACCACTAAGTCATCGTAGTTAGCTTGTTTTTCAAGAGCGCATAGACGACGAAATGCTGTCATATACTGCTGCCAAGCTTGTCTATTTGCAGGGTTGATCACGGCATAGTTCAAAGAAAGTGCCAGAGATTCAAGGAAGGAATCGCCCGCGATCAAAAACAAGTTTTCCGAAATGATGTCGTTGTGGTCATGCACCCGAGTCTGGAATGACTGAGGTATACGGGTAAAGCCCGAGTTTCCCTCTAACAGCCAGTCTAAAAAACCCACAACATTTCTACGTGTTCTTCTCGATTGTAAGTTCTGATTTCGCTCGTATCCCCGATCTCCTCCACCTAACAGATATTGAGAAATGTTTGCCTGCGGGCATAAGTCGATCACTAACACTTGGGTATTGGGATGACGAGCTGCATACTCAGCGGCCAAGTTAAATCCAAGTGTTGTTTTACCAACGCCGCCTTTGTTGTTGTACATCGCATAGATTGTTGTTGCCATCGTATTCCCCAAAGTGAAAGCCATAATGAGAGGGTATGATCTGGTGATATAGGGAGCCAAAATCAACCCCATAATCTACATTTTTGTTAATAAAGTCTGGTTATATCCTAGCTTGTCGAACCACACGATGGATACTTGATAGACTGACTCCTAACAGCGAAGAGATAGAACTTTTGGACTTACCTTGGGCGAGAAGAGACATAATTTGAGGCCCTTTTTCCCTAGCCGATGGCTTTCTTCCCTTATAGACCCCTTTGGCCTTCGCCAAGGCAATCCCTTCCGCCTGACGCTCTAGCATGATTTCCCGCTCGAACGTGGCGATGGCCCCGATCATGGTCAACATCAGCTTGCCCGTTGGCGTTGCCGTATCGATGCCCAGATTCTGGATCTGTAATGTTACCCCTTTGCCGTGTAGCTGGTCTGTGATCTCCAGCAAGTGACGGGTATTTCGAACGAGTCGATACAATCAAGGTTATTTTTGCCGACACAACCACAATGCAGAAAAACCAGCCCAAGGTAGCCACATTTCCCTGCATAATGATCGCCTGTATGCTATGGCCCATCGAACGGAACCACGGTGAACCCCATGGAAAACAAGACCGAATGCAAAGTTGTGCTCTACGGCATTTCCCCTAAAAACTGCGATACCATGAAGAAAGCACGTAAATGGCTAGACGAGGCAGGGATCGATTACCGCTTCCATGACCATCGCACCGACGGGCTGGCGCCTGAGCAGCTCGATAGCTGGCTCGAACAACTCGGTTGGGAGGCCCTGCTTAACAGCCGTGGCACCACGTTTCGCGCCCTGCCAGAGGCGGCCAAACAAGGATTAGATCTGGCACGCGCCCGGGCCCTGCTCTTGGCATACCCTGCCATGATCAAACGACCATTACTCGATCGTGATGGTGAGCTGACCCTAGGGTTCAAAGCAGACCATTACCACTCTCTGTTCTCTCGTTAAGGAAAACTGATGTCTGATGTCATCACCCTGGCCAAGGAGCTGATCCGCCGCCCTTCGGTCACCCCACTCGATGAAGGGTGCCAAACCCTAATGAGTGAGCGTCTTGCTCGGCTTGGCTTCGTCATTGAGCCGATGATTTTTGCCGATACCACCAACTTGTGGGCACGCCGTGGCACAACGGGCCCCCTATTTTGCTTTGCCGGCCACACCGACGTTGTGCCTGCGGGCCCGTTAGATAAATGGCACACCCCGCCGTTTGAGCCGACCATCCAAGATGGCATTCTCTATGGCCGTGGCGCGGCGGACATGAAAGGCTCGCTCGCCGCCATGGTGGTCGCCACAGAGCGCTTTATCGCCGTTCATCCAGATCATCAGGGCTCGATTGCCTTTCTGATCACCTCGGATGAAGAGGGCCCCTTTATTAATGGTACGGTGCGGGTTATCGAGACGTTGGAAGCACGCCAAGAAAAGATCACTTGGTGTATCGTCGGCGAACCCTCCTCCACCGAGATCGTGGGCGACGTTGTAAAAAATGGCCGACGTGGCTCTATCACCGGTGATCTGCTGATCCGTGGGGTACAAGGGCACGTGGCTTACCCCCACCTCGCAGATAACCCGATCCACAAAGCGGCCCCCGCACTGGCCGAACTGGCCGCCACCGAGTGGGATCAAGGTAACGCCTACTTCCCGCCCACCAGTTTCCAGATCGCCAATATCCAAGGTGGGGCGGGCGCATCTAACGTGATCCCGGGGGAGTTGCAGGTCCAATTTAACTTCCGCTTCAGTACCGAGTTGACCGATCAGCTCATCCGCCAGCGGGTGGAAGCCCTGCTCGACCGTCACGGTCTGGACTATCAGCTTAAATGGACCCTGTCAGGTCAACCTTTCCTGACCGATACCGGTCAACTATTGGCCGCCACCGTCGCCGCCGTCACGGCGGTTAATGGCCAACAACCGGCTTTGCTCACCACCGGCGGCACCTCGGACGGCCGCTTTATCGCCCCAACAGGGGCTGAGGTGATCGAACTGGGGCCGGTCAATGCCACCATTCATAAGGTCAATGAGTGTGTCAAAGCCGATGATCTGGATCTACTGGCACAGATGTATCAAGGGGTGCTGGAGCAGCTATTAGCATGATGGCCGATGCCTGAGTCTGCGGGCTCAGGCCGGTCATCAGGTCGGCGGGAGGGGGGAATGACAGTGACACAAGATCAGTTAATGGGGCTCGATGATAGCCACCTCGTGCAGTTAGGAGATGGCCCCCATCGGCTCACGGCTGCCACCCTTGCCGCCTTCACGGCGATGCAGCAAGCTGCCCAGCACGCAGGCTTTAATCTGCAACCGGCTTCAAGTTGGCGCAGTTTCGAACGTCAACTGGCTATTTGGAATGGTAAATGGCGGGGGGAGCGGGTGCTGCTGGATGCCAACAGCCAGCCGATCGACCCATTCCAACTGAACGAATGGGAGCGAGTGCAGGCGATCTTGCGTTGGAGTGCCCTGCCTGGCACCAGCCGCCACCATTGGGGCAGCGATCTCGATATTTACGATCCCGACCTGCTGCCTGCCAACCGCACATTACAGCTGGAACCATGGGAGTATCAAACCGGGGGCTGGTTTGCCGACATGAGCCAGTGGCTCAGCCAGCACATGGCGCAATTTGGCTTTTTTTTACCCTACCCCGCCACCGCTGCCAGCGGGGTCGCCTACGAGCCGTGGCATCTGAGCTTTGCGCCGGTGGCACATGCCCAGCACCTTGCCCCTGCCGCGTTAGCACATTGCCTACAAAATTCTGATATTGAAGGAAAACAAACTATTATCGCCCACCTTGAAGAGATTCTGGCGCGTTATGTCGTTCCCCCCGCAGACACAAGGACACCGAGATGAACCTCTGGTTATGGATTGGCTTACCTCTGCTCTTCTTACTCGGGCTGTTTCTTAATGCCATCAAAGACATGAAGCAGCTAGAGAAGCAGTTACCGAAATACCGCGACAAGGTCCGAACGGTCAAAGATGACGAGGAAGATTGAGCTCGGTTGCGCCACCCACTGACAGGTCCTCTGCCAAGGGGCGGCGTGACGCCCTGCCATCGCCCACCATCTCATCTCAGGCCGACTCAGTGCGCGACCACCACCCGATTACGCCCGTCCCGTTTAGCCTGATACAGCGCGTCATCTGCCCGCGCGAGCGTCTGGGGTAACGGCTCTTGTCGACGGCGGGCCGCGACCCCAAAGGAGGCACTGACCCGCAGATCTTGGGGCCAACCACGACCTTCGGCCAGCACTTTGCGCAAATGCTCTGCTAGCGTTTCTCCCCATGATAATGGACGCTCAGGCACCAGCAGCACGAACTCTTCGCCGCCCCAGCGACACAGAGATACCTCTTGGCCGAGGTGTAATAACAGCTCGCTAACCAAGCACTTGATCACCTCATCACCCACCGGATGGCCGTAACCATCATTGATCTGTTTAAAGTGATCAATGTCGATGAAGATCACGATCATCTCACCGGAGTGCTGGGCTAACAACGCCTCGCCTTCACTGCGACTCAGGGCACCGGTCAGGGGATCGTGGCGCACCTGATCCGCCGCCATCCGATACTCCTGCTCTAGGTTTTGGTTACGCAGCATGGCCAAATGAGCATTGTGACTGGCTTTCTGCAAGCGCCGCCGCATCCCTGCATAGTCCATTAACAACAGCATGATGATGGTAATACTCCACACCATAAACAGCGCACGGTAGAACAGCGAAGGGGACAGCCACGGCCCCTGAAACGTCAGCTCTTCGAGCTTAAGCCGATAATGGCCCGGGAGCGCATTAGAGCCGGTCGCCAGTTCGATGGCAAACACCCGGCTGAGATCTCGCCCCTGCTGCATTAAAGGGATCTGATAATCCGTTAACCACCACGTGGTTGGGGTAAATAGGGTAAGCGGCACCTCAACCCGCCCCGGATATTGGGTCGAGTCAAATAAAATAGCGTTCACTTTGTGGGAGACTGGATCCTCTAGCCGTGAGTACGCAGGATCATAGTTGCGTAAATAGATGCGCCAAGGTGCATCACTGGGCCCTTCGCTTCGTAGCTGCAGGATCATGCTATCGTAGTCGGATAGGTCCACCCCCTGTTCGGGGGAGGCCAGCACGATCATCAGCTCACAAAACGGCCAACGGGCCCCCTCTCGTAGGGTGCACTGCATTTCCACCCCATCAGGCCCCAAGGTTGCTTCAGACGCGCCTGCTACCGCCCGATCATCCATGGTCTGGATCGCCCACTGCGGATTGGGCACGATCGCCAACTGGCGGCGTGGTCCCCACTCAAACAGGCTAACCAATAACAGGGACATCAACATCAAAAAACTCAATACCCACCACAACCGCCTAAACCTGATCATCCCCTCTCCAGCAGAATATAAAATGGCAAAAAATTAAAAACTAAAAATAAAAAAACACAATTAATGATAAAAGCAATATTATCACCAAATGAGTCATTGCACTATAAGTGATAAATAAATAGCCACAACGGGTAATGAAAACGAGAAATTAGTCCTGATGATCGCCAAACGCAGCCCCAGCAAAGCGGGCCGCATCACTTACTCACGGCAGCACAATGGATGGCGACCAAACAGGCTAGGACGTAAACCAAGAGGGGTTAGTTGAAGGGTTAAAAAATGTAAAAAAATGCCCATTAATGCACAAAAAAGCCACACGAGGCCGACTCGAATGCATATAATGTGCCTACTTTGCATGTACACAGAAGGAGCTCACCATTGGATGCCATCACCATCAATCACTTGCTGTTAATCGGTGCCTTGTTGGTGGGAGCCAGTGTGATGTTAAGTGCGCTCTCGTCTCGTCTTGGAATCCCCATTCTGGTGATCTTCCTCGCCGTCGGTATGCTGGCGGGTGAAGATGGGCTCGGGGGCATTCATTTTGCTGACTACTCCGTCGCCTATCTGGTGGGTAACCTCGCCTTGGCCATCATCTTGCTCGATGGTGGGATGCGCACTCGCGTCTCCTCGTTTCGGGTCGCGCTGTGGCCAGCACTCTCCCTAGCGACGGTCGGGGTCGCTATCACCACCACCCTCACTGGATTAGCCGCCGCTTGGCTGTTTGATCTCAGCTGGCTACAGGGCATGTTAATCGGTGCCATCGTCGGCTCTACCGATGCCGCCGCCGTGTTCTCCTTACTGGCAGGCCGCAGCCTCAACGAACGGGTCAATGCCACGTTGGAAATTGAATCGGGCAGTAATGATCCGATGGCGGTCTTTCTGACGGTTACCCTGATTGAGGTACTGGCCACCGCTCAGCAGGGATTAGACGCCCGCTTTCTGCTGCTCCAGCTGATCCAGCAATTTGGCATGGGCGCAGGCATTGGGCTGGGCGGAGGCTGGCTGCTGTGGCGTTTGATCAATACCGCCAAGCTGGCCCCCGGCCTCTATCCCTTGCTAACCGTCAGCGGTGGCCTGCTGATCTTCGCCATCACCACCGCCATCGGCGGTAGCGGTATCTTGGCTATCTACCTCACCGGCTTGCTGTTAGGTAACTTGGCACTGCGCAGCCGCAGCACCACCTTATCCGTGCTCGATGGCCTGACCTGGCTCAGCCAAATTGGGATGTTTCTGGTCTTGGGACTATTGGCATCGCCCCATAAGTTGCTGCCCATCGCCCTGCCCGCCTTGGCATTGGCGATGTGGATGATCCTGTTTGCGCGGCCGGTGTCGGTCTGGGTGGGCTTGCTGCCCTTTAAACACTTTGCCCCGCGCGAGCGCTGGTTCATCTCTTGGGTCGGGCTGCGTGGCGCCGTGCCTATCATTTTGGCGGTCTTTCCCATGATGGCGGGGCTACCCAATGCCCAGCTCTACTTTAATGTGGCGTTCTTCGTGGTGCTGGTCTCGTTGATCCTGCAGGGCAGCTCCCTGCCGCTGGCGTCGCGGCTGGCTCGGGTTGAAGTGCCCGCGCCCCCCTCGCCGATTAATCGCTCTGGCCTTGAGATCGATCTTGATAGCCAGTGGGAGACCTTCATCTACCAGCTCGGCGCCGAAAAATGGTGCATTGGCTCTCCCTTGCGGGAGCTAAAAATGCCATTAGGCACCCGTATCTGCGCCCTGTTTCGTGGCCAAGAGCTGCTTCACCCCTCCGGCAGTACCTGTTTGCAGGCCGACGACATTCTGTGCGTCATTGGTCATGAACGAGACTTAACCGCCCTCGGCCAGCTGTTTAGTCAGGCCCCCGAGCAAGATTTAGGGCCGCGCTTCTTTGGGGACTTCTTACTCGACGCCCAAGCCCAACTCCAGGATCTTGCCCCTCTCTACGGGTTAGAGGTGAGTGATCTGGCACAACAGAGCCTCGGCGATTTCATTGCCGCGAGCTTGGGCGATAATCTGGTAGTCGGTGACTATATCGAATGGCAGGGCCTAATTTGGACTGTCGCCGAGATGGATGAGAGCCATCCCCTCAAGATCGGGGTGCGTTTTCAGGAAGAGGACCCGGTCTAAGCCGGATTTTCCAGTCAGAAGGGAACACTATGCCATATCAACATCTGCTCTCTGGCAACCTGCCTCCTACGGCCAATTTGGGGGTGATCGAGGGATTTTTTGGCAAAGGCTGGAGCTGGCAAGCCCGCGCGAGTTATGCCCAATGGCTGCCTCGGCATGGCTATGGCTTCTATATTTACGCCCCCAAAGAGGATGGCTACCTGCGCAAACACTGGGCCGAGCCTTGGCCTGAACAGCAACTTGCCGACCTTGCTCAGCTGGCTCAGCAGTGCCGTGCCCACGGCCTCGCGTTCGGGGTTGGCCTAAGCCCGATGGGGGCCCACCATGACTATCAACGGCAACGCCCTGCTCTGTTGGCCAAGGTACGCTTGATTGATGATGCCCTGCAGCCCGATATTTTGGCGGTGCTGTTTGATGACATGAAAGGGGATACCCCCGATTTGGCTTATCAGCAGCTCACCATTGCCCATGACATTGCGGCCCATAGCAAAGCCAAGCGCCTGATTTTCTGCCCCAGCTACTACTCAACAGACCCTGTACTGGAGAAAGTGTTTGGCGCCATGCCGCACCACTATTTACAGGATCTGGGCCAACAGCTGGATCGCCGTATCGAGATATTCTGGACCGGCCCCAAGGTCTGTTCCAATGAGTATCCGGTCCCGCACCTTGAACAAGTGACCACGCTGCTTGGCCGCCAACCTTTCTTGTGGGACAACTACCCCGTCAACGATGGCAGCAAGGCGAGCAACTATCTGCATCTGCGCGCGTTTGAGCATCGCCCCGCCGAGCTGGCGCAGTGGGTCTCTGGCCATGCGGTCAACCCGATGAAACAAGCAGCCTTGTCAGCCCTACCATTGGCCACCTTGCCAATGAGTTATCGGCTCGGCAAACAGTATGATCCTGACAAAGCGCGCCACACTGCACTCCATGCCACTTGTGGCCCACAAATCGCCGCCATGATCGAAGCTGATTTACCACTGTTCCAAGATCTAGGACTAGCCCAGCTCACCCCAGAGCAAATCAGTGCCCTCACCACCCGCTACCTGCCGTTTCGGGACCAACCTTGTGTCGCTGAAATCGTGCGCTGGCTAGCAGGAGAGTATGTGTTTGATCCCGATTGTCTGACCGACTAAGCCGCTGACCACCCTGCGGCATAATAAAAGGGAGGCATTTGCCTCCCTTTTATTGTTCACCTTAGCGATGCGCCATCAGCGCTTACTCATCTTCTAAATAGGCATAGCCTTGTAAGCCCAGTTCAAGCTCGTCGAGCAGGGCTTTGCGCGTCTCATCATCCAGTGCCGGATGGGCGGCAATACGCTGGTAATTCTCACGGATAACGGAGGGATCGATGTTGACGTAACGCAGCAGTTGATCGACGGTATCACCGCGCACTACGTTGCGAAGGTCCATCTTGCCCTCTTCATCGAGCCACACCTCTGCACAGTGGGTATCGCCGAACAAGTTGTGCAGATCGCCCAAAATCTCCTGATATGCCCCCACCAAGAAGAAGCCGACATAACAGACTTCATCCTCGCCATATTCCGGCATTGGCAGAGTGCTCTCGACCCCTAACCCATCGACGTAGTGCTCCACCTGACCATCAGAATCACACGTGATATCCATCAAGATGCCACGGCGAGTGAGTGGGCGCTCAAGCCCTGAAAGTGGCATCACTGGGAATACTTGGCCAATACCCCAGGCATCCGGCAGCGACTGAAACAATGAGAAGTTGGCAAAACACTTGTCGGCTAACTTTTCGGAGAGCTCATCGGCCAGCGCGCGGTGATTGCGGTTGACCGGATTAAGCAGCTGCTTGAGTGTTAAGCAGGTGTTCTGGTGCAACCGCTCGGCCCACGCGCGCTGTTCAAGATTGAGCAGGCCCATGGTGTACTGGGTGTTAACATCCCCCAAGTCGGCCACCGAGTCGTGGAAGATCTCCAGCAAGGAGGGGTCTTCACTGCGCAGGTCCAGCCACCCTTTCCACATGTTTTGCAAAATAGTGGGGGCATCATCGTCCGGTGCGCTGATGTCGTTCATCTCCACCCCTTCGGCACCAATGATATTGGTGACCAGCACGGCATGGTGCGCCGTCAGGGCGCGGCCCGACTCGCTGATAATAGTGGGATGGGGCAGATCGAACTCGCGGCAGACATCGCCAATCCCCCACACCACGTTATTGGCGTATTCAGACAGACTGTAGTTGGCCGAGCAGTGACTCTGGGAACGCGTCCCCTCGTAGTCGACCCCTAAACCGCCACCCACGTCCACCACCTCGATGTTGGCACCGAGGCGACGCAGCTCGGCGTAGAAACGGCCACACTCGCGAATGCCGCCCTGAATATCACGGATGTTGGCGATCTGGGAGCCGAGATGAAAATGCAGCAGCTGTAGGCAGTCGAGTTTACCGAGGCTGCGCAGACGCTCAGTGAGCGCCAAAATTTGCGAGGCAGACAGGCCGAATTTGGACATGGCACCGCCGCTTGATTGCCACATACCTGAGCCTGTCGATGCCAATCTGGCCCGCACCCCAATGTTGGGGGTGATGTTCAGGCGAGCGGCTTCATCAAGCACCATTTCTAGCTCAGAGGGTTTCTCCACCACGATGTAAACCTTGTGGCCCATCAGGTTGCCGAGCAAGGCGTGGCGAATATATTCACGATCCTTGTAACCGTTGCAGACGATCACCGAGCCTTGGCTATGGTGATGGGATAACACGGCCAGCAATTCAGGCTTAGAACCTGCTTCCAGACCAAGCCTAGGCTTGTCGCTGTAGGATTGGCTGATGGTCTCAATGACGCGGCGCTGTTGGTTTACCTTGATCGGGTAAACACACAGATAATCCCCTTGATAGCCTGATTTCTCAATGGCTTGACCAAATGCGTTGAACAGCGCATCGACTCGGCTTTTAAGGATGTCAGGAAAGCGCAGCAGCACCGGTGTGGTCAGCCCGGCATCACGCAATTGCTCGATAGCATCCGAAAGCACTATCTGGCCATCAGGGCGCGATTTGTCAGGGGCGACGGTCACATGACCGGCATCATTGATATTGAAAAAACCCGCCCCCCAATAGGGAACGTTGTAGACCTTCAAAGAGTCTTTGCTGGACCAGTTAGTCATGGGCTATGCCTCGCAAATGAGCGGCCAGTGGCCGCCTTCGTTACCCTCAATCACATCCAGACCATCAATTGCAACGGGAAGCTGGCCATCATGCTGGAGCGTGATACACGCCGCAAACAGGCCATAGCACTCTCTTTGCACATTACGGCAAGCCAAGGCTGCCTGGTGGATTTTGGGAAGTAACGAGTCTTGATGTGGGGCTGGTGGCTTTACATCAAGCTCAACGGTATGCGGTGCGCGCAAGCGGCGCCGCGGTACTTTGATGACAAACCACATCAGCCACGCGGTTTGCTCATCACTCGGCAGCGATCACGATGACAGGGGAGGTAACAAGGAAGAGCGGCGAAGGCACCAACACGCATGCGTGTGAATAGACGACAACCACGACAGACTCATCACTACCAATGACCGCCCATGACAAGGGGGAGATGATGAGCCGTGAGCTCATTCGGTCAGTTGGCAAGTGCGTGCCTGTTGTTCTCCCTGATACCGGAGCCTAACCGGTATTAAAGAAACCATGCCCCAGCAGTGTCAGTCGTTTCTGCGTGCCTCGCCCTATAGGCGGATAATCAGCGGATGTCTGGCAGACTCGTTTTGCCCAGTACATCCCTCGGATCGGCGCGGAGTTTACACACTTAATATGGGTGATGACAATAAAAAATCGCAGCAAAAATCACCTTGTTCTATCGCCGTCACGCCCGCGTATCACCTTGCTGGCGGAGGGGAAATCGGGCACGGTCACCCCGTGGCTTCAGCCACCACTAACACGGCCAAGTAGGCGCTGCTAGCGTGCCGCCAACGGATGCTAGGCAACGGGTAAAACCTGAACAAAACCTGCGCTGTCGCAAAGCGGGCGGCGCCACGCTTAGCCACAATAAACGCTCACTGTTGGAGGCTAATCCATGGATACCGTACTTGAGCGTTTCTTACGTTATGTGACTTTTCATACTCGCTCCGATGCGACTAGCCACACCTGCCCCAGTAGTGAGGGGCAGCGGATTTTTGCGCGTGCACTGAGGGAGGAGATGATCCAGCTGGGACTTATTGAGGTCACCTTAGATGATCACGGCTACTTAACAGGCTGTCTACCGGGGAACCAGCCAGAGGCCCCCGCCATTGGCCTGATAGCTCACCTAGACACCGCCGACTACGACGCAGAGCAGGTGGTGCCCCAGCTGATAGAGCGCTATCAAGGCGGCGACATCTGCTTGGGTAAAGGGGATGAGGTGCTCGCGATCCGCGATTATCGCGTCTTAAAAAACTATCTTGGGCAGGATCTGATTACCACGGATGGTACGACCCTGCTGGGCGCCGATGATAAAGCGGGGATTGCCGAAATCCTGACCGCCGTCGCCTATCTGCAGGCCGATCCGGCAATCCCCCGTGGCGATCTCTGGATCGGCTTTACCCCCGATGAGGAGATCGGCCGAGGCGCGGATCGCTTCCCCCTTGCGCGCTTCCCCGCTCAGTGGGCCTATACCGTCGATGGCGGCGAGATCGGCGAACTCGAATATGAGAACTTCAACGGCGCCAGTGCCACCATCCGCTTTGTTGGCAACAACGTCCACCCCGGTACCGCCAAAGGCAGCCTGATCAACAGCCAGACCTTGGCGGCTCGCTTTCACGCCGCCATGCCCACCACCGAGACCCCAGAAGCGACCGAAGGCGACCAAGGCTTCTTCCATCTGACTCAGAGCAATGGCAGCGTGGAGGAGAGCACCTTGCACTATCTCATCCGCGATTTTGCCGACCAAGGTTTCAGCGCACGCAAGGCTGAGCTGGCGCAGCGGGTCGCCGCGATGCAGGCCGAGTATCCGAAAGCTCGCATCGAGCTGACCCTGACCGACAGCTATCGCAACATGCGCAGCCAGATTGAGCCGCACATGCATATCGTCGAGCTGGCCAAGGCCGCTATGGAAGCCGCCGACGTGGTGCCAAAGATCAAGCCCATTCGGGGTGGCACCGATGGCGCTCGTCTCTCTTTTATGGGGCTGCCCTGTCCTAATCTCTTCACCGGTGGCCACAACTTTCACGGCAAGCACGAGTTCATCCCCGTCCAATCGATGGAAAAAGCGGTCACCACGCTGATCGAGTTGGTGAAAGTGACGGCAAGCTGGCGACCTGCCTCATAAGATTGGCCATCGCCAATAGCCGAAGGGAGGCTTATGCCTCCCTTTCGTCACCTTGCGTCATCATTACAACGGCGATGACGACGCCGCGTGACGATCGATATGGCCCAGATCTCGCTCAGGGGCAATCAGGTCTCGCACTCGCTGCTTGATCTCTTTCGCCTCAGGGAAACCGTGGTCACTCACCCGATCCCACACCTGAACCCCATTCACCAAAATACGAAACTCCCCCTGACTCGCAGGCACCAACGCAACCTCACCGAGTTCATGATCGAAGGTCGACAGCAGTTCTTGGGCTAACCACGCTGCACGTAACATCCAGCGGCACATCGTACAGTAACGGATCTCGATCCTGGGTTTATCACGCAACGCTGTCGCTTCTTTCATTGATGTACTCCGTGAAAATCAGCCAGCCAGTGACAAGCGATGTGACGCATTGCCGCTTCTGGTAGCTCATGTAAACAAGGGGCAAGTGTGCCGGTTGCCAGCATCCGCACGCCTTCCATGATCTCAGCCAATACCAAGTAGACATACTCGCCGATGACAGCACCATGGACAAAGTTAACGGCCTCGCCTCGGTTAAGCAGATATATCTGAGTGCCATCAGGGCGATAGAGTGCAAATACGTGAGGACAGACCTCATCCACTCGCCACGCTAGCTCCGTCAGCGAGAAGGTAAATTCGTCATCCGCTGAGGTTACAGAGACCACCATTGCCCCAGGGCGTAACTGTTGTAAGTCAGCCGCATCTAGCGAACCATTGCCCGTGGAACAGACCAATAACTCCGCATGACGCAGCGCCTCCGCCTTAGTGGTCAATCTAAATCCGTGAGATAAGGCTTCAAGCTGACGCAGTTCATCGGTCTCAACCAATGACAGACGCAGATTACGACAACGTAAATCACGAGCAATGCTGCGGCCCACCTTGCCATAACCAAATAAGACTGCGTCACAGACATTGAATGTTCGATTAAGGGAACGAGCAAGCGCCTCGGTAGAATAGACCACACTTAGCCCTATCTGAATATCCTCCACTTGCTTAAGTGGGCTGCGCGCCACTGACAAGACTGGCGCGGATAAGGACTCCTTTTCATAACGCTGGTGGCCATTTTCGGTCATTTCCACCACCCCCAGAAAACGGGGACCAAAATACTCATGTAAAGCGGCTTGGGTTTTCGCAAAATAGCCGCCTATGTCCAATATGATCAGGCGTTCATTGGATGCAACCAGCGGGGCGATCCGCTCGATAAGCGTACTGGGGTCATTGGTCCATTGCCGATCAAGCGGCAGCACAGGGTAGCGTTGAACCACCTGTTCTAAGGTTGGGCCATGCACTGATTTTGGCTTAGGCAAAATGGCCGCAATACGACCAATGCGAGCAAGTGCCTCGATAAAATCAGGCCGGTCAGGGAGCAGATGTGTGACCAATAAAATACTGAGGTTTTCTATGGGTCCCTGTGCAGTAAAATGACGAAAAAATAGATTTCCAGATCCTTGATAGCGCAATCCTAGCCTCCTTAATTTACCGCAAAGCAGGCAAACAAAACCCGGTTATACCGGGTTTTGTGTGTCCAGATACATGAGAAGAGCTTTTATCTGAAACACATAAGTGGCTCAATCATTATCTGTTAAGACTATGAGCTATCATGCAGTATTTAACATATTGTTTTTTATATAAAAAAATCAATATAACGAGGCTTCAGGCCAAACCCACCACAAACTGATCCCAGCCCCAATGCCGGCGAGGACAGTAAGCACAGCCCAACGAGCCAGCCAAGGCTTATGCCGTAATACCCACTCACCTATTGGTAATAACCAGACCGGCAACAGCACCACTAACGGCACCTCTACATATTGCCAAGCCAGCATCTGCATAAACGCAAGCGCAAGGCCAAGAACGGCAGGCGCAACCTGCACCTTAGCAAACTGGGCTAACAGTGCGCGAAAACCAGCAAAAGCCGCCAATGCACCCGCCAGTTGAGCAATCAACAAGCTGCCATCAATGCCTATCACCATCGCCAACCAAATAAAACCAAGGGCAAAACCTAACCCCTCAGGACTATCGGTGCGCCGTTCACACCAAGTAAACCAGATGATGGCAGGCAACAATGCCAACCAGATCAGAGGTTCGCTCGCCAATACGGTGGCTAACCCTAACCACCAGGTAACGCCGCCTCCAACCGCGAATAGCAGCAATGCACTACGCTGATCCGTTGCTAGCAACGCAATAACAGGTACTAACAGGGTTAACGGCAGCCACTGCCACGCCTTGGTCGGCATAACATAGAAACCGCCAAGCAACGCAGCAACCAGCCATATTGCTAGCGCCCCCCATAGGTAAGCCAAGCGCGGCCAACGCCATGACAACAAAGCGGCCCCTAAAGGAGCCGCCAGTGTTTGTAGCAAGAGTGCTGCGCCCATTACTTACGCACACCTTCGACAAACAAATTGATCTGCATCTGGTCTGGAATACCAGGCAGCATGTAGTTCACGCCAAAATCGCTGCGCTTGATAGTAGTGGTTGCATTGAACCCACTACGGTAACCACCCCAAGGATCTTTACCTTCACCAATTTTGACCAAATCAAACGCGACTTCTTTGCTAACGCCATGCAGGGTCAATGTACCTTTGAGTACCCCTTTGTCTTTGCTGCCTTCATAAGCGGAGCTGGTGAAGGTCATTTTTGGATACTGTTTCACATCTAGGAAATCTGGGCTGCGCAGGTGTTTGTCACGGGCTTCGTGGTTAGAGTCCACACTAGCTGCGTCCACTTCAAAACTGGCTTTCGCTGCCGTTGGATTAGCATCATCCATGCTAAAAGTACCGCTGAAGGTGTTGAAACGGCCTACCAGTTCAGAGAAACCAAGGTGACCCACTTTGAACTGAACAGTGGTGTGAGCCGCATCGACATTGTAATCAGCAGCCATTAGCGGGGTCGCCATAAACAGGCAGGAAGCCAGCAGAGCCTTAGTCATTTTCATCCGTTTATTCCTTCATTTTGAGGTTTACACAAGTATTCAAAATGCTAACCTCCCTACTAAAATATATAATCAACTATTTAATAAATTAATTATTAACCAAGAGTGTAAAATGGACCAAATTGCCGCCATGCGTACTTTTATTAAGGTGGTGGAACACCAAAGTTTTACCAAAGCAGCTCAGCAGCTCGGTATCTCGGTTGCCATGACCTCAAAACTGATGCAACAACTGGAAGAGTCGCTATCCACCCGCTTATTATCACGCACCACCCGCCAAGTGAATCCGACCGAAGCTGGCCAGTTTTACTACCAACGATCTTTAGCCCTACTGGCAGAATTGGAAGAGACCCACAGCCAGCTGACCCATCATAATCAACAACCTAATGGCACCCTCAAATTATCGGTCCCCATGGATTTTGGGTATCTCCATCTCTCCCCTATGTTGCCACTATTTCGTGAACGTTTTCCCGACCTCAAACTCGATATTGAATACAGCGATCGGCGAGTCGCACTGGTGGAGGAAGGGTTTGATCTGGCGCTGCGTATCGGTCACCTCAATGACTCCTCGTTAGTGGCACGGCAACTGGCAACGATTCGTATTGAACTTTGTGCCAGCCCGGAATACCTAGCACTCAAAGGAACCCCAGCAACACCCGAAGATCTCAAACATCATGACTGTTTGGTCTACTCCCTGACCCACCCAGATTGGCACTTTTGGCGAGGTGATGAGCAATGCAACATCCGCCCACAGGGACCGCTACGCGCCAATAACGGGGTGGCACTCACGAAAGCGGCCTGCGATGGCCAGGGAATCATTTGGCAGCCCACCTTTATCGTGGGTGATGCCCTGCGCGATGGTCGGCTGGTGAGGTTATTGCCTGAATGGGATAAGGGAGAGATTGGACTGTACGCGGTGTACCCACATCGCCGCTTTGTTTCCGCAAAGGTACGTTGTTTTATCGAATTTGTGCAGGAGTGTTATCTCGCACCTCACGACTGGGATAGTGCGCTCACCTAATCGAATGGGGGCGCCCCCACCGTTCATCATGTGGCTACAATGATCGGCACAATAAACCAATGAAAAGCGCCCTTAACTGTATCGTCTCGGGCGCATCAAAGCGGGTAATCACACGAGCTGAACCGAGTGAGGTGAGCTTGGCTACAAGGTAAAGCGCTGCGTCATCTTATCCTACGTGCCAGCTAATTTGCTCAACTCGTTGCAAGCCTGAGCTATCTGGCGAGCACCATGAGTATTTTCGTCTGCCGTATTATGAATATTAACAATGCTGCGGCTCAACTCTTCGGTAACAGCGCTCTGCTCTTCGGTAGCGGTAGCAATCAAGGTATTCATATCCGTGATCCGCACTACGGCACCATTAATGGTATTGATACTGGTTCCCGCATCCCGCGCCAAGCCAACACTTTCTTGCATTTGCTGACGGCTCGACTGCATCGCATGACTAGCCTCTGATGCTCGGCTTTGCAATAGCTCAATCATCTTGCTGATCTCTGCGGTTGAATCTTGAGTACGCTGAGCTAATGATCGCACTTCATCTGCGACCACCGCAAAACCACGCCCTTGCTCGCCAGCACGGGCGGCCTCGATAGCGGCATTAAGCGCCAGCAGGTTGGTCTGGCCCGCAATATCCCTGATCACATCGAGTACCACACTGATATTGGTACTATCGGCCTGCAGTTGCTGAACCACGTTACCCGCCTGCTCAATTTTCTCAGAAACCTGCTCAATGCTGGTGATCGCGTTTCGCACGACCAAATGGCCATCACCAGATGTGCGAGAGGCATCTTTGGCGGCACTCATCGCATCGGTGGTGTTACGTGCCACTTCACTTAAGGTCGATTGCATCTGATTCATTGCGGTCGCAACCTGCGACATCTCACCCTGCTGAATCGCCATCCCATTGGCAGACTGCTCAGAGATACTACCAACTTCCTTCACCGCACCGCTGAGTTGGCTCACCGAGCTAATGATCTCACTCACCAAATCTGCCAGCGCAGTTTGCATTTGATTAATGGCTGACCCAAGCAACCCCAACTCATCACGATTGAAGCGTTTATCTTGAATCCATATCTGTAATTCACCACGCCCTAGCTCACCACCAGCAATACGCTGTGCTTGGCGAGCCAGCATAATGAGCGGATCCCGAATTTGCCGAGTCAATATCACGGAAAGCGCCACAACCAGCACCAGCCCAAGCGCCATCGCAAACATGACACTCCACTTCGCTGAATCATAAGCGGCAACCACGACGTTACGTGATTCTGTAGCATAGCCTTGGTTGATCCGAATCAACTCATCTACAGCACTCACCAATTCATGATAGGTGTTCAATCCTTGGTTCAAGGACAGTGCCAGAGCAGCCTCCATCTGTTGCCGCTCTTGCATCTGGATCACTTGTTGGTGCAACGCCATATATTTATCCCAATGCTGTTTGATCGCCTCAAAAGTACGCCGCTCTTTCTCATCCGCCCCCCAGATAGTGGCGCCATGCTCCGTAAGTTGTTGGGTAATTTGTTGGACTTTTTTGACGCTAGCATTGCGATACTCCGCTGTTTTTTGAGGATCAGAGGCCACCAGAAACAAATCCAGCTCATAGCGGCGTAGCTGGCTAAGGCTTTCACCGATCGCATTAGTACGGTTAACAGCAGGCAAAATACTGTCGGTAAAACCTATTGCAGCACGGTTCATATTAGTAAATTCAAACAGTGAAAAACCGCCGATAAACGCCATCATTAGCCCTAATACCGCAAAACCTGCGGTCAGTTTCTTGCCGATGGTCATCTTACTGATATTCATAGATATATCCCAGATGCTAAGTAAATATTGCGCTTTGGTCTACACCATATCAGCGCGGTTCATGATGGCGTCTATCTAGGAAAAAACGTATCAGATGGAGCCAAGACCATCCGGACACCAATCAGCCACGTTTACTTCGTGACCGTCATCCAATCTGGCGGGGAAGAGACTGAAAAAGATGCGTTATCTGTTATTGCCACCAACCAAGCAAAACACCCAATGCCACAAGGGGTATCGACCATAGCACCACTCTCTTGAGTGGGGTTGACAGTGAAATGAGCTAAATACTGGCCATAACAGTTAGGGTAAAAAAGAAAGGCGTCGGACGGGTCACTTCATATCATGACCCTAGACGCGCGGATGCAATATTAACGTTTGAGGCCAGCGAGAAACTCAGCACGGGTATCTGGCTGGGTTTTGAAGACCCCACCAAGGGAGGTCGTGGTGGTATAGGAGGTCGAATCCATCACCCCGCGCGCCTTGACGCAGTAATGGGTCGCCTTGATGCTGATGGCCACGTCCTTGGTGCCGAGCAGGGTCTGCAGCGCCAGTAAGATTTGCTGGGTCAACCGCTCCTGCACCTGGGGACGGCGGGCAAAGAACTGCACAATACGGTTGATTTTCGACAGACCGATCACCTTGCCACGAGGGATGTAAGCCACGTGGGCCAGCCCGTCGATGGTAACGAAGTGGTGTTCACAGGTGCTGGTGAGGCTGATGTCCCGCACCATGATCATCTCGTCTACCTGCATCTTATTCTCGATCACCGTCACCTTGGGGAAGGTGGAATAGTCGAGGCCGGAGAAGATCTCATTGACATACATCTTGGCAATGCGATGCGGCGTCTCGGCCAGACTGTCATCGGTCAGATCCAGCCCCAGCGTCTCCATGATGGAGCGCATATGGCCTTCGATCTTCTCCCGCTTCTGCTGGCTGTTCAGCTCGTTGGTGACCAGGGGGGTTTCCAGTCCCTGGGCTTCGAGGGCAGCCCTGACCAGCAAGGCTTCCGGACTTAAGGTTGTCATTCGTACCTCTCCCATGCAAAGGGACCATAAAGAACTCTGCCGCTACCACTGGGCCCGATCACATCCATGCACGTTATCGCGGCCGCACGGTGGTGCAGGAGATCCTATACCAGATGACCGCACACGCCTGCCGATCGATGCGAGGATTACCGACGGAGCCAGCCCTGACGATCAGGCGGCATAGTAAACGGTCATTGCAGCCAAGATTCAAGTCAACTTACGCTCATCCCTACACTATATCGCCAATACACCACATTTACCGAGTCTCTGCCTGCCCATCAGGCTGGAATTTTGTGATAATCCTGCCTTTGAGATCCAACCTGAGGCCATGACGATGGGATTTGATACCAGTGGACTACTCCCCTTACGCGACGCCCTAGCCGCGATGCTAACGCAGCTCGCCTGTTGCTGCGACAGCGAGCCACTGCCGCTGCCAGAGGCCCTTGGCCGCGTGCTTGCCAGTGATATCAGCTCTCCCCTCGCCGTCCCCCCGTTCGACAACGCCGCCATGGATGGTTACGCTGTGCGCCTTGCCGATCTCGCCAGCGGCACCCCACTCATCATGGCGGGCAAGGCCTTTGCCGGTCAGCCCTATCAGGGCCAATGGCCTGCTGGCCACTGTGTGCGGATCATGACCGGCGCCCCCGTCCCCGCAGGCACCGATGCGGTGGTGATGCAGGAAGAGACTCTGGCCGACGGTGACCGAATCACCTTTCTGGCAACCCCGGTGCAGGGTCAGAATATTCGTCAAGCTGGCAGCGACATCGGTCAGGGTGCCTGCGTACTCACCGCAGGTACTCGCCTCACCCCAAGAGAGATGCCGCTGCTGGCATCTCTTGGCGTAGCCACCGTCGCGGTGCGCCGCCCGCTAACAGTGGCCATTTTTAGCACTGGCGATGAGCTTAAACCGGTCGGTACCCCGCTCGCCCACGGCGACATCTATGACTCCAACCGCTACGGCGTGCGGGCTATGCTGGCACGCTTGGGCTGCATCTGCCTCGATCTTGGCATTATCCCAGACGATCCGGCTCAGCTGCGCGCCGCCTTTATCCGTGCCGATCAAGAGGCCGATGTGCTGATCACCACCGGCGGTGTCTCGGTGGGGGAAGCGGACTTCACCAAACAACTGTTGGAAGAGCTTGGTGAGATCGGTTTCTGGCAGCTCGCCATCAAGCCGGGCAAGCCGTTTGCTTTTGGTCGTCTGCCCCGCGCTTGGTTCTTCGGCCTGCCGGGCAACCCCGTCTCTGCCATGGTCACCTTCGATCAGCTGGTGCAACCGGCGCTGGCCAAACTGGCGGGTCAGCAGTTCGAGCGCCCGCTCCAGCTGCAAGCCATTGCGGCCGAACCACTCAAAAAGAGCCCGGGCCGACTCGACTTCCAGCGCGGCATTCTGAGTCAGGGACCAAACGGTCTCGAAGTACGCAGCACCGGTTCACAAGACTCTGCGGTGTTCAGCTCCCTGTCGCGCGCCAACTGCTACATCGTCCTTGAGCGGGAACAGGGTCGCGTTGCCGCAGGCGAGACGGTGACCGTGGAACCATTCGGGGGCTTGCTGCTGTGAGCGAAATCCTGAGCGATGCCGAACTACTGCGTTACAACCGTCAGATCATCCTCAAATCTTTCGATTTCGAGGGACAGGAGGCGCTCAAGCAGGCCAAGGTGCTGGTGATCGGCGCCGGTGGCCTTGGCTGCGCCGCCAGCCAGTATCTGGCAGTGGCGGGGGTGGGTCAGCTCACCCTGGTCGATTTTGACAAAGTGGAACTCTCCAACCTGCAACGTCAGGTACTGCACAACGATGGGCGGATCGGCCACGACAAGGTGGACTCTGCCGCCCAGTCGCTGCGCGCCCTCAACCCCTGGCTTGAGGTCGCGACACACGCCACCATGGCCGATGAAGCGCTGCTCGATACCCTTTTACCGGAACATCAGCTGGTACTCGACTGCACCGATAATCTGGCCATTCGTAACTTGCTGAATCAACGGGCACGCCAGCACCGGATACCGCTGGTCAGTGGCGCCGCCATCCGGCTGGAGGGGCAGCTGTGCAGCTTCACTTGGCAGCAAGATGAGCCCTGCTACGCTTGCCTCAGCGCCCTGTTTGGCGAGCAGGCCCTCACCTGTGTCGAGGCGGGGGTGCTGGCTCCCATCGTCGGGCTGGTGGGCAGCTTGCAGGCACTGGAGGCGATCAAGCTGTTAGCTGACATGGGCAAGAGCTATAGCAGCCGCCTGTTGATGATTGACGGCCTAAGCGGCACCTTCCGTGAAATGAAGCTACCCAAACGCCCCGACTGCACTGTCTGTGGCCACTCAGAAAACCAATAAGAGCAAAAAAGCCGAACGATAAGTTCGGCTTTTTAATAGCATCTAATTTACGTAGATTAGCCTGCGCAATAAACCCGAGCTTCGCGCGGGGTATAAATTCCTAACGTGACGAAGCCAAGCAGCCCATTAACAAAAGTATGTTGAGCTTCTACCCGCACAACTTTATCAGCCCCGTTACAGACACTAGCTGCATCAATTGTTTTACTCTGACCTAAACCAGAAATGAAAAAGTGATGGCTCACTTCTTTAGTCGGCGCTGCTGCAACACCAGGATGTACGGTAAAACCTTGCTGGGCACAACCTGCTAATGCCATGGTGACGACTGCTGTCATGAATATTTTTTTCATTCTATTATCCATAATATTATTTATTAGATTGTTTAATGAAATATAAATTGCTTTCTAACAAAATATATACCGCGTATAAATGCAATACTGATGATATCAATTTAATGGTTCAACGCAATATTATCAACCTGATATTTATCAACTCACCTTCTAATATTAAAAAAGTAAATAATAGCTATCCGGCAATATTAATTCTCACGCCAAAAATATATTTCTATCCCAACATGTTAAGCAGCCGCCTTAACAGATCATTAAACCCAGAGGGATCTTCCGCAGGCCAAGCGTGGTGGCCGTTTGGGGTGTGAATAGTGGCATTAGGCAAAGAGGCAAACTGCTCTACCCGTTTCGCCAGTGGCAGGTAATCGTGGCTGGTAGAGATAATCGCCACCGGCTGCCGTATAGCGCTCAAACGCGCACGTACCGACCAACCGGGCAGTGCTTCCAACAGCGCCTTATACACCTTCTTTTTATTACGCACAAAACGTAGCCGGAAAGTGTGGCGCACCTTGACCAGATCAGGACCGGGAAAGAGCTCGCGCCCCAGCCACCAAGCAATTGGCCGCATACCGAACCAGCGCAGCCACTTGAGGCGCTGGGCGTAACGCTCCTGCTCTTTGGGGGTCTCCAGCAAAAACTCGCTGACACCGTTGATCAGCACCAACCCTTGCACCTTGTGGGGCAGTTGCAACGCCAGTTCCAGTGCTACCATGGCTCCCAGCGATAGCCCAACGATCCAAGCGGATTCAGGTTGTTCGTCGAGCCAGCGCACCACGTCGGCCGCAAGGGTGGCCACATCGAAGGGCCCCTCTTGGCTGCTCTGACCATGGCCACGCAGGTCCAGCGCCACCACGCGATAGTGCTCGGAAAAATATTCTATTTGCGCCTGCCAATCGAGGCTGGAGGAGCCAAGACCGTGGAGTAACACGAGCAAGGGGCCTTCACCCGCACAACGTAAAGCAAGCCCGTTATATTTTATTACCTGATTGCGGCGCATCCGTTCGTCGTCCTTTAGGCTATGACCAGCCCCTGTTATCTCGTTATCGTGAATCTTTTTATCTGCCGACCAATACTGCCAGCTTACCCTTCACTGACCAGGCTCACGGCCTTGATATAGGCATAAATATGCTGGCCGGGCACCAGCGCTAATCGCCTCGCTGAGCGACTAGTGATCCGCGCCAGCAGTATCTGCTGCCCTAACGCCAACTGCAACAGGGTCTGACCGGGGCGTACCTCGCGCTCGGTCTGCAGGCGAGTCACTAAACAGTTAGTCAAGCTAGAGTGCTCGATGGGGGCAGTCGCAATCACCACATCGCGCCCTGCCACCTTGATCTGCAAAAGGCCTGCCTGATCCGGTACATGAGTCATGGTGACTCGCAACTGCTGGTCGCCAAGCTGTAGGGTCGCCATCTGTTCGTCGTCATCGTAGTGGGCCAACGTGGCATCCAACATCACCGCGGCATCGTCACGGCTAGCCAAGGAGAGGTCGGGGCGAGCAAACAGCTCACTGGGCTTGCCTTGGGCTTCGACCCGGCCAGCGGCCAACAGCACCAGCTGATCGCAGAGCAGGCTCACCTCTTCCATGGCGTGGCTGACAAACACCATCGGTATGCCGCTCTCCTGCTGCAATCCTTTGAGCACATGGGCTTGCTGGATGCGACTGCGCCGATCCAACGCGGAAAAAGGTTCATCGAGTAGCAGCAGGTCGGGCTCGGCCAGCAACGCCCGCCCCAATGCCACCCGCTGGCGTTGGCCGCCAGACAGGGCATGAGCCGGTTGCCCCAACAGCTCGACAAAGCCGAGCCGCGCCGCCAGCGCCTCGGGCTGCCAGCACCCCCGCCCCTTGCGGGCCGCCAGTTGCAAATTGCCAAGCACGCTCAGATGAGGAAAAAGCCGCGAATCCTGAAATACCAGCCCAATCCGGCGCGCTTCGGGGAGCAGCGCGCCGCACTCCCGTCCGCCCCACTGCAAGCGATCTCCTGCTTGGCGATCGAGCCCAGCGATGATGCGCAGCAGAGTGCTCTTACCGCAGCCGGAGGGACCAAACAGACCGATAATGCCCCCCAGTTCGAGGGTCAGTGCGCAATCGAGGGTAAAGGGGCCAAACTCGCGCCGAGCATGGAGGCAGAGAACGTGGCCCTGCGAGTGAGTAGCGGGAAGGTTCATCCGAACACTCGGTGCTGTCTGCGCTGCAGCACCCCGTAAACCAGCAGCAGTAGCACCAGCGAGCAGCCCATCAGCCCCCCTGCCAGTATATGGGCGTTCTGGTAATCCATCGCCTCTACATAATCAAACAGGGCGATAGAGAGCACCTGAGTTTCGCCCGGAATATTGCCACCTATCATCAGCACCACACCAAACTCTCCCAAGGTGTGGGCAAAGCCGAGGGCCGCCGCCATCACAAAGCTGGGCAGGGTCATCGGTAAGATAATGTGAAAAAAGCGCGCCAACGGGCCAAAGCCGAGGGTTGCGGCAGCCTCCAGCTCTTTATTGCCCATATTAACGAAAGCAGACGTGAGCGGCTGCACCACAAACGGCAGTGAATAGAGGAGGGAAGCCAGCAGCAGACCTGTAAAGCTGAACGCCAGCGGTGTGCCGAAGGTAGCTCGCCACCAAGCGCCCACCCCATATTCGGGGGAGAAAGCCAGCAACAGATAAAACCCCAGCACCGTGGGGGGCAGCACCAGCGGCAGCGCCACCAGCGCCTCCACCAGCGGCCGCAGCCGATTCTGGCTGCGCGACAACCACCACGCCAGTGGCGGTGCCAATAACAGCAAGATAACGGTGGTACAGGCTGCCAACTTCAAGGTGAGCCAGACTGCCAGCAGATCCCCTTCACTCATCACGCCCCCTTCCGCTCAATGGCCTTCAATAGCGATAACCCCTGTGCAGTCAGCACAGGCCAAAGCAGCGGTGAAAGCAGCTGCTGAATGATGTTCAGACCATCACGGCACCAGCGCATAACCTGCAGCCTTGATCTGCACCTGCCCCGGCCCTTTGAGCCAGGCGACCAGCGCCGTCACCGCAGCCCCTTGTTTCAATATCAGCCCCTGCTGCTCGATGGGGGGATAAAAACTTGCAGGCACTGCCCACGCTTCGCCGGTCTTGCCCGCGTCCACCAGATTGGCCCAAGCAACGAAGCCCAGCTCGGCATTACCGGTCTCGACAAATTGCCAAGTTTGGCCGATGTTGGCACCGGTCAGCAGCCGGTACTGGGTGGGATCAATTTTGAGGCGAGCAAGGGTCGCCATGGCGGCAGCACCATAAGGCGCGGTGCGAGGATTGGCGATGGCAAGATTGCCCTGCCAGCTGCGCAGGGTCGCTTCGTCAGGGGCCGGACCGCCCTTTTGCCACAGCCCCAGCTGGCCAATGGCGTAGGTAAAGCGATCACTCCCCTTGCCCTCTTTTTCCAGCTTCTCGGGCGTCGCCACATCGGCGGAGAGGAAGAGATCGAACGGCGCGCCATGGCGGATCTGGGTGTAGAGCACCCCAGTGGCGGCAGCAGAGATAACCAGCCGATGACCGGTCTTGGCGGTGAACGCCTCGCCGATCCGCTCAAGGGTGCCCTTAAAATTAGCGGCCACCGCTACCTTCACCTCATCGGCCTGCACCGACGCCGCGAACAACAGGATTGCCGCAACGCTCACGTAAGACAACCAGCCTAGCCCCATAACAAGCCTGTGCCGATAAGTCGGCATGATGCCGCGATGGCGGGCGTCGTCATCGACATGGCACAGAAAACGGGCAACCACCGCCATACCGGAACAAACATACGCGTCTTTCATGGCCAATCCTGCTATTGCTCGGGCGGCCGATGAGTGAGACTCCAACGGGCTGCCGCTGCCTCATCACTGACCTTGGCCGCAACCCAGCGCTGCTCGCCTTCGGCGGTCAGCTCTTTTTTCCAAAATGGCGCTCGGGTCTTCAAGAAATCCATGATGAAGTGGCAAGCCTCGAAGGCAGCCTCACGGTGGGCACTGCTCACCGCCACCAGCACGATCTGATCGCCAAGCCACAGCTCGCCGATGCGGTGGATCAGGGTGCACTCCTGCAGCGGCCAACGCTCGCGCGCTTCCTGCACGATCTCGACCAGCGCCTTCTCGGTCATGCCGGGGTAGTGCTCAAGGGCCAGCCCCTTCACCTCCTCCCCTTGATTGAAGTCGCGCACCTTGCCAACGAAGGTGACGACCGCCCCAGTATCAGCCCGGCTGGCAAGGCGGGCATATTCGTCAGCAAGCGAGAAGTCCTCCCGTTGCACCAGAATGCGATCTGCGATGGCTGTCTCATCCATGGTTCAACCTCCGGTCACTGGGGGGAAAAAGGCCACTTCATCGCCATCCTTGATAGACGTATCGAGGGGCACCAGCGTCTGGTTGACCGCCACTAGCAGCTTGCCCACCTCAAGGGCCAGTGCCCACTTGTCACCCCGCTGACAGAGCGCAGCACGCAGTTGCTCGGCACTGGCGTAATCGCACGGCAGGCAGAGCTCGTCACAGGCCACCAGCTCTCTTACTTGCGCAAAAAACAGTACCTTGATCATGCTTGCTCCCCGCTCGTTGACCCTAACTGAAAGTGACCGGACTTACCGCCCTTCTTCTCCACCAGTCGCAGCTGTTCGATCACCATGTCTTTTTGCACCGCCTTGCACATGTCGTAGATGGTCAGCGCCGCCACCGACGCCGCCGTCAGCGCCTCCATCTCCACCCCGGTCTTGCCGGCGAGCTTGCAGAGGGTGCGAATATGCACCTTGTGCAGCTCAGGCAGCGCCGCGATCTCTACCTCAACCTTGGTCAGGGCCAGCGGATGGCAGAGTGGGATGAGATCGGCAGTCTTCTTGGCCGCCATGATGCCAGCGATGCGAGCGGTGGCGAATACATCGCCTTTATGATGCTGGCCGCTCAAGATCAGCGCCAGTGTCTCGGGGGCCATGGCGACAAACGCCTCGGCACGGGCTTCACGCTCGGTCACCTGTTTGTCGGTCACATCCACCATATGGGCTTCGCCGCTCTGGTTAAGGTGAGTGAGGTTAGCCTGAGCCTGGTTGGGATCGGTCTGGTTCATGGTGTGCTCTCAAAGGTGGGAGACAAAGTTGCACGGCTTGGTGCGGGCATCGAGCTGATCGCGGATGAGCTGCTCCCAACCCAGCTCGCAAGCGTCAGTGGAGCCAGGTAGACAGCAAATCAGGGTGCGATTGGCCAGCCCAGCCAGCGCACGGCTCTGCATGGCGGAGCCTTTTATTGCGGCAAAAGAGAGCTGGCGGAACAGTTCGCCAAAACCTTGTACGGTGCGTTCAAATAAAACGCCCACCGCCTCGGGCACTCGGTTCTGTTCGTTAAAACCGGTGCCGCCATTGATCAGCACCACTTGCACCTTTTCATCGGCAATCCATTCACTCACCCGCGCCCTAATCCGAAACAGGTTATCTGGGCAAAGCGCCCGATCAGCCAGTTGATGGCCGGCGTCGGTAAGGGCCGATGCCAGATAGTCACCAGAGCCATCATCGGCAGCCGTGCGGCTGTCGGAGACCGTCAGCACAGCGATGTTGAGGGGAATAAATCCGTTATTTTTCTGTCCCATCGGGCAGTTCCTGATAGCAAAGGGCCGCGAGTAATAGCAAGCAGGAGGATCACCTCACGGGGATAACGATGAGGCTTGATAGCAACACACACCGTTTATCTCCCATCGCTCAATGGCGCTGGGGTATCCACGGCGGCTGATTCTATCAAAGGTTTCAACACAGCGGGGGAAAGGTGTCACAAATTGCAGCAGGATGCTCACTGTGACTCACAATGTAGTTAATCAGCGGCTGGGTTAACCCAGCCGCTGTGGATTAAAACCCTTTGACGCCTGTCATGTCGGGCAATTGGTGGGCAATCCCCTTGTGACAATCAATACAGGTATTTTGACCGCTGGCTAGGTTGGTCGAGTGCATCTGGGCCCCCCGCTTACCTTGCAGCGAGAAATCCATGTACTCGAAGTTATGGCAGTTACGGCACTCGCGCGAATCAGTCTCTTTCATCCGCTGCCACTCCCGCTCGGCCATCTCCCGGCGGTGCGACTCGAACTTCTCACGGGTATCCACTTTGCCGGTCAACTTGCCCCACAGCTCTTTGGAGGCCTGTACTTTACGAATGATCTTGTAGCTCCATTCGTGCGGTACGTGGCAATCTGGGCAGCTGGCCCGCACGCCGGAGCGGTTGGCATAGTGAATGGTGTCACGGTACTCCTGAAACACGTTGTCACGCATCTCATGGCAACTGGTACAAAAAGCCTCGGTGTTGGAGGCCTCCATTGCGGTGTTGAAGCCGCCCCAAAAGATGACACCACCAAAGAACCCCATCATCAACAGCACCCACAGGGCAGCCTTGGACGGGGATTTAAAGGTGGTCCACAGACGCTGAATAAAGCCGGGTAATTTCATCTATGGGTTCCTCAGTTCTGTGCTTCGTTCACAGGGATGTTAAAGGTGTGCCAAACAGACGGCACCACGCCGAATAATGTCATCGGTAAACTCCTCAGTGCAGCGCTTCTACCGGCTTGAAGGTATTCTCCACCAGCGGCTTGGCATCTGCTTGCGGCACATGGCACTGCAGGCAGAAGTAACGGCGGGGGGAGACTTCACCTAAGGTCAGGCCATCACGGGTCTCAAAGTGAGTGGGGCTGATCTTGGGCGCCTTCATCTTGCTGGCATTTTTGAAACTGTGGCAGGCCAAACACTTGTTCACCTTGTTGTCCACTTCGTAGTTGCGAATATCGTGCGGGATCAACGGTGGCTGGTGCATATATTGGCGATCATAAGGCTCGCCATCTTTACGGAAATTTTTCAGCGGCGCAGCACTGGCCTCCGTCACCAAATCTGTCGCTCCCCGCTCGGACTTTATGCCCCCCGTGCTGTTGGTGATGTCGGGAGTGGCGGCCATCAAGGTCCCTGCCACTAGGCAGGCTAGCATTGCTCCAATCAGCTTTTTCATTATCTATTCTCCGATGTTTTTTCTGCCTTAATGGCAAAACTTACAGTGATTTCAAAAACTTGTTCCGCGCAGACATCGATGCAACGGCCACAGTTGGTACACTCCTGAGCCACAATCAAGGGCCCAAACCCACGCTTGGCACCGTGAACCGGGCCACGCAAGATGGGGCGCTCCGGGCAGACCGCATAGCAATCCATACAGTTACTGCACCGCTCCCGCCCCTTGGCAGAAATCTTGATAAATCCGACCCGATTAAGCAGGGCATAAAAAGCGCCAACCGGACAGAGATGACCGCACCAGCCCCGCTCCACCACAAACAGGTCGAACAGAAACAGCGCCGCTAACAAAGCCCAGCCCGCCCCCATGCCAAACAGCAAACCGCGCATGGCAAGCGACACCGGATTGACCAGCTCCCACGCCATTACCCCGACCACCGCAGGCACCACCAACACCATGGCCAGCAGCCAGTAGCGGGTCGAGCGGCTAAACTGGCCGTTGCCCTTAAGGCCCAGCCGTGCCCTGAGCCAAGCCGCAGCGTCAGTGATAAGGTTGACCGGACAGACCCAAGAGCAGAACACCCTGCCTCCGACCAGCCAATAACCGACCAGCACGATGGCGGCCCCCAGCCAGAGGGTAGGGATAGGCCCATGACCCGCCGCCAGCGCCTGCAATAACGTGAGGGGATCGGTCAGCGGCACCGTCTCCAGCAACAGCGAGCTGGCGAGGTTACCCTTGAGGATCCAGATGCCCGCCAGCGGCCCCAGCAGAAACAGCCCGAGCACGCAGAGCTGACTGAGGCGGCGCAACAGCAAAAAGCGGTGGGATCGCCACCAGCCCAGCTTGATGCGAGCCTCTTCCCCTGGATAACGGCTCATAATCCCTCCGGTTTGCGAGTAGGCAGAGCGAGCCTATCGCCTATCAGCGACTTGCCCGCCTTGGCCTTCTCTTCCCAACCGAGTCGATAGTGATGACCCAGCTCCCCTTTAGCGAGCTGGCGCGGCACTACCTTGATGGCCGCCTCTTCCAGCACGCAGGCATGCTCGCATTTGCCACAGCCGGTACAGACATCGCTGTGTACCGTGGGCAAAAACATGGCGTGCTTGCCGGTGCGCTGGTTGTGTTGCAACTCTAGAGTGATCGCCTTGCCAATCAACGGGCAGACCCGATAACAGACATCGCAGCGCAGGCCCAAATAGTTGAGGCAGGTCTCGTGATCGATGAGCACGGCCACCCCCATCCGCGCCTGATCGATATCGGTCATCTGCTGATCCAGCGCCCCGCTCGGGCAGGCCACCACGCAAGGGATGTCATCACACATCTCACACGGCACGGCTCGAGCCGTGAAGTAAGGGGTGCCGGTGGTGACCGGCTCAAACAGCCGGGCGAGCTTGAGTGTGTCGTAAGGGCATGCCTCAACGCAGAGCCCACAGCGCACGCAGGCGCCGAGAAACTCCGCCTCATCCAGCGCAGCGGGCGGGCGCAGTGCCTGAGCCGGCACGGCCTCGACCTGCTGACGGGCAAGGCCGCCAAGCCCCACGCCCAACAGGCCCACCCCGCAGGCCCCTTTTGCCAGAGAGGCCATATCGGCCAGAAACTGGCGCCGGCTACGACTCATCTCGCGCTCCCCCGCCTTAGGCCTTCATGACCTTAACGGCGCACTTCTTGTAATCAGTCTCTTTCGAGAGCGGATCGGTGGCGTCTAGGGTCAACTTGTTGACCAGCTGACTGGCGTCAAAGAACGGCATGAACACCAGTCCTTTCGGCGGGCGGTTGCGACCACGGGTCTCGACACGGGTCTTCACCTCACCGCGGCGAGAGGAGACGATCACCTCTTCGCCACGACGCACACCGCGGGCCTTAGCATCGTCTGGATGCATGAACAGCACCGCATCTGGGAAAGCGCGATAGAGCTCGGGCACCCGTCGGGTCATGGTGCCGGTATGCCAGTGCTCCAGCACACGACCGGTGGAGAGCCACAGATCGTACTCTTGATCTGGTGACTCGGCGGCGGGCTCGAACGGCAGGGCGAAGATGACCGCCTTGCCATCTGGCTTGCCATAAAAACGTACCCCCTCGCCCGCTTTCACATAGGGGTCGAACCCTTCGCGATAGCGCCACAGAGTCTCTTTACCATCCACTACCGGCCAGCGTAAGCCGCGCGCCTCGTGATACTGATCGAATGGAGCCAAGTCATGGCCATGGCCACGGCCAAAGGTGGCGTACTCCTCGAACAGCCCTTTTTGGACATAGAAGCCAAAGTGTTCGGTTTCGTCGTTGAGCTCCCCTTTGCTCTGCTCTTTCGGGAACTGGTTGACCTGACCGTTGGCATAGAGCACGTCGAACAAGGTTTTGCCCTGCACTTCTGGCATCTTGGCAATCAGTTCTGCCGGCCACACTTCCTCAACTTTGAAGCGCTTGGAGAACTCCATCAGTTGCCACAAATCAGACTTGGCCCCTTGCGGCGCGCTCACTTGCTGGTGCCAGAACTGGGTGCGGCGCTCGGCGTTGCCATAGGCGCCCTCTTTCTCAACCCACATGGCAGTGGGGAGGATCAGATCGGCGGCTTGAGCGGTGACGGTCGGGTAAGGGTCAGAGACCACGATGAAGTTGCGCGGATCGCGATAGCCCGGCAGGCGATCGGCATTCATGTTAGGGCCAGCCTGCATGTTGTTGTTACACATCACCCAGTAGGCGTTGAGTTTGCCATCTTTGAGCATCCGATCTTGCAGCACGGCGTGGTAGCCCACCTGCTCGGGGATGGTGCCTTCCGGCAGTTTCCAGATTTGCTCAGCAATAGCGCGATGCTTAGGATCGGTGACGACCATGTCGGCAGGTAAGCGGTGGGCAAAGGTGCCCACTTCCCGCGCGGTACCACACGCGGAGGGTTGCCCAGTCAAGGAGAAGGGGCCGTTACCCGGCGCTGAAATCTTACCGGTCAGCAGGTGGATGTTGTAGCAGAGGTTATTGGCCCAGACCCCACGGGTATGCTGGTTGAAGCCCATGGTCCAGTAAGAGACCACTTTCTTAGTGGGATCGGCATAAATGTCGGCCAGTTTTTCCAGCTTCTCTTTAGAGACACCAGAGAGCTTGGAGACCGACTCCACATCGTAATCGGCCACGAACTTGGCAAACTCCTCGAAGGTCATCGGAGTGGCATCGCCGCTGTCTGGGTTCTTCGCTTTCTGCTGCAGCGGATCGGTCGGGCGCAGGCCGTAACCGATATCGGTGACCCCCTTCTTGAACACGGTGTGCTTATTGATGAAATCCTGGTTTACCTTGCCGTTCTGGATGATGTAGTTAGCAATGTAATTGAGGATCGCTAAATCAGTTTGGGGGGTAAACACCATGCCGTTATCGGCCAGTTCAAAGCTACGATGCTCAAAGGTAGAGAGCACGTGCACCTGCACATCCGGATTGGAGAGACGACGATCGGAGATCCGCGACCAGAGGATGGGGTGCATTTCGGCCATGTTGGAGCCCCACAGCACGAAGGCGTCGGCCTGCTCGATATCGTCGTAGCAGCCCATCGGCTCATCCATACCGAAGGTACGCATGAAGCCGACTACCGCAGAAGCCATGCAGTGGCGGGCATTTGGATCGAGGTTATTGGTACGAAAGCCCGCCTTCATCAGCTTGGCGGCGGCATAGCCTTCCCAGACAGTCCACTGACCAGAGCCGAACATGCCGACGGCGGTGGGTCCCTTCTCTTTGAGCGTCGCTTTGAACTTCTCGGCCATGATGTCGAAGGCCTGATCCCAGCTGATGGGAGCGAAGTCGCCATCCTTGTCGAACTGGCCGTTTTTCATCCGCAGCAGCGGTTGAGTGAGGCGATCTTCACCGTACATGATCTTGGAGAGAAAATAGCCCTTGATGCAATTGAGGCCACGGTTAACCGGTGCATCGGGATCACCCTGAGTCGCCACGACCCGGCCATCCTGCGACCCGACCAACACGGAGCAGCCAGTCCCACAAAAGCGGCACGGTGCTTTATCCCATTTGATGGCGGTTTTATCGGTACTGGTGATCAAGTTTGCCGCCAAGGTAGGGGCACTGACACCGGCCACTGCAGCGGCAGCCGCCACCGCATTGGCCTTCATAAAGTCGCGTCGACTCAGCTTCATGGCATATCCTCGCATTGCTTATCGAGTTATCGAACTAATGGGGGCGATAGAAGATCACTATCTCAACGATCGCCGGTATCACGTCAACAGCCGCCATCATGCTAAGTCCAACAGGCTCAACCCCATGGCGCTTTATTGTCACTCTGTCTTTTCAAATACATCAAATTGATGGTAAATCAGGGCAGCCGATAACACCCCCGGCATGGCCTGTATCGCATCAATAGCCGACATGATTGCGCCCTGCCCCTCCCCTTCCAGCGTCACCACTAACTTTCCCTCTTCAGAGATGGCATGGACCTCGGCCCCTGCTAGCGTGGTGATTTGCTGGGCAAGCTGTTGGCATTGAGTGGGCTGGGTTAACACCACTAGGCTCGATATATGAAACTCTTGGTTCTGGCTCATTTCAGCTCTCTACTTGCTCGCACGCTGACGTGCACCGTTGCTCGCTTATTTGGGTTGCCATCTCACCACTGACAGCTTGGCCGTCACTTAACCTAGCGCCACCGAGCGGCCATCGACCTTAATACTGCCGACTGGACAATCTTGTACGCAGGCACCACAACCGTTACAACGCTGGTCATCAACGGTGGGAGTAGGAACGCGGCCAAGCTCGGGGATAAAGCGGATTGCGCGAGGCTCACAGCTATCCTGACAACGTTGGCAAAAAACCTGGGCAGAGGCCAAACAGCTCGCCTCGATATGAGCTTTGTAACGCCAAGGCGCCTCCGTGGTAGGACGAAAGAGGGGCGCTTTACAAACGGTGGCGCATTGCTGACAGAAAGTGCACTCGCCCCGCAGAAAATCAACGGTGGGATAGCCCCCCTCTCCTAGCACCACGATCTGCTCAGGACAAGCGGTTAGACAATCACCACATCGCGTACATCCGCTAACAAACGCGGACCAGTCGACAGACCAAGGTAGCTGCACCACTGGGGGCGTCGCACCTATTTTGCCGCGCAGCAAGCCGCGGCGGGCAAGATCGATCTCTGGGGGCATGGTGACTCCAATTGAAACAGAAAAGCATATTCCTGGCTCACTGCACATCAACGCTATGATAAAGCCATTGATAATCTTGGGCGTATATTGCGACCCTGACAAGTTAAGGGATATACCACCAGGGAGATAAACAGAGGGATTATTGCGCTAGATCAAAGCCTTCTAGCCCAATAAAAAAGGAGGTATTGATTAAAATACCTCCATTTGAGGATTGCTTAACTTACACCATCTCTTACGAGTCTAATTAGCCACCAATAGAAGCAAGATGCGGTGTCATGCCGGCATTGCCATCATGAAGCCGATGAGCCGCACTTTTGTCCTGCAGCGAGGTGCGAATCCGTTGTTGCAACTCATCCTGCTGCTCGTCGCTGACCAGCAGATCTCGCAGGTCGATCCCACCGTCACCAAATAAGCAGAGATGGAGTTTGCCAAGGGAAGAAACCCGTAACCGATTGCATCCCGCACAAAAATCTTTGCTGTAAGGCATGATGAGACCAACACCACCTTGAGACGCGGGGTGCATAAACACTTGGGCGGGCCCGTCATCGACATTGCGCAGCTGCTGTATCCAGCCAGTGGTCAATAGCTGTTGCTTGATCTGCTCGCCACTCAGGTGATGATCGCGAAACAACGTATCCATCTCACCGGTCTGCATCAACTCGATAAACCGCAGCTCGATAGGCTTGTCCTTAATCCACGCAAGGAAAGCCTCCAACTGATAGTCATTGAGCCCCTTGAGCAGCACCGCATTGATTTTGATCGAGGTGAAGCCAGCACCCAGCGCAGCGTCAATGCCTTCCATGATCTCCGCCAGTTTATTCTCACCCGTAATTTGGTGAAATTGGCGTGGGTCTAAGCTATCAACGCTCACATTGATGGCATTGAGACCAGCATTAAACCACTCCCTTGCCCGCTCTTTGAGGCGATAGCCATTAGTGGTCATGGCGACTTTTTCGATTTCTGGAATATTTGCCACAGTATCGATGATCGCGGTGAAATCTCGGCGCAACGAGGGCTCACCACCGGTTAACCGCACTTTACGGGTACCCATCGCAGCAAAACCCGTCACGACTCGGCGGATTTCATCAATGGAGAGAAAAGCATTACGCACCTTCCCTTGCGGGGGATGATAACCATCGGGTAAACAGTAGGTACAACGAAAATTGCACACATCAGTAACTGACAAGCGCAAATAGTAAAAACGACGGGAAAAACCATCTTCAAGTGGCAACATAAACACCTTTCCAAATACGGGAGGCCAGGGCATTTCTTTCCTGACCCTTACAGCACGAACGGCGGCTGACGGCGGCTTTCCCCTATCGCAAGGACGTAGGCAAAGCAGCTCGGAGTTCATCTAGTTTTTCGATGCTAGCACAAGTTAGCGTACACTCCCACGCACCTTAAGAGGTAATCCCTACACGGTAGAGAGCTCCAGCAAAATGAGTCAGCGCTTAAAAGTTCGCTCGGTTAGCAGTGCCATTGGCCGCTCGATGATCTTGATCCTCTTCATGGCCAGCCTCATTGCACTGGTGGCTATGGTGACCTTGTTCTATTCCGTCCCTGATGCCAAAGCGATTAATCTCTCCGGCTCACTGCGGATGCAGGCCTATCGAATGGCCTACGAAATCGAGCGCGGCGACAGCGTATTGGGGCGACTCGCGCAGTTTGAAGAGACGTTACATGCAGAGGAGTTGCAAGAGACGCAACGCTGGATTACGCCTGCCTCGTTACGTTACACCTACGGCGAAGTACTCAGTCAGTGGCAAGTGATGCGTGGTCATATTGCAGAGCAGACCCCCAGACGTTACACCGATAACACCGAGCAATTTGTCTCCGCCATCGACCATTTTGTTAATCAGATGCAGTATCACGTCGAATTTAAGGTACGCATGCTGGCATTGGCTGAAGGGCTAGGTCTGCTGGCCATCATCACCATCGCCTGGTTCACCGTACGATTTACCCGCCGCCAAGTCGTCGCGCCGCTGACCCAGCTGGTTCATTGCGCTCGCCAAATCCAGCGGCAAGAGTTTGATCTGACTCTTCCTCCCCACCGAGATGATGAGCTGGGGGAGTTATCACGGGCATTTGCCACCATGGCAGACGAACTAGGCAAACTCTATCGTGAGCTAGAAAACAAAGTAGAAGAGAAGACCGCTAAGCTGCAGCAAGCCAATGACGCGCTGTCGTTTCTCTACTCTACCGCCCAGCAACTGCACGCGGCCCCACTTAGTACCCGTACCCTGATTAAACTGCTGGATAGGGCCGCAGCCCACCAGCATATCGACCATATTCGGCTCACCCGTTTTGAGCACAATGCTATGCCAGTCTATCTCTCCGGTCGCACCGGCTGGCCTGGGGATCTTGACGCTGTGGCCAGTTTCTATCTGCAGATGGATGAACAAGAGTTCGGTCGGCTCGACATTATCAGCCAACACCCTATCGACGAGCGGTTAATTAAGAACTTCACCATGCTACTGGCACAAGTGCTGCACAAGGACCAAACCCTGCTGCAACAGCAACGGTTCCTGCTGATGGAGGAACGAGCCGTGATCGCACGTGAGCTACACGACTCCCTCGCTCAAGCGCTCTCCTACCTTAAAATTCAATCCACATTACTCAAGCGCTCCTATGCCAAAGGACAACAAGACAAGACTCAAGCTGCCATGCAGCAGATTGATGAAGGGTTGGGTAATGCCTACACCCAGTTACGTGAATTGCTGGGGACCTTTAGATTGACCATCGGCGATGCCAATTTGGGGGAAGCCATCAGCGTGATGCTAGAACAACTTCGTCCCCAAACCTTGGCTAACATAACGCTGCATTACGGTCTATCCGACACTGACCTTGAGGCAGGACAGCACATTCATATCCTGCAACTGATCCGTGAAGCCGTGCTCAACGCCATCAAACATGCTGGGGCTACCCTGATTGATGTTAGCTGTGCGACCCTTGCCGATGGTAGCATTGAGGTTCAAGTTTCAGATGATGGGGTCGGGATCGGTCTGGCCCGATCAGCAGTCAACCATTACGGTCTAAGCATCATGAACGAGCGCGCCAGCAAGCTGCATGGTCTGTTGACCATTAGCGAGCAACAGCCCCAAGGCACCCGAGTGCATCTGACCTTCCCTACCAGCCTAACGAGAGACGTCTAATGGACGAGATGAAATACAGTGTGCTAGTGGTAGATGACCATCCCCTCATGCGTAAAGGGATAGTCCAGTTACTCGCACTGGAAGAGAACATGGAGATCACCGGTGAAGCGTCTAACGGTACCGACGCACTGGCATTAGCTAAGGAATTCGAGCCCGACCTTATCTTGCTGGATCTGAACATGAAGGGACTCTCGGGTCTCGACACCCTCAAAGCACTCCGAGCTGAAGAGATCACCTCTCGGGTCGTGATCTTAACCGTGTCGGATGCTCGCCAAGATGTGACGGCCCTACTCAAGGCGGGAGCAGATGGCTACCTGCTCAAGGATACTGAGCCGGACCTGCTGCTGGCCCAACTGGCAGATGTGATGACCGGCAAGCAGATCCTGAGCGAACCCCTGCGCCCCTATCTGGAAAATATCTACGAGCTCGATCACCTGCAACAGAAACTGGACAGCTTAACGCGCCGCGAAATGCAAATTTTGCGTGAAATTGCAAAGGGCCTTTCCAACAAACAGGTCGCTTCCGTCCTGCATATCTCCGAAGGTACCGTGAAAGTTCACGTTAAAAGTTTGCTCAAAAAGCTTGAGGCACAGAGCCGAGTGGAAGCCGCTGTCATCTATCTCGAACAACGCAGTTAACACCCCCCCAGATTGCCAGATCTAAAGCCACCTCAGTGGCTTTTTTTATGTCCTGGCACAATCAGTGCATTGGCATCCTCATACCAGACTGAATGGAGGATGGTACATGAAACTTCAACCTTTGGTGCTGTTCCCTCAACCATCCCACATACTGCCCGGTGGCAAGCTTCCTCTGCGTCTGTTTGAGGGCAGTCACCTACAGATGCTCAAAGAGTCATTCATCAATGATCAAGGGTTTGGCATCGTGATGGAAGAGTCCACCTCATCCGGACAATCAGGGCGGATCTTACCGGTCGGTACCCGAGTCACCGTCACTGATTTTTATACTCTCAATGATGGGCAACTTGGCGTGACTGTATTTGGTCTCGAACGGTTTTGCATCCATCAGTTAGAAACCGATGCAGCGGGCGTGCGCCGGGCACAGGTTGAGTTGCTGCCCAATTGGCCAAGCATTCATTCCGACTTTCATGACAAGCGGTTGGTGAATCGTTTGCGTGAGGTGTTTGAACAATATCCGGAGTTAGACGAGCTCTATCCCGAAAAGTGTTTTGAAGATGCGGCTTGGCTGTGCCAACGCTGGCTAGAAATCTTACCGATGCCGATTTATGAAAAACAGATGTTGATTGCCAAGCAAAATAGCGAAGCCGCTCGCATATTCCTTCATCGCTTAATCGCGTGAGCAGGCTGCAATTTTCAAAATGCAAATAATCCGATAATAGAAACGCCACTTTCGCATTTTGCGAAAAAATAACAACGTGATGGTGGCGAGATGTGGAGCAAGCCGCAATATTAAGCGGCTAACGTTGAACAGCAAAGAGTCATAAAAACTGGCACGCTTTTTTCATATAGCCTACTACAACCCGATTTATCCCGTGCTCTCTTCAGTTATTGCTGAAGATATGGTCAACCACCCAGTTGACCATTTTTTTTATTCGCGGGTTAGCGAAGACGAGGCAAAATGACGCTGCAGACACTCTCTTAAACGCAGTAACGTAATGGGCTTGGCCAGAAAGTCATCCATGCCCTGTGCAAGGCATCTGGCTTTATCTTCCGCCATCGCATTCGCCGTTAACGCAATAATCGGCATCCTATATCCCTGCATTCTCAGCTGTTGCGTTGCCTCCAAGCCATCCATCAACGGCATTCGCATATCCATAAGCACCACATCAGGCGTCTGTTCACTCACTTGGGTTAATGCCTCTAACCCATTGGCGGCAACCCGAACCTTATTAACCAATTTTTTCAACATCAGTGACACCACTAATTGGTTCACCGGACTGTCCTCTACTACGAGTACGTCCCATGGCAGCACCGTTGGCACACTTTCCTCCAGCTCTACATGAGGGGAGGCAAGGCACGCCATGCCCGGTAACTCAAACCAGAAGCAGCTTCCTTTGCCCAGCTCACTCTCTAGGTAGATATCGCCCCCCATCATTTGTACTAGGCGCTGACTGATGGCAAGACCGAGCCCAGTCCCAGCAAAACGCCGCGTGGTGGAGTTATCAACTTGGGAGAAAGGGGTAAAAAGTAACGCTTGGTCAGATACAGCAATCCCGATTCCGGTGTCTTTGACTGACACTCGTAGTGTGTCCTGCTGCCAGCTTAATTGCAGAGTCACCTCACCATGTTCGGTAAATTTCACTGCATTGCTCAGTAAGTTACCCATGACTTGAGACAACCTGACTGCGTCACCTTGTAGCTCGGTAGGCACCTCGTCATCTAAAGCCCATGACAGCCGAATCCCTTTGGCATTAGCGGATACCATCAAGGGTGCCATCAGGGCTTGGCAAAGCTGAGCGGGTCGCAAGGGCTCACAACGAAAACTCAGGGTCTGGGACTCAATTTTCGAAAAATCGAGCACATCATCCAGAATGGTCTGTAACAAATTTGCCGAATGAGTGGCATGACCTAATAAACCTTGTTGCTGAGGGTCTAGGTCGGCATGTTGCAACAGATCGAGCATACCGAGCACCGCATTCATAGGAGACCGTATTTCATGGGTCATCATAGCCAGAAACTCTGATTTCGCACGGTTCGCCGCTTCTGCAGCATCCCGAGCTCGCGCGAGCTCCTGCTCACGCTCAATTTGGTGACTGACATCACGCGCAGTTCCACGATAACCACTAAACAGGCCATCAACATCGAAGCTCGGCTCGGCACTGAGTTCCATCCAGTGGGGCCCCGCCGCTAAGGCTATCTGCAACCGCATCGCTTTGATTGGTTGATGTTGTTCGATCAGGTGCCGACAGGTCTTCCACTCAGGGCTCTGAGCATCGCAGGCATAATCATACAGAGTCGGTCGGTCTATAGGCTCAGCCATCTCGTCCAGATGACCGGGTACTGAGGTATAGCTAAGTCGATGAGCGCAATCTGTCTCCCAGAACCAATCTGATGACATGGCGGCAAAACTGCGAAAGCGGCGTTCACTGGCCTGCAGCGCCTGAGTCTTTAACGCCACCAGATCTTGTAGCCGAGCGCGATAAGTAATATTGACTAACGCCTGAGACACTAAAGGACGACAGCGCTGCATTGCCGCTTTACTGGTCAGGTCAAACGCTCCCGCTTGGTGATGCCGGCACACAATGATGGCGGTGAAACCGGGTGCTTGCAGGCCAGTCAGCATGACGCTAGCCCAACCAGGCTGAGTGACTAGCGACGTGAACTCGGTTAACTGAGCAGGGTCATAAATCACCAGCGTATCGCCTGCTATTGCACGAGCAAACAAGGGCGTTAACGACCAGCATCGTCCTATCTCTGTGGCTTCGGTGCTGAGCTGGGTCATGCCTTGGCCCTCTTCCCACGCCACTACATCGGCCTGAGCAAAGCCGATAAACGGTTGCAGTACGGCAATCAACCCCTCTAGCACTTGCTCTAGGGTTTGGGCATCCGCTAGGGTGGCCACTCCCGCCAGCAGGGTTTGTGACTCTTGACGATATTTTGCTTCCCGCTCACGGCAACGCAGTAAATCAGCCATGGCCATCTGTAATTTATCGCCAAGGATTTCTAATTCGCTGCTGCCCTGGATCTTGTTGTTCATAGGATTCAATAATCCAAGAAAATAACGCTCGATATCATCAAATTGCCATGGGCTAACTCGCCATGGGGCAAACGCCCTTGCTCACCAAAGGTAAAGGGGGTAATAAACGGGATGCCCCCAAGCTGCGCCTGACAATGTGCCGTGAATTGCCCCATGACCTCTTCTAATGCCAGACGACAGCCCGCACAAAAGATGATCAGCGCACCAACCGGCCGCAACTTAGCATCCATGCCATATTCGGGTTCGATGCGAATCGCATTGATACTGCGCTGTAATAGTCCCTCTTGACTGCTGGCCATCATCAAGAGCCGCTCTCCTTGCCGCACATCAGTGAACAGGCGCAGTCCACCCCGGGCCGTGACGGCTTCAGGGTGGGATAACTTGTAATAAGCAACCCCGTCAAGCTGGCCAACTTCACGAGCCAATGGAGATAAGGTGGTTTGTCGTAAAATAGGTCCAACCGGCCAACGTTCATGATGTCCGCACCAACCGGCATACACCTCTGCCGCTGGCTGATGATCGATGGTGATAACTTCCCGCCCTTCTGATGCCGTGATCATGCCGCCAAATTCGGCTGGCATGTAGCCTGATTGAAACTGAAATGCCAACTGACAATCAGGATAAAAGACGGCCAGCACCACGCCTTGCTGCCAACTACCCTCATCCCAGCACAGTTGCCACTCACCCGCTACGCGATTATCAGCGGCAGACCCCCCTATCACCGGGACTGAGGTCCCCAGCTCCGCATCAATGCACGCTAATGAGGCCTCTTCTTGACCTGGGCTGGTATGCAGCAATATGAGCTGAGGCAACTCACCGGGCCGACCACACGCCTTCATCGCATCGCGCAGTAGCTGCTTTACATCCACTCGCTCCCCACACTGTCCCGCAACCCCGTAGCTACCTTGTTCGTCATAACAGGCCGCGACAGCGACCCCCCAGCCTTGGCTGACATGATGACCATGCTCCGTCATAACACCCCCACACGAGCTGCAGCCCACAAGTTTGGTCGTCGGAAGCTGACGTTTGATCTCTTGCCGTAGCGTGTTTCCATCGTGAGATTGGGTAAAATAGAGCAGCAGTAGCGAAGGGATGAGACTGGAGGTGGCTAATAACTGTGCGCACACGTCTTGCGCGGCCTGCTCAGAATGCTCAGCGAGGGAGTAAACTGTTAGAAATTTCAACACTGTCTCCTTGTGTCATTCAATATCATTGATAAGCAAAAACCGTACCCTTATCAAATAATTATCTAACATCACCTGCTAGCATCAGTGATCAAAGCCCAACGATAGTGAGAGCCTTATGTGGCAAAAAAACATCAATGATTTTAACCGAGTCGTTGCTATTGGCGGCGGCCACGGCATGGGACGCGTACTCTCATCCCTCTCTTTTCTTGGGCAGCGATTAACCGGCATTGTCACTACCACTGATAACGGCGGATCCACTGGGCGATTGCGCCAGAGCCAAGCGTGTATTGCTTGGGGGGATCTTCGTAACTGCCTCAATCAACTGGTCACAGACCCCAGCATTGGTAGCCTGCTCTTCGAATATCGCTTCGCAGGAGATGGCGAGCTCGCTGGCCATAATCTCGGCAATTTGATGCTGTTGGCCCTAGATAGTCTCTGTGTTCGCCCACTGGATGCCATCAAGCTTATTAGTGACATGTTAAAAATAGAGTCTCAACTATTACCCATGTCAGAACAACCGACTGATCTCTGTGCACATATGGCGTGCGGCAGCGAGGCTTTTGGCGAAGTATCAATCGACCAGTTGGATATCCCCCCTTTGTCATTGAGACTGATACCCGAGGTGCAGGCAACCAGAGAAGCCGTGCAAGCCCTACAGCAAGCAGAGCTGATTATTCTAGGGCCTGGCAGTTTTCTGACCTCCATTATGCCGCCTTTACTGCTAGCTGAAATCGGGAGAGCCATCAACGAGAGCGATGCCCTTGTGGTTTTCATTGGTAATCTCGTTGCCGAACACGGCCCAGCCCGCCATCTCGACTTAGCCGCGCAGTGTCGTTGGCTGGAATCAAGAATTGGCCATGGGCGGGTCAACGCTATCCTTGCCCCCCCGGGGGAGTATCAGATGACAGAGTGGCATGATCGCCTGATCCAAGCCGATATGTGCGAGGCTGAGCTGCAGCACCGCCATGACCGGTTCAAACTAAAACAGGCGTTGGATAACACCATCCAACAACTGATGAGCCAACGTGGACTGGCCTGTCATCACACATAGTCAGCCAATAGTGCTAACACCTGGGGCAGTGATTGCTCCAGCAAGAGCAGCTGATTCAACGCTTCAGTAGCATTTTCCTGCTTGCTGGCGGCTTCTAAGCCCATCAACTGCTGGTAACTTGGCATTGCACCATAGCTACCACAGGATGATTTCATGCTGTGAGCCACTCTCGCTAGTGCATCCCATTCACCTTGTTCATAAAGCGGTCTAAGCTGGCTCAGCTGTTCACCAACTTCTTCGATAAATACCGCAATGATCACGGGCATCATCTCCTGCCCGATATCTTCAGCTAATTGCTGTAACACCTTGCGATCAACCCACTCCATTGGGCACCCCTCAAACAATATTCAGACCGATTGACTCTAGGCTACTTCACTACCACTAAAACACCATCAATATCAACAACAGGCCAAAAAACATGCCAATCCAGTCTAAGACTTTATCGTGTTTATCCAAAATAAACGTTAAATCAATGGATTATTGTTCAGGTCACGACGTGTCTAGATGATGAATCTAGCTCGCTGATAGTCACAAGAGACAGACCTGCGATCAGTCAGTACCTATCACCACCGCTTGCACTGTCATTAGCGAGAGGATGGTCTTACGGCTCACTGCCATCGGCAGGCACCACCACGTCATCACCCTCTATGTTGATGACGATGCACCACGAGTCATCCGCATGATGGGTTGGAAACATAGGGGAAGGGAAGAGCAATAAGAGGAAAGAGGATGTTATTGAGAATAAAACCAGCAAAGCAGCAGTGGGGCGTCAATCACCAAGAGCACTATGATGCAGCACATAGCAACCATCGCTTAGCGATCACATCGTTTGGATACCACGCAAAATAATGATTTTATGGAGGCACGTTCCGGAGTCGAACCGGACTAAACGGATTTGCAATCCGCTGCATAACCGCTTTGCTAACGCGCCATGTCGAGGGACGAACATTTTTTACGAATGTTCACTGCTAAAGCAGTGAGAGATTGGAGCGGGAAACGAGACTCGAACTCGCGACCCCGACCTTGGCAAGGTCGTGCTCTACCAACTGAGCTATTCCCGCGTAAGTGCTGAGTGCCACCTTGGTGACAACGACGCGCATTCTATATGGCGTAAGAGCACTAATACAACCTTTTTTTCGCTATCTGGCTGCGTTTGTTCAGGGTTTAAACGTGTTGAGCAAAATTAGCGCACTCATTGTGATATGCTGAACGAATTTCAGATAAAGTCATTGAAAAGATTATGTTTTAGTTTAAGACTTGAGCAGCTTAGTAACCGGATTCTCAATTGAAAGTCGCCTGATGAAATGGATCTTCACGCTTCGTGGGCTCAGACCACAACTAATGCTGGCTTTTTTTATGTTGGGCATGGTGCCCTTTTTGGTGATCACCCTCTTCTTCCTGTACAGCCACGGCAAAGATCTCACCAGCCAAACCTCTAATCACCTCGTCTCCGTCCGTAACATTAAGAAAAGTCAGCTCGAGGATTACTTTAGTAACCTCAAAGAGCAAATCATCAATTTCTCCCAGCAAGATTTTGCCAGCAACAGCATTGGCCGTTTCTATGGATTTACCGGGGCCTTTGAAAAACTGGGCACCACACCAGAAACGGCCAGAGCACGGGCCCAAGCACGCTACCTGACTGGCTCTTGGGATCAGCTGCAAAAACCAGCCGAGAAAGTGAATATTGAGCCGGCGATCAGCGCCCAGATCTTGGCTGATGAGATGTATGACCGCGTGCATCAGCGCTTTCATCGTGGCTATGCCGATATGGTGCGCAAGTCCAACTTCAGTGACATTTTTCTGGTGGATCTCAATGGCGACGTGGTCTATTCGGTCACCAAACGCGCCAACTTTGCCACTAACCTGCTGGCTGGCCCTTACCAAACAAGCGGCCTTGGCCACACCTTTAATAAAATGAAGCAGCGCCTCGACCGGGGTGAAAAACCACAGCAATTATTTGAATTTACTGACTTTGACCGAAATGAATTGACTGGCAAGGTCGTCGCCTATTTGGCTACGCCAGTGATGCAGTATGACGATGTCCGAGGCGTGGTGATCTTCGAACTTTTACCAGATAAGCTCAACCACATCATGGCCGAGCGAGAAGGGTTAGGGGAAACCGGGGAAACCATCTTGGTGGGCCCAGACAAACGGATGCGCGCCGATGCTTGGCTCGCCCCCAAATTCAGTGTTGAGAACAGCTTTAGCGCTGATTTTCGGCCACTGCAAAGCCCGCTGATCAACAAGAGTCTCTCCGGTCAGCAGGGGGTGGGACTGTTTCGCTCCTACCAAGATGATGAGGTGTTAGCCGCATACACCCAAGTCAAGGTATTCGATACCGAATGGGCTTTTATCGCCGAGATTGCAACGCGTGAAGCCTACGCCCCCATTCGCCAACTGGAAACCGTCGTGATCGTACTGGGCGCAGGCTCGGTCCTGTTACTGATCCTGTTTTCCCGTTGGCTCTCGCACACGATTACCGCCCCCTTGCACTCGTTGACCGCTGCCGCCGAGCAGGTAGCCGATGGGGCATTGGATCACCCGATTACCATCGGCCGCACCGGTGATGATATCGATCGACTGGCCGAGGCGTTCCGTCATATGCAGCGCTCGGTCAAAGAGAAGATCGAACTGATCGAGCAACAGACCCAAGAGCTACAACAACAGGTGAAACTGACCCACAAACAAAACCTCAGTTTACAGCGGGCCGATAAGCTCAAGGATGAGCTGCTGGCCAACACCTCTCACGAGTTGCGCACCCCAATCCATGGCATCAAGGGCATGGCAGAATCTATGCTCGCCAGCCAACAAGCGTTGAGCGAGGGGCAACAAAAACAGCTCGGCCTTATCATTAAGAGTGCTGATAGCTTGGCAAGACTGGTGGATGATCTGCTCGACTACCACCAGATGCGTTACGGTCAGCTGGAAATCCACCTTCAGCCCGTCTCGTCGAAAGGTGTGATCAGACTCGTGCTCGATCTCTGCCAACACTTGGTACAAGCCAAGCCCCTCACCCTGGTTGATGTTACTCCTGCTGAGCTTCCTCCCGTGTTGGCCGATGAACAACGGCTCGAACAGGTGCTTTATAACTTGGTAGGAAACGCCATCAAATACACCCCACAGGGCAAGGTGGTGCTAAGCGCTAACGTTGACGAACATGTTTTACGGATCAAGGTGACCGATACGGGAATTGGCATTGCAGCCGAGCAGCTTGATCATATTTTCGAGCCCCTTATTCAGCTGCAGCCAGATCTGGGTAAACAAGGGGCAGGATTAGGACTCTCGATAACCCGCCAGTTGGTGAACTTGATGGGAGGAGAATTATGGGTCGAGAGTGAGCCGAGTGTGGGGTCAACCTTTGCCTTCACCTTGCCACTGGCTACGGGGACCCCCACCTCCCCCTCACTCGGCTCGCGGCAGCTCGAGCATCCGCTGCTGCGCCAACAACCACTCATTCTGCCCGATTGGGAGAGCAGTGACCTGCCAGCTCCTCCCGAAGGGGCACCGCGCCTCCTGATCGTCGATGACGAACCCATCAACCTCCATATCTTGCGCCATCTCCTGCAACCTTGTGGCTATCACATTCTGCCGAGTCGCGATGGCCACGATGCCCTCGCGAAGATAGCCGCCGAGCCAGTCGACCTCATCTTGCTTGATGTGATGATGCCAACCCTCTCTGGCTTCGATGTCTGCCGTCGCCTGCGCGAGCAATATCCTAAAGACCTGCTGCCAGTACTGCTGCTGACCGCCCTCAACCAACCTAACGACATCGCAGAGGGCTTCCGTGCCGGTGCCAATGACTATCTGGTCAAACCTTTCTGCAAAGAAGAGCTGTTTGCGCGGGTGAATGCCTTGCTCGAAGCCAAGGCAGGGCGAGCGTCGTTAGTGGAAAATCACTTACTCAAACAAGAGATTACGCACCGCCTGACTCTGCAAGAGCGGCTCCACCAAGATCAACAACGTTTATTAGCCCTGCTCAGTGAAGGAACGGATGCCCTCGTCTTTATCGATGAGCAAGGGACGGTGCAGCAGGCCTCCCGAGTGTTCGCCACACTTCTGGGCGAAGAACCAGAACAGATGGCAGGCCAATCGCTGGATGAATGGCTAACCCTTCCCCTACTACAACAGTGGCCAGATCTGGATAGTCCACCGCAACACCCCCTGAATTTTCTCGTCGCGGGGCAACCAGAAGCACTCAATGCCCACGCCTTACCCATCAGCTTGGCTGGGCTGTCCGGCTATGCTCTTACCTTAAATTCCGCCCGGCGAGAGGATAAACACCGTGTGATCGCACTGGAAAATGCCCTGAAAAATCTCTCCCGCCAAACCATCATCGACGATGAACGCCTACTCGGTGAGCTGAGCCGCTTAGGGGGAGAATTTCGGTCACTGGCCGATGACCTTATTCGCCAACAAGATGATGAACCGCTGCGTCGAGCGTTAGTCGACACCATGAAACTCACCTTAGAGGCTTGGCAACAAAGCACGGGCAAAGGCAAGATCGTGCTAGCAGAGAAGAGTCGGCTATGGCGCGTCTATATGGACAGGTCTAGCCCACAAACCCGTACCCTCGATAAATACCTCAATCTCGATACCCTGCCCAAAGCACCACGTTGGAAAACGGTCGTCGCCACCACCGAGTTCGTTCTCACACACTGCGAATTATCTCCTGACCAGCGCCAGCAGCTCCAACACAGCGCTCACACCTTGCGTCAGCTTGCTCATCGCAAAGGATGACATTAGCTCGCCGTCCCCTTCCGCGTTTTTAGTGCAAATAAAGTCCCGATAGTGAGGCCAATATCAGGGTCGATCTGATTCACATTTCTGTCATTAAGCGGATCATTTACGGGTCTTAATACGCACTAGTAATAAACATAACCATATGAAAATAAACTATAAAAAAATTATTTTGACGAAAATGACGTAAGGTTTTTGATTTTTACGAAAACAACGAAATCAACAGTTGTTATGTTCCTGTTAATTCTGCTTTGCTAGCAGCGTTGGAAAGCAAAACAACAACAGGCAAAAACCTGACGAACTCTGACCAACAAAGAGGACTGCACTTCCCTGCATGCGAAGACAGTGCTCAACACATACGAAGCAAATCCTGACAGGAATGCTGACAAAATAAGAAAAGGAAATCATATGCTTGCCAAAGTATCCAATCTCTCTACCGCCGTTATGCTCGGCACCTTGATGATGGCTGGCGTCGCCAGCAATGCCATGGCTGCCGACAACAAAACCGTTCTGACGCTGGTCGCCCAACAAGAGACCGCGTGGGTAAAGAATTTCAACCCCTTCCTGCAAGCAGGCTTACTGCACACCACCCGCCACTTTATCTATGAGCCGCTGGTGATCTTCAACGAGATGCAAGGGGGCAAACCGGTCTATCGTCTGGCTACCCAGTATGCGTTCAGTGATGACCTGAAATCGGTCACCTTCGATCTGCGTGACGGCGTGAAGTGGTCTGATGGTGAAGCCTTTACCGCTGACGACATCCTCTTCTCCTTCAATCTGGTCAAAGCGAATAAGGCGCTGGATGAGCGCTCAATCTGGACCCAGATCAAAAGCGTTGAAAAACTGGCTGCCAATAAGGTCAAGTTCGAGCTAACCGACGTCAACACGAACGTGGTGAACGATCTGGTACTGGTGCCCATCGTGCCGGAGCATCAGTGGAAGTCGGTGAAAGACCCCGTCGCCTTCACCAACGACAAGCCAGTTGGCACCGGCCCCTTCACTGAAGTAGATAACTTCTCCGCCCAGCTCTACACCCAATGCCGCAACCCGCACTATTGGGATAACGCCAGCCTCTCTATCGACTGCTTGCGGATGCCGCAAATGGCCACCAACGACCAAGTGCTGGCAGCGGTCATGAAAGGGGATGTGGATTGGTTCGGCTCTTTCGTCCCCGATATTGAACGTCTCTACGTCGGTAACGATCCGAAGAACAATAAATATTGGTTCCCGGCCTCCGGCACGGTGGCGTTTAACGTCAACTTCCAGACCAAGCATCCGGGCAATAACGAAGCCTTTAACGACATCAGCTTCCGCCGCGCCTTCTCCATGGCGATGGACCGCCAGTCGATGGTAGATATCGCGGGCTACGGCTACCCGACCGTCAACGAGTATCCGTCAGGTCTGGGCAAAGCCTTCGACTCCTGGAACAACCCGGAAGTGGACAAGAAGTACGGCAAGTACAGCAAGTTCGATCTGGAAGGGGCCAAAGCCATGCTAAAAGAGGCTGGCTATAAGGATTGCGATGGCGATAAATTCCTCGACACCCCGAGCTGCAAAAAGATCGAGTTCAAGGTACTGGTGCCAAACGGCTGGACTGACTGGGTCAACACCGTCCAGATCGGGGTCGAAGGCTTGCAGGCGCTCGGGCTGAACGCCAAGACCGCCACCCCAGAAGCGACCGTCTGGACCGAGAACCTGATCACCGGTGATTTTGATGTCGCCCTGCAGGGTTACTTTGCCGGCGCCAACCCGCACAAGTACTTTGAGACCGCGTTCCACTCCCGTAACATGGCTGACCGTGGCAACCGCTTCGCCGCGCCTCGTTACAAGGATCCTGCGCTCGACAAGCTGATCGACGACTTCACCCAGACCGCCGATGCGGCCAAACAGAAGGAGTTAATGTTCGCTATCCAAGACCGTGTTGGAGCCAACCAGACCATCATTCCTGTCTTCAACAACCCGACTTGGTATGAGTACAGCACCAAACGCTTCAACGGTTGGTTCAGCGCCGACAACCCGGTTGCCAAGCCACAGGTGCACCCAGACACCCCAGAGCGTCTACTGCACGTGTTGTCCCTCAAGCCAAATAGCTAAACAATCCCGGCCCCCTGCGGGGGGCCATCTTCCCCGTTAATCCCCTTCTTACCCGGCACTATCGGGGTTGGGGTTGCTACACCCAACGCGGGGTAAGTTTGCAGTAAAAGGTATTATCATGGGTTTCATACTGAGACGATTTTCGTTCTATTTGGTGGCCTTTCTGGTCGCCGCCACCATTAACTTCCTGCTCCCCAGAGCCATGCCGGGGGACCCGGTCTCGGTGATGTTTGCCCGCGCGGGTGCCATGATGGAACCCGCTGCGCTGGAAGCCCTCAAAGCCACCTTCGGTTTTGTCGATGGTCCCATCGGTACCCAATTTCTCACCTATGTGCAAAGTGTCTTTACTTGGGATCTCGGCACCTCGGTGCGCTTCTACCCACAGCAGGTCTCTGACGTGCTGGGTCGCGCCATCGGCTGGACCCTGTTTCTAGTCGGCACCTCCACCATCCTGAGCTTCTCCATCGGTTCCATCGTCGGCATCTTCGCCGCCTGGTATCGCGGCGGCCGGATGGACAGCATTCTCTCCCCGCTCACCTTAGTGATGCAGGCCATTCCGCCGGTGGTGGTCTCCCTGCTCGCCCTATTCCTGTTCGGGGTTAGCCTTGAATGGCTGCCCATCGGCTACGCCTACAGCCCTGAAATCAAAGCGGATTGGGGCTGGGAGCACATCAAGAGCATCCTGACCCACGCCATCATGCCGGTACTGACTCTGTCCATTGTCCAGGTGGGGGGCTTTCTCATCACCATGCGCAACAACATGATCAACCTGCTCGGTGAGGATTACATCACCATGGCCAAGGCCAAGGGGCTCTCCAGCAACCGAGTGATCTTCAACTACGGTGCCCGCAACGCCATTCTGCCCAGCGTCACTGCCCTTTCCATGGCGCTCGGCTTCGTCATCGGAGGCTCTCTGATCACCGAGGTGATCTTCAACTACCCGGGACTGGGTCTGACCCTCTATCAGGGCATTCTGGCCCGCGACTACCCGCTCATTCAGGGCCAACTGCTGATCATGACCATCACTATGCTCAGCTTTAACTTCTTGGCCGACGTGCTTTACGTCTTTCTCGATCCCCGCCTGCGCACCGGAGGTAAATAAGATGCGTATGCCAACCATCCTTAAAATCTTATTGGGCAACAAGAAGGCGGCCTGCGGCCTCGCCATCGTGGTTGCCTTCGTACTGATGGCCATCTTTGCCCCCATTCTAGCCAGCAACGAGCCGACCAAACGGGTGGCTCGCCCGCACCAGCCGCCCAGTGCCGAGTTCGTGATGGGATCAACCCGCATGGGCCACGACATCTGGGCCCAATTTACCAACGGTGCCCGCATCTCACTGCTGGTGGGCTTTAGCGCGGGCCTGCTGGTCTGCTCGCTGGCGGTCGCCATCGGTATTACCGCTGGTTACTTTGGCGGCTTGGTGGATGAGTGCCTGACCTTTCTGATGAACGTGGTACTGGTGATCCCTAACCTCCCCTTACTACTGGTGCTGGCGAGCTTTATCGGGGAGGCGTCACCGACGGTGATTGCGGTGATAATAGGGTTGACCTCGTGGGCCTATGGCGCGCGGGTCATCCGTGCCCAAACTCTGGCCCTGCGCGAAAAAGAGTTCGTCATCGCCGCCGAAGTGCTGGGCGAGCCGGCCTGGCGCATCATCTTGGTGGAGATCCTGCCCAACCTCATCTCCATCATCGGGGTGAGCTTTATCGGTTCCATCATCTACGCCATCGTCACCGAAGCGACCTTAGAGTTCCTAGGCCTCGGCGACCCGACCGTAGTGAGCTGGGGCATCATGCTCTACAACGCCCAGACCTCCAGCGCCATTTTGGTCGGCGCCTGGTGGGAGATCCTGGCCCCCTGCGTTGCCATCGCCACCCTGGGTGCCGGTCTGGCCCTGCTCAACTTCGCCATCGACGAGATTGCCAACCCGCAGCTGCGCTCCCACAAAGGACTGAGCCGCTGGAAGAAACTTGCCACACCGGTCGCCACACCGCTCTCTGCCGCACAGGAGAAGACCGCATGAATAAGCACCCCCTGCTGTCGGTTCGCAATCTGTGCGTCGACTACATCACCGAAAATGGCGACGTGCGCGCCGTCAATTCAGTCAGTTTTGATATCAGACAAGGCGAGATCTTCGGGCTCGCCGGTGAGTCGGGCTGTGGTAAGTCCACCGTCGCCTTCTCGGTGGCTCGGCTGCACAAGCCGCCCGCTTACATCAGTGGTGGCGAGATCCTGTTCAAGGGGGAGAACATCCTCCACTACAACGAGGAGCGGCTACGGACCTATCGCTGGCAACAAGTGTCGGTGGTGTTCCAGTCCGCCATGAACGCCTTGAACCCGGTGTTGCGGATGGAGGAGCAGTTCTGTGACGTGCTGCTGGCCCACAACCCCGGCATGACCCGTTACGAGGCGATCAAGCGCGCCCAGGAGCTGCTCACCATCGTCGACATCCACCCAAGCCGGCTCAAGGATTACCCGCACCAGTTTTCCGGCGGCATGCGCCAGCGGCTGGTGATCGCCATCGCCATGGCGCTCAACCCAGAGCTCTTGATCATGGATGAGCCGACCACGGCGCTGGATGTGGTGGTACAGCGGGAGATCCTGCAGAAGGTCTATGCCCTGAAAGAGAAGTTCAACTTCTCTATTCTGTTCATCACCCACGACCTTTCCCTGATGGTGGAGTTCTGCGATCGCATCGGCATCATGTATGCGGGTGAACTGATTGAGGTTGCCCCCGCCAAGGCGATCCTGACCGCGCCGCTGCACCCCTATACCAAAGGGCTTGGCAACTCCTTCCCGCCCCTGCACGGCCCGAAAACCGTGCTGGAAGGGATCCCGGGCACCCCGCTCAACCTGCTGGAGGTGCCGGTCGGCTGCCGCTTTCAGGCCCGCTGCGGCAAGGTGCACGATCGCTGCCGTCAGGAGTACACCTTCCTCACCGAGATCCGCCCCGGGCAACAGACCGCCTGCCACCTCTATGAGGAGCAGGGACTGCAACAAGATTCCGTGATCTATCTGGACAAGGCCGCTGGCTGTTAAGGATGTCTGTCATGCAAATCGCCAAAACCGATGCACCCATCATCGAAGTCCAGCACCTCTATAAGGACTTCCCCATCAACTCCAATGCCATCAAGAGTGGCAAGATGCGGGCACTCTCCGACATCACCTTCAACCTGCACCGGGGCCGCGCCCTGGCGGTGGTCGGGGAGTCTGGCTCCGGCAAGAGCACTATCGCCAAGATCCTCGCCAAGATGTACAAGCTCTCCAGTGGACGGATTCTCTATCGCGGCAAAGATTTAGAAGCCTTCAACAAGGGCACCGCCCTGCTGGACTATCGCCAGAGCGTGCAGATGGTGTGGCAAGATCCGTTCGGTTCGCTCAACCCGACCCACACCATCTACCACCACATCGCCCGCCCCCTGCTGCTGCACAGCAAGGTGATCGACAAAAAAGAGCTGCCCGACATGGTCTACGCCCTGCTGGAGAAGGTCGGCCTGACCCCCGCCAAGGCGACCGCGGCCAAATATCCGCACCAGCTCTCCGGCGGCCAGC
>NZ_PGGC01000049.1 GCF_002795305.1 Aeromonas cavernicola
CCGGGCCGAACCGGAAATACTTTGGCTCCAGTCGTGGCATTACCTGGTACAACTTTGTCTCGGATCAGTTCTCCGGCTTTCATGGCATCGTCGTCCCTGGCACATTGCGTGATTCCATCTTTGTACTGGAAGGTCTGCTAGAGCAACAAACTGGCCTGAATCCCCCCCGGTGTCAGGATAGTTGTCGCCTAAACAGATCACGCTAAATGGAAGACCGGGGGCGGAAGAAGGGTTCGATGACTCGCTATTCTGATGAACATAAATCCGCACTGCTCAAGAAGCTGTTGCCTCCTATCAACATGTCTGTCGCTGAGCTTGCTCGCCAGGAGGGCGTCAGCAAGACCGTCCTGTATAGTTGGCTCAAACAAGCCAACGCCACAGGAGCCTGCGTGCCCGGACACAATAAAAAAACCGATGAATGGTCCCCCGGTGCCAAGTTTGCCACCGTGTTGGAGACTGCCACCCTCTCTGAAGCAGAGCTGGCCGAGTATTGTCGTCGCCGAGGACTCTATATCGAGCAAATCCAGGCATGGCGGGCGGCGTGTGTCCAGGGCCAGCACAATGCCAAAGCCCAGCAACAGATGGATAACGTGCAAGCTAAAGCAGACAAGAAACGTATCCGCGAGCTGGAGCGGGAGCTTCGCCGTAAAGAGAAGGCGCTCGCTGAAGCAGCAGCCCTGCTGATATTGCAAAAAAAGCTCAATGCCTACTGGGGCAACGTCGACGAGGAGAGCTGACCTCGTTGCCAGTACGGCAGCAATACGTTGAGTGGTGGCATGAGGCGCTCGTAGCTGGGGCGCGCAAGCGACAGGCGGCAGAGGTACTGGGGCTGAGTCTGCGCACCCTTCAGCGCTGGACCGAAGGGCTGGCTGTGAAAGCGGATGGCCGCCCCGGAGCGGTTCGCCCGATACCGGCGCACGCTCTGACGCCAGAAGAGCGGCAGGCGATATTGGCAGTGTGCCATAGTCCGGAATTTGCCTCCCTGCCGCCGAGTCAAATAGTGCCGAGATTGGCTGACCGGGGATGCTATCTGGCGAGCGAGTCCAGCTTCTACCGTATCTTGCGCGATGCCGGGCAGCTACACAGACGAGGCCGCTGCCAGGCACCACGTAAGGTACAGGCTCCAACCAGCCATAGTGCCAGTGGGCCCAACCAGGTGTGGTCATGGGACATCACCTATCTTCCGTCACCGGTCCGGGGTAAGTACTACTACCTCTATCTGATAGAGGACATCTACAGCCGCAAGGGCGTGGGCTGGGAGGTCCATGAGCAAGAGAGTGGTGAGCTGGCAGCAGAACTCCTGCAGCGCACGGCGCTGCGTGAGCAGTGCTGGCGGCAGCCGCTGGTCTTGCACTCGGACAATGGGGCACCGATGAAGTCCTACACACTGCTGAGCAAGATGGTTGAGCTTGGGATAACGCCCTCGCGGGGTCGGCCACGGGTCAGCAATGATAATCCGTACTCGGAGTCGCTGTTTCGCACCCTGAAGTATTGCCCACAGTGGCCTGCAGAGGGCTTTGCCAGCCGGGATGCGGCAAGGGAATGGGTACAAGGATTTATGGCCTGGTATAACGAAGAGCACAGGCATAGCCGCATCGGTTTTGTCACGCCGGGAGAGCGACATCGCGGGGAAGACAAGGCGCTGTTAGCCAGACGTCATGATGTGTATCAGGCAGCTAGAGAGGCAAACCCGGCAAGATGGCGGGGCCAAACCCGAAACTGGACGCCGGTGGGGACGGTGATGCTCAATCCGGAGCGCCCGGAGCAAGCACAAAAACTCGCGGCCTAAAAAACCGGTTTACGCGACAACTACCTTGAAAAACACCGCAGGTGATCGAATGGCGTGGCAAACCGACGATGATCCGGTGTGATAATGGGCCGGAATATATCAGCGAAGAGCTCAAGGAGTGGGCGGCGAAACAGGAGATCACTTTGGGATATATCCAACCTGGCAATCCCCAGCAGAACGCGTACATAGAGCGGTTTAACAGAA
>NZ_PGGC01000005.1 GCF_002795305.1 Aeromonas cavernicola
TATACGGTATGCCACTTAACTCATGATGAGATAGGCGAATGCTACTAAAGGTTCTATGTGGGTTGCTGTTGGTGTCAAGGAAGCCGAGCGTTTGCGTCATGCACATAAAAAATCCGAAACCCATCAACAGGTTTCGGATTTTCATCTATTAGCAGATTGGGTAGTGGTTTTTAACTGAGTTTCATTCGAGTTAATGATCTTTTTTTAACCTATCAATCAAATCAAAGCCGTGAAATAACGGCTTGGGTGAATTCATCGGTGGATGCTTGACCGCCTAAGTCTCGGGTCACTCGGTCGCCCGATGCGATGGTGTCACGTACGGCCTTGCGGATCTGCGCGGCTTTATCGTGCATACCGAGGTATTCGAGCATCTGAATTGAGGCGAGGATCACCGATGTGGGGTTAGCAATGTTCTTGCCTGCGATATCGGGAGCTGAGCCGTGCACCGCTTCGAAGATGGCGGCGCCATCGCCGATATTGGCGCCCGGTGCCATGCCAAGACCGCCGACCAAGCCTGCACAGAGGTCAGAAAGGATGTCGCCAAATAGGTTAGTGGTGACCATCACGTCAAACCGTTCTGGATACATCACCAGATTCATGCACGCGGCATCGACGATCATCTCCTCGTTCTGGATATCTGGGTAACGAGCAGCTACTTCACGGGCAACGTCGAGAAACAGGCCTGAGGTGGATTTAAGGATATTTGCTTTGTGGATAATGGTGACTTTCTTGCGCTTTTCCTGACGGGCCAGTTCGAAGGCAAAGATGGCGATGCGCTCAGCACCTTCACGGGTGATGATACTCATGGCCTCAGCTGTTTGATTATCGTCGCTGCGCTTTTGCCCCGCCCCTGAATACATTCCCTCGGTGTTTTCGCGCACGGTGATGATGTCGATGTTGTCGTAGCGACTTTTCGTCCCCTTGAAGGAGATCACTGGGCGCACGTTGGCGTACAGGTTAAATGTTTTACGCAGGGAGACGTTAATGGAAGTGAAGCCCTTGCCGACAGGGGTAGTTAATGGCCCTTTGAGGCTGACCTTGTTTTTCTTAATCAGATCCAGCGTGCTTTGCGGTAGTAATTCGCCATGCTTTTCGAGGGCAACTAAACCTGCATCTGCGTATTCATACTCGAAGTCACATCCTGCGTGATTCAGGATCTGGATGGCAGACTCAATGATGCTGGGGCCAATGCCGTCGCCAGGGATTACGGTGATGTTTGTTTTAGACATGGGAGGGTTCCACTTCCAGAGGACAGGGGAGGGTTCGGGCCGCTTTATATCATTTATGTAGCAATTCCACCACCCTATTTACATATCTCTCATTTTATTCAACATCTGGCATTTGTGGTAAGAAATCGAGCCAGCGTGAAGAGTCAAATATCCATTGCTGGCGGGTAACGGATATCCCGCAAGTTAAAGCCCAATGGAATGTCGTGTTGTAGCCGGACTAAACGTTGGGCGAGTAAGGATGCTTCTCGATGCTGGCACACTTTGCGTAACGCGTTACTGGCAGCCTCATGTTGTCCCACATCCAGCAGGGTCGCTAAATCATGGTATTGCTGTAGTAACTGAGTGGCGGTTTTTGGGCCAATCCCGGGCACGCCTTTGATGTTTGAGCCACTGACGCCGGTTAGTGCCCAACAATCCACCAGTTGGCTCGGTGCCAAACCATAGTGTTGCTGGACAAACGCCGCATCCAGCCAGCGTTTGTTGAAGTAGTCACGGATCTGGATGTGTGGGCTGATGAGCTGACAAAACCCCTTATCAGTGGAGATGATAGTGGCCTGATGGCCATGCTGAGCTATGCCGCAGGCAAGGGTTGCAATTAGGTCATCTGCTTCGTCAGTCTCAGAGAGGAGGGCATCGACCCCACATTCCCAGAAGGCATCTTGCAGCTCAGCGAGGCCTTCACGCAGCTCAGTGGGCATCGGTGTGCGCCCCTCTTTGTAAGCGGGATAGAGCCTTTTACGCCAGCTTGCGATGTCGCCATCAAACACCGCGATAGCATGGGTTGGCTCACTATTAGCCAGTAACTTACGGCAACAGTTGATAAGGTTGGCCCGTGTGGCCAGAAGAGCTTGCGCTGGCGTCAGAGCTTGCTGGGCTTGTACTGCGTGCAGGCGGCGGATGAGATTGAGGGCATCGATGATCAGCAGGTGTGGCATGGGGCGCTCTTGATGGTCAGGATGGCCCATTGTAACAACTGGTGCGCCTCATGACAGCCTCGCGGCATGGCTGACCTGATATGGGATAAATGGGATAACACGCAATAACAGCAGAGGGGCGCGACAGTGGCCCCTCTTATTCATGTTGACCGTTCAGGATGGCTGCTTGGCCAGCCTGTTGGGCTAGCGCACGATTTCATAGCAAGGTATGTACTGACTCCCGGGCAGCTTCATGCGTTGCTGTTTCACGAAGCTCTCTAGCAGCTTGTCCATCAAGTGCATCAGCTCCTTATCGCCATGTAGCTTGAAGGGGCCTCTCTTCTCGATAGCACGAATGCCCCCTTCTTTGACGTTCCCCGCGACAATGCCAGAGAAGGCGCGGCGCAGGTTAGCTGCCAGTAACTGAGGGAGCTGTTGACGGTGTAGATCTAGACTCGCCATGTTGGCGTGGTCTGGCTCGAAAGGTAGCTGAAATTCCGGCTCGATCTTCAGTGACCAGTTAAAAGAGTAAGCGTCACCAACTGATTTTCGATACTCGCGAATTTTGGGCATCGCCTCTTTCATGACCCTGGCAACTTCTGGCGCATTGCCGACGATAATCCGGTAGAGCTTGGTCGCCGGCTCACCGAGGGTTGCTTTGATAAAGTCGTCGATGGCGCGGAAATAGTCTGCACTCTCTTTCGGGCCGGTCAGGATGATGGGCATGGGCTGCCGCTCGTTCGCGGGGTGCATCATGATCCCCAGCAGATAAAGCAGCTCTTCGGCGGTGCCCGCTCCGCCAGGGAAGATAATAATGCCGTGGCCGAGCCGGACGAACGCTTCCAGTCGTTTCTCGATATCCGGCAGGATCACCAGCTCGTTAACGATGGGATTAGGGGGTTCAGCTGCAATGATGGAGGGTTCAGTCAGCCCGATGTAGCGGCCATTGCGTACTCGCTGTTTGGCATGGCCGACAGCCGCGCCTTTCATCGGCCCTTCCATCGCCCCTGGGCCACAGCCGGTACAAATATTCAGCTCGCGTAGCCCTAACTCATTACCCACTAAGCGGGTGTATTGGTACTCGATCTCATTGATAGAGTGGCCGCCCCAGCAGACGATAAGGTTAGGGTCGGCACCAGGCTGGATCACTTTGGCGTTACGCAGGATGGCAAACACCACGTTAGAGATGTGGGTCGAGTTCGTCAGATTAACCTGACGGTTCGATTCTAACTGATTGGAGACGTAGAGAATGTCACGTAGCACCGAGAACAGGTGCTCCTGAATGCCACGGATGATTTCGCCATCGACAAAGGCGTGCTCCGGGGCATTGAACAGCTCCAGTTTAACCCCCCGCTCACGGCGGATCACATGGATATCGAACGACTTGAAGCGCTCTAAAATCTCTTTGGAGCTATCGGTATGGCTACCTGAGTTGAGCACCGCCAGCGAGCAGTTGCGAAATAACTGATAGATATCGCTGCTTGCTGTTTGCTTGAGGCGATCAACCTCAAGCTGTGACAGCAGGTCCATGCTGCCAACAGGATTGATGTGCGTAATCATAGATTCCCCTTGCACTCGCTTGTTATCGTTGTGGTTTCCCTGGGGAGAAAAGGGGAGCCATATTGCATCCCCTGATTTCGATAGTAGTGGCAACCGAGGGGCGAGGGAAATAGGGGACAAGTGCGTTCGCTGGTTTTTTAGCCGCCCCTCACGCTAGCATCACCTGATCCCGACCCGTGTGTTTGGCGTGATAGAGCGCCTTGTCTGCTCGCTCGAACACCTCTGAGGGGGTGTCGCCCTCACGAAACAGCGTGGCGCCGATGGAGATGGTAATGGCCACTTTGGCGTCCCGAAAGCGAAACGGAATGTGTTTGATGGTTTGGCGCAGGGTTTCGAGCGGCTTTTGAAACTTCTCTGGGTTGATATTTGGTAACAGCACGACAAACTCTTCACCCCCGAAACGTGCGATGAAGTCGGTATCTCGCAGCGTACGTTGTAATGCCTTTGCCACCACCTTTAAGGCCTTATCGCCAGCCATGTGGCCGTAGTTGTCATTGATTTGCTTGAAGTGATCAATATCAATGATCGCCAAGCACAAGGGGGTACGGTAACGCACCCAGCGGCGATACTCTTGCTCCAAGCGCTCATCGAGCGCGGCGCGGTTGTGCACCTGGGTTAAGCTATCGAGAAACAGTTTGTGCTTTTGAATCGTCAGCCGTTTTTTGTATTCGGCCGTCTCTTCTGTGATCAGGCGGATCTTGGACTCCATCTTGGAAATATAATTAAGGAGCGAGTTTTCGCGGGATGCTGACTCCGATCTCTCGTGTAACAGGGTGTTGAGCGTGACCAGATGTTCTGAGATCGCCGCTTTGAGGCTATCGACATGCTGGTATTGAGTCAGGCTGTGGTCGATTGCTTGGATCTGATGCTGTAGCGCCTGATGGCTCTCTGTTCTGGTTTGCTGTAGGAGGCGACCCTCATCAAGAGATTGAGTCACGCTGGAATGGATCAACGCGAGACGCTCATTGAGGTTAGTTAAAAAAGCACGGGAGGCGGTCCGCTCTGCTCGGGTTCCTTCGATGATAAGTTCGATAACCCGAAGGCAAGTACTGGCCAACAAGGTGGGTTTGAGCCCAGAGAGTAACTGGCGCCGGATATCAGACAAGCTTGCCCCGATGGCTCCTGCAAAATCCAGTTCAGTGATCAGGCGTTGTAACTCATCGCTGAGGCGCTGCTCGTCTTGTGGTGCAAATAGTTGAGGTTGCTCATCTTGCGAAGAGGTGACTAATGGCGTTTGTTGGAGGCTGGTTGCTTGCTGGTAGAGATCGAGTAGCGTGAGCATGCGCTGTTGTTGTTCGCACAGGCGCCATCGGCAGGCGTGTTGAGAAATAGCAGCAGTGATTGGCGGATAGCATGTGGCAGTGTGCTGATCGATGCGAGGTGATGCGCGCCGCTGTCGAGCGCCGCTTGTGAGAGGCTCATGGATCTCTGTAAGGCGACACTGTGCTGTTGCAGCCGTTTTTCGAGCGCCAATAACTCACGATCTAACGAGGTGATCAGTGGATCACTGCGGAATGTTTGTTGCAGTTGAGTCAGTTGGCTATCTAGTTCATGGTACGATACCGTAGCAGCAGAGAATGAGCTGGTTAATAAACTGGGTACTGCGAATCCGTTCAGCATCTGCCACTAAGACAGTGCCTTCAAGTTCAAGCTGGGTTTGCTGGAGGGACGCTCTGAGTTCGGCTAATTGTCCTGCTACGGCAGCGATATCATTCATTATCACACCCTGTGGTGATGATGGTTATTGGGGCAGAGTGACGATGTGCACACTAGGTTTTCAGTTATTCAATCAGCGGTTGGCGAAGCGCTTCCTGCTTGGGAGCGCGCCAGTTGTGACCAATTAACCCACTGTTTTTCGTGGGACGCGTTGACTTTTACCAATCCCTTGTCAATGGCCATCAGACCACATTGCCACACGTCCCCGTTAAAAAACGCCGCTTGTTGGCAATCAATGGCGGCGAGTTCAAGCCAAGCGCTCTGCTGAGAATGATCACTGAGCTGCGTCGCGCCAGCTAATGCCAAATAACACAGATCAAATAAACCATGGTGGTCCAGAGCGGCCGGCGCTTTGGGCAAAAAAGGGTGGCTAATAATCCCGAGACTAATGCGTCGATCGAGTGGGTATTCACACGAAAATGCAGCCAGCTCATTCAGTAGCTGGGCGGCTAAGTGGGGTAAGTTGTCCACATGACGCTGGGGGACGACATAGAGCAAACAGCCTGCGCGTAAGTCATAGATCCGGCCATCTGGTGGTGTTAGACCCGCGACGTAGGCTCCGAATGTTTGCTCGATCTCACGGCTGATTTGATAGCCATGACGCTGCGGATTAGTGATTAAAAAAGGAACGTGAAACAGCAGATAATGGAGTTTGTCATCGAACTCACGGGAGGTGTGCTCACTGAGATACCAGCGCTCAGATTGCTGCTGACGTTTGACCATCTCCTGTGGCCAACGTTGCATCAGACGCTGCCAATTGGCCAGCTGAGTGCGTGGCTCAATGAGCAATGCCTCCCCTGTCTGTTTGGCTAACAGGCGGGCAGCCCGCAATTTTAGCCAGATGGTAAAGAAGAGATAAATAAACAGTGCCAGCAGCAAGCTGGTGGTGATGCTGGACCAAAGATAGCGTTCTTGTTGGTACTGGCTCTCTTCAAGACGCTGTTCTAATGCCTTGATGCTTTGCCTGCGCTCGATCTGCACATAGTTATCGTGCGCGGTCGTTTGTTCTTGCACGGCCTCTTGTTGACGAACCTCCTCGCCCAGCCGAGTGAAGCTGCGGTAGCTGTCCAGCGCCTTGCGCAGATAGCCTTTTTGCTCGTAGGCGATTGATAGCAGACGGTAAGCCTCATATTGACGGCGACTATCACCTAACTGGTTGGCAAGGGTTCGCGCGTTTTCTAACTGTAAAATGGCGATCGCCGCTTCGTGTTTTTTCAGATATAGCTCGCCGAGTAGGAGCAAGGTATCTATCAGTGGTTCTTTGGCATCATTGGGTTCATGGGCTTGGCGAGCAGTATTGAGGTAGCGACTGGCGAGAGCGAGATTGCCGCTTTGCAAGTAAGTCTTGCCAATCTCGAAATTAAGTTGGGCAATGTTAATGCGGTGACGATCTTCATCAAGTAGGTCTAGGGCATTAAAGAGATAGACCAAGGTCATATTGAGATCGCCCAGCTCTCTATTGAGTTGCGCTAGCACCATCAGAGCATCGCAAAGTAACACTGGGTTACCGATGGCCTGAAAATAGTTGGCTGCGTCAGTGGCGTATTTCAGTGCTTTTTGCGGGTCTTGTTGTTCTTGATAGAGCTTGACGATCTGGCTTGTCAGTAAACCCAAGAACAAGGGGTCCTTGATCTCTTTCGCCTGTTGCTGGGCATCAATATATTCGCCTAGAGCTAACTGTGGCTGCAGCAGCGCGCGGTAAAGATCGCCGCTCGTGGCACTGACCCACGCGCTGGTCAGTGGCTCAGGGCGTTTTGCAGCCCAAATCCGAGCGTCTGCCAGCTGATGCTGGGCATCGGCAAAACGCTTGTTGGCAATATCGTAGGTGGTGCGTAATAGTCGGCTGTAAACTTGCAGCGGACTATTTTGGAGGCTCGGTTCAGTCAGTAACATCTCAAGCCGTGCCAGCAGCTGACGGCTTTCATCCTCACGGGACGGTCTGATTTCCTGACTGCGTATTTTCAGGTACAGCCCATGGGCTGTGAGCTCAGGGAATCCCTCCTTTTCGGCTAATACCAACGCCTGATCAAAGGCCTGCATACTGGGTTGATACTGGCCGAGCTGCACCAAGCATTTTCCTTTGAGCAGATTCGCGCCAATGGTTTGCTGTGCGGTGCTGTAGCTGGTTATCGGTTCACGGTAGCTAGCATCTTGGTGGCTGCTGCTTAGTGGAGTGCTATTGGCGGTGCGCAGTAGAAAGGCAGAGGAGAGCTGCACACATTTGGCAGGGTCGGTCAGGACCCATGTTTGTGCTTGCTGCAGATCAATAGACAGCTGCTCCACGTTCAGGTCCAGATCAGGAGCTGACAGGGAGGAGATCATCATGGTCAGAACAAACAGTTGATTCATGAGAATAAAGACGCCGCAGGGATGAGGGCATGTTATCCAAGCCTCACCCTGCGAGTCCAGAGTTTACTCGCGGATCTCAGTGCCAGATTAATGAGAGTAACGTATTGAGATAACAACGATTAACAGCATGTCATGGCGACCGTCACTGGCGGATCAGGCGTAGATTGGTGGGGACTGGCTCGAAATCGGAGCGAAATGGGTTGATATCGAGACCGCCGCGGCGAGTATAGCGCGCATACACAGTGAGTTGCGCTGGCTGGCAGTAGTGCTTGAGATCGATGAAAATGCGCTCGACACACTGTTCGTGGAATTCGTTGTGCTGACGAAATGAGATGAGGTAGCGCAATAATTTTTGCCGATCGAGGCGGGGACCTCGGTAGCGGATGACCACCGACCCCCAGTCCGGCTGGCTGGTGACCAAGCAGTTGGATTTCAGCAGGTGGCTGTGCAGTGTCTCCTCCACCATCTCTTGGCCTGCTGCCCCTTGGAGCAGTGAGGCATCAAACTCATATTGATCTACCTCGATATCCTGATCATCAATGCACTCCCCCGGTAAGGTGGCAATGTGGTGGGGAGCGTGTGTCAGGGAAAACAAGCGCACCTCGACCTGAGCGCCAGCACAGGCGCTCAGATCGCTTTGCAACATGGCGGCTACCGTGTCGATCGCAGCGCAACGGGTCTGATTGAATGAGTTGAGGTAGAGCTTGAATGATTTTGACTCGATCAGATGGGGGCTGGTCGCAGGAACGGAGACTTCACCCAGCGCCACCATAGGCTTACCTTTCGAGTTGAGCCAAGAGAGTTCGTAGAGTGTCCACATATCACAACCGGCAAACGGCAAGGTGGCACCCAGTTGTAGATCATCTCGATTGAGTGCGCGAGGCACAGGTTGCAGCAGTGAGGGACTGTATTGACTGAGGTAATCTGATTGCTGGCCTAGCCGTAAGCCTTTGAGGGCGCTGGCCCCTGCGTATCTATCTTGCGTGCTCATCGATGTTATCCACATGAGTGAAAAGGAAATGGGGCATTGGGTTGGCAGTGGTGATACCCGCTCTTGTTCGGGTTGCTCGCAAGCGCTCACCTTGGCCGATGCGCTGTGATGCTTCGCCTTGTTTCTCAGGAAATTTGGTGCTGCAATGGCGAACGTTGTCAGCAATTGTGGGGATTTTTAATGTCGGATCAAGTGTTGTCTGCCCTGACAGATTTTTTGGCGCGATGGCAACAGCATCGAGAGCAACGATACGGTGTGCCTCGTTGTGACTGGGATGCTGAGTGGCGCTCGGTATGTGAAGTTGCGAAACCCAACGAGGGGAAAGTCGCGTGGCGCCCTTATCACAGGGCCCAGCCTGAGGATTTCAGTGCCATAGCCGCCGCTTTGGAGCTAACGCTGCACCCTAGTGCGTTGGCACTGTTTGGGCACTGGTTTAGTCGCCCCATTCCCTGTCTCTACAAAGGGCTGCGACTTGAATTGATCTTCCCATGGAATGAGGAAGATCTTGAGTTACTGAAGGAAAATTTGATTGGCCATCTCTTGATGCTGCGTAAATTAAAGCGCCCGCCGTCGATTTTTATTGCGACCACACGTCACGAAAACACCCTGATTTCCTTAGATAACGAAAGTGGTCAAGTGTGGCTTGAGTGGCTCGATTCGGGTCGCCGCTTGTCACTGGCGTTATCCTTGCCAGCCTTTTTAGCGCGCTTAGAGACGTTACCCCACTAGCGTTCACCGCAGGTGGCACTCACCTAACCAGCCAGAGCCTGGTCTATTCGGGCACAGGCCGCATGATGGGTCTGCTATGCCCCCGATAAGGCTGTGCTGATCGGCTGGTTCAGCCCTTAAAGATGGCTTAGCACCGCTATCCTTAGGCTCGTTAGCTCACCATGTTGGCCCTGCGTCGCGCTCGGACATCTGTACGCTGCGGTTTCTGTGGGCAAGGTGAGCCCGCTCTTATGGATGACCGAGGGGCGCGCCAATCACGCCGACTAGGCTAAGTTCTTAATCTTTGAAATCCCAAGATAAGTTAGAAATTAACCGGCAGCTATCGCACTTAAAATCGAAAATTTCATGCAGAGGTTCGGCCAATGCCCATTGGCCACCACAGCTGGGACATGGGCGGTGGCGTTCTTCGGCTGCACTCAGGCCACCCACGCGATAGAGGTAGTAGTAAGTGGGAATACCCGTCAGTGCCTCTAGTCGTTTGCTAAGATCGCTGCCCCGCCGATAGAGGCGGCTGCTCACGTTGCTTATCTCCTCTAATGCAACATGTTCGGCAATGGAGCCGTTCATTTGTAATTGGTCACACGCCTCCCAATCCTCCTGCCACTTGATGATCTGCTTGTGGTCACCATTAGCCACCGCTGGTAGTTGATAGAGTGGGATGGGGGCGAAATGATCGCCGCAGCGAAGGGGAGAGCAGCTGTGCAAGAAGCTGGTATAGAGCAGCATCCAGCTCGGCCGATCGCCTTGTTGGCCACAAGGGTCGGTACTGTCAGAGAGCAGGTCTGGGCCTTTTAGTTGGAGCTTGGGGGCCAGCAGACCTACCTGATGGAGCTGCTGTTCCGCCCGTTTCACCTGTTCACTTTGATTGTCTGGATGCAGGCTATCTTGTTCTGGGCAGACCACCCGGCTAATAAAGTGACCTTGATGGATGCTGGTTGGAAATTCGCGGCCAATGATTTGCCCTTGATAGCGCAGCATATCGAGGTAGTTGACGATGGCGTGCTCGGCCTCCGCCAAGGAAGTGTCGCGATAGCACTCAAAGCAGAGTTCGACGATAAACATGGCTTATTTATCTCCCTGCTGGCTAAGTAACGCGATCAACCGATCCACTTTTTGTTCGAGGCGATCAAGCTGCTGACCGAGTTGTTGCAAGGTCAGTGGAGGAGGCGACACAGGGGTATCTGATGTGGTGCAAGCGGGCTCACATTGCTCAGCCGAGGGTTGTTGCTTCCATTGGCTCAATGCCTTCAGTAGCTCTGCCATTGGGACGGGCTGGCTGAGACGAGCTTTGATCATGGCTGTGGTAGGGCTTATTCCTTTGGCTGCAAGCTCGTTGGCGATACGAATAATCTCTTGATTCGGTGTTGGAATGGTCATGGCAATGAAACTGGGGGCAGGAAGTGTGGCTTCGGATCTTAACCAAACCCAGATGACCAATAAAGAGGGGGCATGTCACCCACAGTAAGAGGATGATTAGCTTTGCCGCAGCAGCACATCGAGCTGGTCGATCGCCTGACACCAATGTGAATCGTGCCACAGTGCATCACGCAAGAAACAAGCTTGCGCCTCGCTCCAAAAAGGAGCCTCAGGCAGCAAGGTCTCATTATCGAGACGATGGTCATGCACGAAACGGTGCAAACTTAGCTCATCGTTTGCCAATCCCAATTGCGTAAATAGCGCTGACAAGTCATGGATAAGAGGTTCCATCTCATCTCTCCCTTTATTCACCTCAGCAAATTATAGTCAGGCTCATCGGCTTGCGATGGTCAGGGGAGCGCTGTTCAGGAGTGCGGCATGCGATGGGGCGGTAGTTCGACGGCAACCACATGCAGCCCCTGCATCTTAAGGGTGCCTTGGTAGTGGCTTTCGCCGTCGCTGGAAAACTCAAATTGGTAGTGCGTCAGTAGCCGCAAGGGATGGCGTGCGAGCTCTTGGCGACTGCGGGCTAATGAGAGCAGTTGCAGATCGTAACGCTGGCAGTAACGCTGCATATAGTGCGATGCCAGTTCGGCTTGGCGCCGCGCTTGCCAAAATAGCCCTGCGATCGCCATCAGCAGCAAAATTCCAAGCATCTCTCCCATGTGGGCTCCTTGTGTCGACTCGGCTAGCGTAGGTCAAGTGCGCTAGCTGGGGGCGAATGCGCCCCCTGTTTTGGCTTTTTCCGCTCTTTGTTGAACTCGGGTCTATCGCCCTGCGTGCGCTTTTTTATCCTTGAGCAAACAGATGGCCGATGGCTCTGCTGAGGGGGGCGCTGCGGGTTGGATCGCGCAATGTCGCTAACATGACGTTGCGCAGCGCTGGGATCGTGACCAGTTCGGCAAACACTTGGTTAAAGAATGAGGTCGGCTGCAGGGCCAGTTGCTCCATAAAGTGGCTCTGCAGGTTGGCATCTTGTAGATCGGGCCAGAGCCGTCCAGCAATGGCGAGCAGTAACGCGGGGCTAGGTTGAGTTTGCAGCAGGGTCAGTAGCTTGTTACTGCGCAGCGTATGACGGGAGCAGGAGGCCATGGCACGGCACAGATAGGCCAGCGTTTCCGGATCTGGGGCCGCGCACTCTTGTTCTTTACCTATGCGCTCCAACAGGGCTCCTTGGATGGCGGGGGGCAGCGGGCTGTTTTCCAAGCTTTGGCACAAGGCATAGAGCGGTGCGGGTGGCAGGGTTGGCAGGGCCTTACACACTCGGGCCAGGTTACGTTCATCGTGTAAACGTTCGGCAAGATCAGCAAAACCTTGTAGCCCCAAGGTTTGCCAATCGTGTTGATTGGGCTGGTCTAGGTAGCGGCAAAGCGCATCGTAATAGGCCGATGGCGGCTGCTCTAACTGATATGCCAGCTTGGCGTGTACGCAGGCCATTTTGGCCTCAGCGGGGCGGAAGGTGTAAGGATTGTCAGCCAGCCGCTTGGCCTCTGCCTCATTGAGTTCGCCAGTCAGTTGATAGCCGAGGATGTCGACCACTTGTTCCATAAAGTGCTTGGGGCCGCTTGCTTGCAGCAGGCCACGTTCATCAAGGGCAAACTTAAGAAACCAGAGGTAGTGGCTTCCTGCCTGTGGCTGATAGAAATGGATGCCGAGCCACGCGTGTTGCTGTAAAGGCCAAGGATAGGGCTGTTGTTGCTGTTCAATGCGAACGAAGGTGTCGGTTGCGAGTGGGCGTACTTGGCGGCCCATATCAAACAGCTGAAACAGGGTGCCAGCTTGAGTCAGAAATTCGGTCAAGGTATTGATGGCAGTCATGGGATAGCCTGACGTGAAAGTGATGCGGGCCGATTATAAAGCGCTGACTGAGGATAGCCAGCCCAGTCATGGCAGTCATGGGGGGCTGGGTGTATAGTAACGCCTTTTTTCAAGGCATGGTGGTCAGGCTGTGCCGATGAGACATCACGCGGCAGTCAGGTGAAGCAAAGGGGATCGAGATGAATCAACATATGCAATTAGCCGATTTACTGGGCGAATTGGCGGCTGAACTACAGCGACTTGAACGCTGGCAGAATGAGCCGCCGACGGCGCAGGCATTGGCTAGTACACTGCCGTTTTGTGTCGATACCCTGAGCTTTGATCAGTGGCTGCAATTTGTGCTGATCCCACGGATGACGCAGCTCATCACGCAGCAGGCAGCACTACCGACCAGCATCTCGCTCTATCCCATGGCCAGCGAAGTGTATAAAGAACATCGCGCTGAGGTGGCGGTGCTTATGCGCTTAATTGCGCGGGTCGATCTGCTGCTGTCAGGGAAAGTGGTTGAGCAATGATCCGATCCCAAGAGAGAGGAGTAGCGCCATGGCGTTGAGCCTGCTGTATCAGGATGAGTGGATAGTGGCGGTAAACAAACCGGCCGGCCTGTTGGTCCATCGCAGCTGGCTCGACAAGGCCGAAACCCGGTTTGCGATGCAGATGACGCGTGATTTGATGGGGGGGCGTCATGTCTATCCGGTCCATCGTCTCGATCGTCCCACTTCGGGTGTGCTGTTATTTGCACTGGACCCAACCGTTGCCAGAGCGCTGACGGAGGCGTTTGCTGCTCGTCAAGTGCATAAAGAGTACCTGGCCTTGGTGCGGGGCTGGGCACCTGCACAGGGGGTGATTGATTACCCCCTCAAGGAGCAGTTGGACAAGATTGCGGATGCCATGAGTGATCCAGATAGGCCCGCACAAGATGCGGTCACCACCTTTCGTCGCCTCCATCAAGTCGAACTGCCTTATGCGGTCTCGAAGAAGCATCCGACCAGTCGTTACAGTTTGGTCAAATTGTTCCCAAAGACTGGCCGCAAGCATCAGCTGCGCCGTCATATGGATCATTTGTTTCACCCCATCGTGGGCGATACTACTCATGGCGATGGCCGCCATAACCGTTTTTTCCGCGAACATTATGGTTGTGAGCGACTGTTGCTGGTGGCGCATACTTTGAGCTTTAACCATCCAATCTTAAAGGTACCGATGCGCATTCGGGCGCCACTTGGCCAAGATGTGCTAGCCCTGTTCGCCGCGTTAGGTTGGCCAGCCAGTGAGAGTGACTACTGAGTAGCCGCAAGGGAAGATGGCAGTAAAAAGCGGTTTTTCCCTTGCAGGTCAACTGCCATAATTGTTTCACACTTTGTTCGCAGTACGGTTCACTATGCAGACACTGAAAAATCACTATCTGCTCGCCATGCCGAGCCTCTCAGATCCCTATTTCGAACGCGCCTTGATCTATCTGTGTGAACATAACGCCGAAGGGGCCATGGGGCTGGTCGTCAATATTCCGGTGGAGATGTCTCTCGATACCATGTTGGCACAACTTGATTTGGTGGTGCCCAATGCCCCTGAGCTCAAGCAGCCTGTGCTGCAAGGGGGGCCTGTGCATGCGGATCGAGGCTTTGTCTTACACACGTTACGATCCGGTTTTAACTCGACCTTGCAGGTGGGGGATGAACTGATGGTGACCACTTCCAAGGATATTCTTGAGACCTTAGGAACCGATCAGGCACCTGCTCACTGGCTGGTGGCACTCGGTTATGCAGGATGGGGGGCAGGTCAGCTAGAGCAGGAGTTAGTCGATGGCGCTTGGCTGGTGATCCCTCCTAATCCTGATTTGGTGTTTAAAACGCCGATCCATCGGCGCTGGCAACAAGCGATTGCCAGTATTGGGATCAACCCCATTCATCTTTCCAGTGACGTTGGACATGGTTAAGTGGCCCAGCAGGGGTTAGCACAGGAATCTTTTATGTCATCACGCAGTATCATGGGTTTTGATTACGGCACCAAAAGCATTGGGGTCGCCATTGGCCAGCAGTTGACCGGTACGGCGCAGCCGTTACGGGCGCTCAAGGCCAACGATGGCATCCCTAATTGGGATGAAATTGACTCCTTGCTTAAGGAGTGGCAGCCGGATCTACTGGTAGTGGGTTTGCCGCTGAACATGGATGGTAGCGAGCAGGAAATGACGGTCCGAGCCCGCAAGTTTGGTAATCGGTTACATGGTCGTTTTGGTAAGCCGGTGGCGTTTAAAGATGAACGGTTGACCACCACCGATGCCCGTGCTCGTTTGTTTGAGCAGGGTGGTTATCGCGCCTTGGCCAAGGGCAGTGTCGATGGCGTGTCTGCTCAGCTGATCGTCGAATCTTGGATGGAAGAGCAATACGACTGAGCGCTTATTCCATGAGGGTATTTCAGGTGCTACCTGTTCGCTGGGTTGCTCGACCTCCTCAGGTAGGGCTCTGTGGCTATTGCGCATTATGTGCGACCACATTGACTGCGCCAATGGCCCCTATTTGGCTTAGGTGCTAAGCCCACGACGGCTTGTGGTCTGGCGCTAATGAGCTGATCCAGACGGTAGTGATCAACAATAAAAAATCCGGCACTCTTGGCAGAGTCCGGATTTTTTATTGTTACAACGATTAATCAATCGGCCTTTATCATCACTGAGGGATAGACAACGAGCCGATTGAGATTGCTCGTCGCTTACTGTTTATCCGTTGCTGTTCCAGCTGCTTTTTCTGCCGGGGCAGCAGGGGTTACAGGCGCCGCAGGCTGTTCAATGGACAGCAATTCAACGTCAAATACCAATACCGCATTGGCAGGAATGGCACCGGCACCGTGCTCACCGTAACCTAACTTGGCGGGCACGAAGAACTTGAATTTAGAACCAACTGGCATCAGCTGAACCCCTTCAGTCCAACCTGGAATAACCTGGTTGAGCGGGAAGGTTGCTGGCTCGCCACGATCGACAGAACTATCAAATTTAGTGCCATCGGTCAGGGTGCCGGTGTAGTGCACTTTAACCACATCTGTTGCTTTGGGCTTAGCGCCGCTACCCATTTTTTCGACTAGGTATTGTAAGCCAGACTCAGTGCTCTTCACGCCATCTTTCTTGGCGTTCTCAGCCAAGAAGTCAGCCCCTTTTTTCAGGTTTTCAACGGCGTCTTTTTCTGCCTTGGCTTTGGTCAACTCATTGACCTTGGCATCGTAACTTTGAAGTACTTTCTGGATATCTTCGTCGGTCATGCTGGCGTTTTTGCCCAGACCGTCGGTCACCCCTTTTAAGATGACCGCATTATCAAGTTTGATCCCAAGTTCTTGCTGGCGTTCGAGAGTGTTAGCAATATAACGACCCATGGAGAGGCCGATGGCGTAACCGGATTGCTCTTCAAAACTCTTAGCATCTGCTTTGGGCGCATCAGCGGGCTTAGCGGCTTGTGCCTTCACTTCAGCCGTGGTTGATGCAGGCGTTTCGTCTTTTTGGCAAGCGGTGAGACCAACGGCAACGGCCGCAGCCAACAACGACATTTTTAGAAATTTGTTCATCAGTTTCTCCAGACTCCAAGTATCGCTCTCGATTCCTTTGTGAAATGAGAGGTTTATCGTGGTAAGCGCCTTATACTAACGCCGTGATAGTAGGTAACAAAAGCGTGAGACAGTAAAAATGATAAAAAGTGCCATTTATCTTCTAAGTTTGGTCCTGTTATTGACAGGGTGTGAACCAAGTTCTGCTCCTGACCGCTATTTCTCTCTGACAAACCTAGGCTTAGTCAGCGCAGATATTACCAAAGATGGCAAAGTAGCCATCATTTCTGGGCAAGGGCAGGGCACCAGCGTTTGGGATTTAGAACACAACCAGCAGCGTTGGCGTTGGCAACATGCGGAGCAAGCCGATAATTTAGTCTTTATTACCCGCTTTTCTGGCGACGATTCTCACGCGGTGACCGCCACGCTCAATACCTTCGCGATTTGGCGTCTTGCAGATGGCCAAGCTCAGGGTTATTTCTCGTTGCCGGAGTCTAGTCTGCGGGACATCGCGTTGTCTGCGGATGCGCGTCAGGTATTAATTGGCCGCGAAGATGGTAAGGCCGAAATCGTCGACACACAAAGCGGCCGAAGACTGCAATTTCTTGGCCATACCGAGCAAGTTAATACGGTAGATCTGTCGGCCAATGGGCGTTACGCCCTTACCGGAGGTAACGACTATAGCGCCTATCTGTGGGATACCCGCAGTGGCCAAGTGGTGTGGCGTTTCAATCACAGCGGTCGGGTCGTGATGGTGAGATTTGAGCCTAGCGGCCGTTATGCCTTTACCGCCGATAGTCGCCAAGCCAGTATCTGGGATTTGCAAACCGGTAAAGAGGTGAGCCGATTGCAATATGATCACCGCTTCGAGACCTACACCACCGCTCGTTTCGTTAATGACGGTAAATGGTTAATCACTGGCGCGCCCTCTCGTCAGCTCTCTTTGTGGCAGGTCAGTACTGGGACGTTGCTGCAAAGTTGGCGAGTCTCCCCCCATCCCAAAGTGAAGCCGCCCAGTGCGGTAGTGTATGGCGTTGCTTTACGCGACAATAGCCAGATTGTCACTGTCAGTTCCAGCGGTTTGGCCGAAACCTGGACAGTCAAATAAGGGCCAGAAGGACCATGAATCAACAATTGAATGACCGTATTGAAACCCTAGAAACGCGCCTTGCTTATGCCGAGTATACGGTTGAGCAACTCAATGATGAGGTTACTAATCAGGGGCGAGATATTGACCGCCTTAAGCTACAAGTTCAGCTGCTGATTGATAAATTGCAGAGTGTTCAACCAAGCCAAATTGCTAGCATGGCGGAAGAGACGCCGCCACCGCACTATTAACTCTGCTGGTAAGATGAGGGCACCACGGTAAGTGTGGTGCCGAGTGAGATCGTCGGGGATAGGGGGTAACGTGGGCAAAAGACGTCAGCTGGATTTTTGCCAAAGTGTTAAAAGTAGATCTTGCTCTAGTTCATCAGGCCCTTGCTGAATAAAGGCATGGCGTTGTTCAGCGCTGGCTCGCCAACCAAAGCGGCTGGTTTCCACCACAAATCCTCTCAATTCCTGATCAAGTGCGATAGTGAATTGGCAACGTTGTTGGCTTAGGTGATGAAGGCCCGTCAAGGTTGGCCAGCTCAGAGGATGTTCCATGCTGACAGGGTTAAGAGCGGTCCGTAATTGCCACTGTTGGCGTGGGCCTGGTTGGAGATAGAGCAAGTAACCACCGGGTGCTAGCCAGCTAACCAAGAGCTCAGTTTTGATGTTGAGATCATTGACCAGTAATACCTGAGCTTGGCCTGGCAGTAGCGGTGCGCGAACTGGGTCCGCAATCACAAATTGCCCGTCAGGCTGCGCTTTATTGGCTGCAAAAATAGTATTTTTAGCAATATCAATGCCTGCAAATTGCCATCCTGGCAGCCGCGCTGCCAATGTGCGGCAGTAATAGCCCTCGCCGCAACCTAAATGGATCAATTCATGAGCACCGAGTGGTGCTAATAATGCGGTAATAGCCTCCACCAGCGGCAGTTGATGTCCTTGCTCCAGAAAGCGGCGCTTAGCACGCATTAGGGCGCGGCTGTCACTGTTTTTTGGGTTTTTATCACCCGGAATGAGATCCAAATATCCCTCTGGGGCAGGATCGAAATGGTGTTTGTTATCGCAATACACGCCGCGAGAGGGCTGATGAACGTGCAGTGGTTTGCGGCAACGAGGGCATTGAAGATGCATAGTGACTCTCTTGAAGGATACGTACAGGCGGTGAGCTGGTTCTGGTGAGCGCGATCAAAAAAGGCTGCTTGGGCAGCCTCTGTTATGGCTAGATGGCGGCTGTTTATCGGGTACCAAACACCACAATGGTCTTGCCGTGGGCTGAGATGAGTTCCTGCTCTTCCAGCATTTTGAGGATGCGCCCGACCGTTTCTCGGGAACAACCGACAATCTGACCGATCTCTTGCCGAGTGATCTTTATCTGCATCCCATCGGGGTGAGTCATCGCATCTGGTTGCTTGGCAAGGTTAAGCAGGGTTTGCGCTATCCTGCCGGTCACATCAAGGAAGGCAAGATTGCCTACTTTCTGGCTGGTGTGCTGCAGCCGCTTAGCCATTTGCCCTGCCAAGCGCATTAAAATATCAGGATTGACTTGGATCAGTTGGCGAAATTTCTTGTAAGAGATCTCCGCTACTTCACACGGGCCTTTGGCTCGGGCCCATGCGGAGCGCACTGGGTTCTCGTTTTCATCAAACAACCCTAACTCACCGACGAAGTCACCTTGGTTCAAATAGCAAAGGATCATCTCTTTGCCTTCATCATCCTTGATCAACACTGCGACAGTGCCTTTGACGATATAGTAGAGCGTCTCTGCTTTCTCACCCGCATGGATCAGGGTGCTTTTAGCGGGATACTTATGAATGTGGCAGTGTGACAAGAACCATTCCAAGGTGGGATCGCTTTGCGGTTTGCCAATAACCATGAGAATACCTCTGTTGTGTCTTTTTATGGGCTGGTCCGGGCAAGTTGCCAATCTTGCCACTCCTTATTGTCGTCGCAGTAGGATAAGAGCCTTTGTCTGTGCTGACAAGGCTTTGCGGGAGTTGCTCTGTTCACTGCGGTCCGCTGCGCGCTTTTGGTTATTGTAAGGATGATATGAGGGACAGATGTTGATTTTGATCTACTTCCCCCACACTTGATCGCGAAGGGGGGACGATGCGCCTTCGTATCAGAGTGCGTTATGCTATGTCCCCACCATATGCATCGCAGGAGAAAAAAATGAAAGCCAAGGTAAGTTGGGTCGAGGGGATGAAATTCACTGGTGAGAGTGAGTCTGGCCATCATGTGGTGTTAGATGGCACCAATCCTGGTGAAGGGGCCAGTCCAATGGAGATGATCTTACTGGCCATCGGTGGTTGTAGCTCCATTGATGTGGTCTCTATTTTAGAGAAGGCGCGCCAATCTGTGACCGCGTGCCACGTCGAGCTAGAGGGGCAGCGTGTTGACTCGGTGCCCCGTGTGTTTGAACACATTCACCTTAACTTTGTGGTAACCGGACAAGGATTGGCAGAAAAACAGGTGGCTCGAGCGGTTGATTTGTCGATGGAAAAGTACTGTTCCGTATCGCTAATGTTGGAAAAAACAGTAAAAATTACCCATAGTTATCAAGTTCTTGAAGCATAATCGTCGAGTTATTCTCACCACCTATGCCATCAGATAGGCCATCGCATAAGGAACGCGCAATGAAGAGACTGATCGCCCTTTTTTCACTATTGGGACTGGCTGCTTGCAGTAGCCCGCAGCCTACTGAATACCAGTATCGTCAGTATCAATGTGGGGAAGAGGAGTTGGCTATTACCTATGACAGTCAAGCTGACATGGTGCAATTTCCCTATGCAGGGGTGTATCACAAGTTGATACGGGTGGAGTCCCAACGTGGGAGCAAATACACCGATGGATTGACGACGTTTTGGGATCAAGATGAGCAGAGTATTCTTAGCCAAAAAGAGCAAACGCTGCTTACCTGCAAACCTAAATAGTGGCATGTCGTGCCGCTGACGGGATGTCTTTATTCTGCATGAACAAGGGTGGTCACTTAAGGTGCCACCCTTTTTACTTGGGCGTTTACGTGGGGGCTGGGGAGGAAAGTTACTGCGAAGGGAGCGAGCCAAGCAATTCGCCAGCTAATTGCTGGCTAAGGTGTTGCCGCTGTTGGTCGGTCACGGTCACCTCGCTGGCGAGCGAGATGGTCGTGCTCCATACCACTTGCTGAGTGTGTCGTTCAAGCAGCACTATCGCCAGTGTGCCTTGCTGAGCCTCTGGCTTGGTCTGTTGCGCTGGCGGTATGCCGAGTTGAGCGAATATCTGTTTATCATTCACTTCATGACTGCCTGTTACCCCGATCGCAACCCATACATCGGCCTCATCAAGGGGCATACTTCGCCACCCTTTGTCATTGAGTTGCTGAGTAACGGCTTGCTGGATGGGGTCAAGCCAAGCCTCAGCTTGTGCCCCTGCATACTGATATTGTTCCGCGAGGGCGTAGCGAGGCGCTGTGCCGAAGCGCCAGTCGGCAGCCGGTCTAACGACCTTGCTCCCCACGTCTAATGTAGGGGCTGTCGGCCCACTGCTACAGCCGCAGAGTAGTAATCCAGCCAGCACGCAAGAAACAGCGATAAACCACATGGAGGCTCCTGATGTTAGGTAATTTTGCCCGTTTCGAGCAGTTGCTGGATTAGCGGGCGCAAAATCAGCTCCATGGCAAAGCCCATTTTGCCGCCAGGGACGACAATGGTGTTCATCCGCGACATAAATGCGCCGTCGATCATCGATAACAAATAGGGGAAATCGACTTGTTTGATGCCACGAAAGCGAATGACCAGCATGCTTTCATCGAGACTGGGGATCACTTTGGCGCTAAACGGGTTAGATGTATCGACCGTGGGCACCCGTTGAAAGTTGATATGGGTTCGCGAAAATTGTGGGGTAATGAAATTGATGTAGTCATCCATGGACCGGACGATGGAGTCAGTCACCGCCTCGCGGGAGTGGCCCCGCTCGGAAGTATCACGAATCAGCTTTTGAATCCATTCGAGATTTACGATGGGGACAACACCAATCAGTAGGTCTACGTGGCGGGCTACGTTATGCTCGTCGGTGACCACTCCGCCATGCAGCCCTTCGTAGAACAGCAAGTCAGTCTCACAGGGGAGATGTTGCCATGGGGTGAAGGTGCCTGGCATCTGATTGAAGGGAACGGCCTCATCAAAGCTGTGTAGATAGCGCCGATATTGGCCGCTGCCCTGCTGGCCATACTCTTGAAAAAAAGCTTCCAATAGGCCGAAGTCATTGGCCTCTGGGCCGAAATAACTGATATGGCGCCCTTGTTCACGGGCTTTGCGGATTGCCACGTCCATTTCTGGTCGGGTGTAGCGATGAAAGCTATCGCCTTCCACGACGGCGGCGTTGTAACCCAGCTGATGAAACATCGAGCGAAAAGCGATGGTCGATGTGGATGTACCGGCACCGGATGAACCGGTCACTGCAATAATGGGATGTTTAGCCGACATAGAATGCTCTCTTCCTTGGGAATACTGTTATACGGGCGGGTAACGGCATTGATCAAGCGGGTTCATCAAAACGATCCGAAGGCACAATGTTGACAGAATCGTGCAACTCGCTATAGACGATCACCGCTTTGCCTTGCTGTAATTGGTCGCGCACCATGTTGACCTTGTCAGCCAAGGTGACCTCTTGTTCACCGTATTCGGTGCCTTCTTGCAGGACAAAATGTTCAATAAGATGGGTGAGGGTGACCGCATCCAATGCTTGCCAGGGAATAATCATGAAAGAGATCTCACAGTACCTAGGGGATAACTACCTAGCTATTGTTGTGCTGAATCAACACAGTGCAACCTTTTTTACTTATTTAATGGAGTCCGTGCGTGTTGTCTGCTGATCAGCGCCGAGCACCGTCAACCTTAATTGCTCATCTTGACCATGCGCGGCGCGAGGCCATTGCTAATGGCATGGTATGGTTTTGGTTGCTTAATTTATTAGCCCTGTTTTTTATCTCGGTGCGCTATGAGGTCTACCGTGATGCGGGATTGACCAAGGTCGGGATGTTGCCTTGGCCATTTGATGCCCAGATAGGATTGGCGACACTGCTATTGATGTTGTTACCGGTTATCTGGCAGGCTGGACGCCGCTTGCCGGATCGGCAGTGGTTACATCTTACCTGTATCGTGGTGCTGATTTGGGGGACGGCGTGGGCAGTCCATATCTATGCAATTGGTCAAGTAGAGCTGCGTGGTGGTGAAAGCTATGCCAACGGAATACTGCGAATACATTTATTGGCTGCTTTGGTCGCACTCTATCCTTCCCGCCGAATATTCTATTGCTATATCTCAATTCCCATCCTATTTGACATCTTAATTCGCGTATTTTTTCCGGTTAATTTCATAATGTTACAGCTACTTGGCTTAGCCTGCGGCATTATCTCTTTGGAGATTGGGCGCCGTATTCTCAATCGCTGGTTTGAACTCGCCTGTGTACGCGAATACGAAAACTTACAGTTGTTGCGCCGTTTGGAACTACTGGCTGATCAAGACCCTCTCACAGGCCTCGCTAATCGGCGCCATTTAAATCGTGCGCTGGAGCAAGCATTGGCACATTGTGCGGTAAATTCATCCCCTTTTGCGTTGATCCTGATCGATGTCGACTATTTCAAACGTTACAACGATTACTATGGTCATCAGGCTGGGGATAGTTGCCTTAAAGAGTTGGCGCAGATACTGCTCAATTCAGTGCGCAGCCATGCAGATCTCGTTGCACGTTATGGCGGTGAGGAGTTCATGTTGTTGCTACCCGATGCCGATCTACGCGTTGCCACTGAGGTTGCTGCTCGGCTGCAGCTCGCATTAGCACGTTTGCAGTTAGAGCATTTAGCGTCTGACGTTTGTGACCGGGTTACGGTGAGTCAGGGGGTCGCATGTTGGCATTCAGATGAGAGCAGTGCGCGTTTAGTTGAGCGGGCGGATCTGGCGCTCTATCAGGCTAAGCTCAAGGGACGCAATCAGTTCCGAGTAGCACTTTAATTCAGTTGTTCATCGATCCAGCGACTAATGCGTTCGTCTAGCCAAAAACGGGGGCGCCAAGGCGTGCCATACAAGAAACCGACGTGACCACCATGCTGGCTGAGTTCATAGCGCACCATGGGGGAGAGCTGATCGGCACGTGGGATGGCGTCATGGGACATAAACGGGTCATCTGCAGCGTGAAGGATCAGGGTTGGGATCGTAATCTGGCTGAGCATGGGCAGCCCTGAGCATGTCTGATAGTAGTGATCTGCGCTGGTAAAGCCATGCAAGGGGGCGGTCACTTGCTCATCAAAGTCACGTAAAGTGGTGATGTGATGAATTTGCTCTGGTTGCCAGTGTGCCAGCGCCTCTGGTTGGCGTGCCATCTTACGCAGCAGATTCCGGCGCATAGAATGCAACAGATAGCGTTGATACACTTTCGACCATCCTTGATTAACCCGCTTGGCACTGCTTGCTAACTGCAGTGGCGCAGAGATGACCATTGCGCCTTGTAGCGCCACCTCCTGATCACCAGCCAGCAGATTAACCAACATATTACCGCCTAATGAATAACCGATGGCCAGCAAGGGCTTGCTGGGGAAACGCTGGTTTAGCGCCGAGATCACCGCTTGCGCATCCTCGATAGCCCCGGAGTGGTAGGCTCGTAAATGACGATTAGGTTCGCCGCTGCAGCCGCGAAAGTGCATCAAGACCGCCTCTCTCCCTGTTTGCTGGAGATGGGCAAATAGCCCGGTGGCGTAATGCGAATCCACACTCCCTTCTAAGCCATGAAAAACCACCACGAGCGGGCGACTATCTGCCATGACCTGGCCACTCCAAGCGAGATCCACAAAGTCGCCATCAGGTAATTCAAAGCGTTCCGACACTACCTTGGCCGATTTTTTGCGTAACCACTTGGGTAAAATCGTCTGTAAATGGGGATTACGCACCCACCAAGGCGCGTGAAAATGGCTCTCAATTAACATGGTCTTGTTCCGTTATCTCAGGCTGGCAAGCTATCGTGGTGCTGTGCGCCACGCAGCATTGCTTGGATAAGTTCATTGGCTTCAAACTTCGTCAGTGCCTCGTGGGCACCCACTTGATGGGCTCGTTCAACGCTTATCTTGCTCGAAAGTGAGGTATGTAAAATGATATAAGCCCCAGCCAATAGGCGATCGTTTTGCACCTCGAATGCCAGTTCATAGCCATCTAACCCTGGCATTTCGATATCACTCACCAAGATATCAAAGGGTTGGTGGCCACGGGCTCGCGTCTGCATCAAGGCCAAGGCCTCTTTGCCGTTATTGCATACCGCATAGGGAATATTGATGTGATCGAGTGCGGCCATCAGCTGGTGGCGGGCAACCGAAGAGTCATCCACCAGCAAAATCTGCATCGGTTTTAGCCGTTCACGTTGTACGTCGGTCAACACTGGGTAGAGATGGCTAGGATCATCGGGATAAATGCGAGACAAAATCAGCTCAACATCCAGCAGCTGGATCAACTGACCATTCACGTAGGTGACACCGGTCACAAAAAGACGGTGGCCAAGGGGTGTCGGAGGCGCTTCAATATCGCGCCAATTGCACTCGATAATTTTATCGATGCCACGCACCAAAAATCCCACCAGCATACGTCGGCAATCAGTAATGATGATGAAGCAGTGAGAGAGCTCCTCTTTACTGAGTCGCCGATACCCCACCGCCATGGCCATGTCGATGACAGGAATGGTTGTGCCTCGCATATTGGCTGCACCAAGCACGGTTGGATGGGCATGTGGTATCGCCGTCAGTGTGGTGTACGGCACAATCTCTTTGACTTTCAGCGTACCGATAGCAAACGACTGCAAGGGGGAGAGGCGGAACAGCAACATCCCTTGAGATTGATTGGCTTTACTGGTCATAGTGGGTATCCAGTTGGTCAATTGAGTACAATCAATTCAGGCTTTTAGCATAAGAGATGTGGGGACACAGGGGATTTATTTCTCCCTCGCATACTCTGTTGGTTAGAGCTCATCCAGTGCTAGGCCTAGCCAACGCTGACAAGCGAGTCCGAGTGCAGCCTCATCACCATAGCCTGATTCATTCGCAACCAAGCTGGCCTTGCGTCCCCCTTTCAGTTGACGTACCGCTTGCAGTAACTGCCATTGTGGCCCTAGTGTCGGCTGCCCTAATGGGGGGGCTGTGGTATGACCGCTGACAAATGCTTGCCAATGGGTCTGTAATGCCTCATCGCCCTGCGGGGCAATCGCACACTGCATTAACTCATCAGCGATGAGGTGTAACCGCTGCCCATAAGCGCCTTGCCATGTTTGCGGGCGTTGCCATTGCTGGAGGGAGTTCAGTAATGCCGTCAGCAATGCAGAGGGACGTACCCACCCAACATGAGCGGGCTGATCCATTCGTAAAGAGCAACGTACGCCGTCATAGCGGCAGTTAGCGAGTGGGGTGAAGGCAGCTAGCGTATGGGCGCCGAGCCAAAAATAGCTCCCAGCGGGCAGTAGCCATTCGTGTTGGCCAACCCGCAGTAATGCCATGCCCTCGATGATCCGCAGTAGCTGGCCAGCGGATGTTCGTTTACGACTACCCACCGCCATATAAGGGGAAGAGTCGTGGTGATATTCGATGGCGTAGTGCATGTAGAAACCCTGATATGATGCTGCTTGGAGGTAACAAAAATGGAAACTAGACGTAAAAAACGCTTCATTGCTGGGGCGGTGTGTCCCGCGTGCGGCAAGGTGGACAATATGATGCTGTATCTAGAGCATGGAGTCGAGAAAGTGACGTGTGTCGCGTGTGGCGATACCCAAGTGCAGACCCAAGAGGCGGTAGACCACGCAATTCGTCAAAATGAGCAAGTGATTGGGCTGTTTCATCCCGAATAACATGGATGCTGAACCTGGGTGATGAGTGACCATGATGGCTGATAGCCGGCCAGCAGGTAATGTGTATTGCATCCTGTGCCCCCCGCTTCAGCCATATGCTTGGTCCCCTTTTTAGGGTATCCTTTGGCCGTTTTTTCTATCCACAGGATCTTGACATGAAAGTAGCACCCCTGAGCGTGGTTACGTTGGAATACACAGTTACCGATGAGCACGGTGACGTCATCGACAGCACCGTCGGTAAAGAGCCGTTGGTCTATTTGCACGGTACTCGTTATTTGGTTTCAGGCCTTGAAGCTGAATTAGAAGGCCGCGCCGTGGGTGAGGCGTTTGAGGTCACCCTTGCACCAGCCCAAGCGTATGGCGAGTATGATGAGACCTTGGTGCAGGAAGTCCCAGGTGAGATGTTTGACGGGATGGAAGTATCAGAAGGGGATACCTTCGTTGCTGAAACTGATGAAGGCCATCGTCCGGTGACCGTCATCGAAGTATCAGAAACCTTTGTCAAGGTTGATGGTAACCATCCATTGGCTGGTGTGACGCTCGGCTTTAAGGTCGAGATCAAAGATGTGCGCGCCGCAACGGCGGAAGAGCTGGCGCACGGCCATGTTCATGGCGACGATGGCTGCGGTCATGACCACGGCCATGATCACGACCACGACCATGGTGGTTGCTGTGGCGGTGGTCATGGTCATCACGATCACGGTGATGACCACGCTCATGGCGGGTGCTGTGGTGGTGGCAGCTGTGGTGGTAAGGGACATCAGCACTGATCCCCTGATTGCCATCGCTTTTAGTACGCCTATTAAAGTACGCCTATAAAAAATCCGAAACCGATCGCTCGTGTTTCGGATTTTTTTATTGGTGCCGCCCTTCCCTCGCCTTGGCTGGATGGCCGATTGGCCTAAGGCGCGATGCCAGTCCGATGGCTCGGTTGGCACAGCCTGCAGATGTAGTGGCGAGTGAACACCACGACATCAAGGTTAGCGGCCGTGATACTGGGCAGAGAGCTCGTGTACCGCGTTGACGAATACACCGGCGTGCTCCGGGTTCACATCCTGATGGATGCCGTGACCCAGGTTGAAGACGTGGCCATTGCCGTGGCCGAAACCGGCCAGAATGGAGCCAACCTCTTCCCGGATGCGAGCGGGGGTGGCGTAGAGCATGGAAGGGTCCATGTTGCCCTGCAGCGCCACCTTGTCACCGACCCGGCGCTTGGCGTCGGCAATGTCGGTGGTCCAGTCCAACCCCAGCGCATCGCAACCGGTGGCGGCAATCTGCTCCAGCCACTGACCGCCGTTCTTGGTAAACAGGGTGACCGGCACGCGGCGACCGTCGTGCTCGCGGATCAGGCCATCGACGATCTTGTGCATGTACTGCAGGGAGAAGTCGCGGTAGTCGCGCGGGGTGAGCACGCCGCCCCAGGTGTCGAACACCATGACCGCCTGCGCACCCGCTTTGATCTGGGCGTTGAGGTAGCTAATCACGCTGTCGGCCAGCTTGTCGAGTAGCAGATGCAGGGTCATGGGCTCTGCGTACATCATCTGCTTGATCTTGGTGAACGCCTTGGAGCTGCCACCTTCTACCATGTAGGTGGCCAGGGTCCAAGGGCTGCCGGAGAAGCCGATCAGCGGCACGTCGCCCTTCAGCTCGCGGCGGATGGTGCGCACCGCATTCATCACGTAGCCCAGTTCATCTTCCGGATCCGGAATAGGCAGCGCCTGCACGTCGGCCATGGAGGTGATCGGGCGCTCGAAGCGCGGGCCTTCACCCTGCTCGAAATAGAGACCGAGCCCCATGGCATCGGGCACGGTGAGGATGTCGGAGAAGAGGATGGCGGCATCGAGCGGGTAGCGGCGCAGCGGTTGTAGCGTCACTTCACAGGCCAGCTCGGCGTTGCGGCACAGGGACATAAAGTCTCCTGCTTGGGCGCGAGTTGCCTTGTATTCCGGCAGATAACGCCCTGCTTGGCGCATCATCCACACCGGGGTCATGTCTACGTCTTGGCGCAGCAAGGCGCGCAGATAGCGATCGTTCTTCAGCTCGTTCATCCCAGTTCTCACGTTCATCTCAGCTATAAAATGGCGGCCATCATACCACCTTGTCCATCACAGTGGGGGAGGCCAACGCCGTGGTCACCGCGGTTTGTCTCGAAAGATGTGAAGGGGCGCAAATCTGCCACCGACTTTGCCTCACAGCCCATGGCTCACGGGTGATGCAGGCAGTGCTCAATCAGCCGCCGAGCGATAGTGCCGTGAGGGGGTAAGCGGGGCAGCAGATCTGCAGTGAAGAATGCGGCGGCGACCAGCTCTTGCTCCTGCACGTTAATTTCGCCGCTCTCGTAGTCAGCCACAAACCCCATCATCAGACTGTGGGGGAAGGGCCAAGGTTGGCTTGCCAGGTAGCGTATGTTGTTGACTCGGATCCCGCTCTCTTCAAACACTTCCCGCGCCACACACTGCTCTAGAGTTTCCCCAGCTTCGACAAAGCCTGCCAGCACGGTATACATGGGATCATCGGCTTGATAGTGACGATGATGGGCCGCCAGCAGGATGGCTGCGCCTCGGCGTACTGCCACTATGATGCAGGGAGAAATACGGGGATAAGCGGTATGTCCCTGCTCACAGGTTTGGGCCCACTCATCTGACTTAGGGCTCATCGGTGCGCCACATTCGCCACAAAAGCGGTGAGTGCGGCGGAAGATGGCCAGTTGCCAAGCTCGGCCCGCGAGCTGAAAGCCGGTGGCATCTCCCGTCACCATCAATTGGCGCAGTGGCGCCATGTGTGCGGTCAAGGGCTCTTGGCTAATACGGCCATCCGTGGTCAGGTCGAGTAGATAGCAGGGCACCCCGTCCCATTCGTCAAAGTGTTCAAATGTTGCGTGGTGCAAGCTGCTGGGCAACTGGTGGCGCGGTCCTTGTGGAATCTGGCCTTGCTCGTCGAGCAGTACCTGATGAGTGCCCCCTAGTACAAACCAGCGGGCTTGTTCAATTAATGACATAAGCATCCAAGCTCTGTTCTTAAAAGTGCATCAGGTGTCGAGTTAACCCTGCATCGCTCAGCGTGTCAGGAGCAACGCGGCACCAATAACGTTATCACTGACCTAGGTCACAGACTTAAGAGCCCATCCTATTAGGGCTGTTTCACTTGCCTTTTGGGCCTCGGGCAGTGCTCGAAATCCTCACGTACTGTATGTACGCTCCGGTTTCTGCTCACTTAAAAATAATGGTAGAGCGGCCAGCCAAGCAGGGGATGCTTGAGGCCAGCGCGCATCTCGATGTTGTCGAGCTTCTCCGGCGAGGCGTGCTCTTTTTGCAACTGCTGGTATTGGCGGACAAAACCTAAAGTGTGCAGTAGGTTGGCCACAAAACCTGGGCTCAACTCGTGGCGCAGGGCGACGGCCATGTCGGCGGGCAGCTCAGCCAGCATCAGGGCAAGCTGGGCGGCGAGATAGTCGGTGTCATACCAGCGCTCGTCGAGTGCTATCTCCCGCGCAAGTTGGCGTTTGAGATCCTGCTTTACCTTGAGTGAGGCCGCGCCGCTGCCCTTGCCGCACAGGATGCGGTAGAGCAGTGCCTCGGCCAGCTTGTCCTCCATGGTGGGATGATCGCTCTCGCAGGCAAAGTAGTGCTGATCTATGAGCGCCATCAGGCGGCTCTTGTTGTGCTCAGCCAGCGCTTGCTCATACTCCTGCCACCCTTGCCACTCCTCGATATCAGGAGGGCTTGAGATCTTATCCAGCAGCCGTGCATCCACCTCACCATAGAGGCTATTGCCAGCCTGTTTGGGGCTGACGGTGATGAGCATCGACCACCCTTTCTGAAAGGGCTTAATCGGGCCTTCTGGTGCTTGCAACAGTGCCAGCGCTTTGCTCGTATCGCGTTGCGATAGCTCTTGTAGGCCGAGGCTCACTACGCCAATCACATCGTGGGCGGCTTGCTCTAAGAGGTGCATCTTATATTTGTTGTAATACTTGTCGGCGAACTTGAGGCTCATCAGCACCGCCTTGCCCTTGATGGCGGCCAGTTGCTGAGGGGTCAATAGTTCACGCTCCGTGCCAAAACGCAGCACCTGACTGAGAAAGGGGCCTTGGTTGGCCTCGCGGATGACTAGCTGCATCAGTGAGATCCTTAATCCAGAAAGCTAAACATGTCGTCGACGTCGCCGTATTCATCTTGTGCGATGTTGTTCTTCGCTTTTGCTTGCATCACCAGCTCGGCGGCAAACTTGTTGATGATGCCGTCCCACGTCGTATTTTCGCTGCGCAGCAGAGCCTTGATGGCTTTTTCTACCGCAGGAGCCTGCTCACGGATCAGCATCAAGAGGCTGCGCGGATCATCCAGCGCGTAGTCGTGTGTGCCCTCGCTCTGCTGGCGCTCGCTGTAGCGCAGCGACTCTTCGAGATCTTCTTCCTCCGCATGGAGCACGTCACGATATCCTTCATCCTCTTCATAGCGATCGCCGCGATAGAACTCGATAAAGGGGATGGCAAGATAAAAGAGGCCGGCGGGGTCTTCGGCGATGCACTCTAGGATCTCACGCTGCTTGGCTTCGCTCTCCTGAGTACGGATCAAGTAGTTGAGAAAGTCGAAGGTGTGTTGTTGCAGCTCGTCAGCGTTGTTTTTGATCGCCTCTTCCCAGTAGAGCGGTTGTTGGCAGACGATGTCGCGGATCCGCTCTGGGGTCATCAGCTCAGAGATGATGGACGGGAAGGAGATGTCGTGCTGGCCGTTGATCTGGGTCAGGGTCACGATATCAATGTGTTCAATCACTTCTGCTAGCTGCTCGTCAGACATGGTCTTGGCGATCAGCTCAAACTTTTGACTGGCCTGTTTTGGCTCGATGACGGCCAGCTCTTTGATCTCGATGGCGGTAATTTCTATCAGACTGTTGCTCATGCTTTGCCCCAATTAGAAACGGACTTCGTCGTACATATCGTGATCGCCTTGGTCGTCACCGTCACCGTCACCGTCGCGGTCGTTGCCACCGTGGTAGTCGGCGTCAGCATCTTCCCCGTCGTCATCCTCGTCGTCGCGCAATTCATTATCGGCACGGTGGTTGCCGCGCAGTAGTGGATTCTCTTTGGGATGACAGAGCAAAAACAGCACGGCGCACGCTTCCATTAACTGATCTTCGCTCTGGGCCCGCACCGCTTTGACCAGCGGCAGGGCAGCGTTGCTAAACGCGACCGTTACCTTGAACTCGTCCCAGCTAGGTTGCTCGCCGCTAGCAAGCCAGGTATGCCACTGCCCCTTGGCCTTGGGCGGGAACTGCACTCGGCCGTAGAGGGCGAGTGGCAGGTACTCAGGCATAAACTCCAACATGCTCATGTCGGCCAGCAGCATGGCTTTCATCTGGTTGGTGAACTGCTCTAGCCCTTTCGGATCATCTTGATCGCGGTAGGATTCGATATTCTCGCTGGCATCGCTTTGCAGCGCCTGGATCCGCGCTTGGTCCCATCTCTTTTGCATAGTTACTCTTTCTGGCTGCTGTGTCAGGGGTAGAACTGATCCCACATCTCCTGCATGGCAGAGGTGGGGTCAGTCACGATGACGTTGTTGAAATCTTTGATAAAGGCGGCCCGCTGTTTCGGATCGGACAGCACTTCATACGCTTGCTTTACCTGATGCAGCTTGATGGCTGCCAGTGCTTTTTCTTCGTCGCTGACGCCGAGCAGCTTGTCCGGATGGTACTGATTCGACAGCCGACGATAGGCCTTTTTAATGTCGTTTTCGCTGGCGTTGGACTTGACGCCCAGTACCCGAAAGTAGTTGTTCATGATAGGTCCTGCATCACTGGTATCATCCGTCGCACCACATTGGAAACGTCATGGTTTCGCTTGGTAAGCCGGATACGGCAAAAACAGGTGACTTTAATGGAAATTGTCCTGATCCGCCATGTTCGCCACATGCCGCTTGCTAGATCACGGCCCACAAGGAGGGTTGGCGGCTGATTTATCGTATTCACCCCCACACCGCTACAGGCACGACCACACCGTCACTGGTGCGAGTAGGTATCTGGCCTAATGAGGTCGCTAGCTTAACTTTGCCAGCTCGTCCTTCACCAATTGCGCGAGCTCCTCGTAGGAAAGGGCCCCCGCGACCAACTGGTTACCAATCAGGGTCGCAGGCGTTCCTTGTACCCCCAGTAAGGTTGCCACACGCAAGCTGTTGCGCAGCTCCTCGGTTGCCTTACCCTCAACGTTAAGCGCCACATTGTCGGTGGCTGCAAGCGCTTTATTGATATCGGTTTCCGTCAATATCCCTTGCTTGCTCATCAGTTGGTCATGCAGCGCGAGAAAGCGAGCGGGAGCCTGTTGCCAGAGGGTCAGCGTGTATTGCGCCGCTTTGGCAGAGGTGGGCCCTTTGAAGGGTAACAATTTGATCACCAACCCCAGATCATTCGGGTGCTCCTTGAGCAATCGGTTTAATTGCGGATCAAATTGTTTGCAATATCCGCAGTTGTAGTCAGTAAACAGTACCAGTGTCAGTTTTGGATTTTTGGCACCAAAGCGTGGGCTGGTTGCGCTGCTAAAGAGTACATCTTTGTTGCCCTTAATCACGTTACCAAGCTGAGACGCTTGCGCATCACTATTTTGTTGCTCCCAAGCGTCGGCCGCTTCGTCGAGGATCTTCGGATTCGCAATCAGGGTTTCACGAATGAGCGCTTTGATCCGCGTCTCTTGCTCTGGGGTGAACGGGGCGGCAGAGAGCGACGGCGTTAACGCGGCAGTCATCAGGGTTGCGGCAATCAGAGCGCGTAGGTTCATCAGTATCCTCTTTCGACAGTAGGTTGAGTTGAGATTCATTAAGGGCTCCACGAAGCGAGCAATCGCATTTGGCTCACGCTTGTTCGCTAAAAGGGGGATCAGTATACTGCGGCGAGTCCAAATTAGAGGTGTTCGATGCTCAAACTTGCCCGCGTTTTGCTGCTTGGTCTATTGCTTATTTTCTGGTTCTTGTTCGGCCTGCTGCTCTGTTTGGTGCGCCCGCGCCACCCTAACAACGTCTATGTCTTTGCTCAGATGTACCATGCTGTTTGCCCACTCATTGGGGTTCGCGTCAAGATCACCCTGCCCGAGGAGGTGAAAAACGTCGGCCCAGCCGTGTATGTCTGCAACCATCAAAGTAACTTTGATATTTTCACTGTCACCGGCGCAGTCCAACCCGGGGTGGTGGCGGTGGGTAAGAAGAGCCTGCTGTGGCTCCCTTTCTTTGGTCTGCTGTTCTGGCTCTCTGGCAATATTTTGATTGATCGCTCCAACCGTTCACGGGCCATTGGCACCATCGGGCAGGTGGTGGATCGGATTAAAGCCAAGGGCACCTCAATCTGGATGTTCCCAGAAGGGACTCGTTCACGTGGTCGTGGTTTATTGCCATTCAAGGCTGGCGCATTCCATACGGCGGTACAAGCGGGCGTGCCTGTGGTGCCGATCGTTTGCTCTAGCTACTTTGGTCAAATAGACCTTAATCGCTGGGATAATGGCGAGATTTTATTGGAGCTAATGGCTCCTTGCAGCAGTAAAGAGCATGGCGCCGCCGGTATTCGGGAGTTGTCTGATCTTTGCCGAGTAAGAATGGAGGCCAAGCTGGCCGAACTCGACAGCAAACTTGGCCTTGTCCCCTCCCAAACACAGAGCTAGGGCCCACTTCTAAAGGTCTAGGTGCCGTGGTCAGCCTATTATGCGGTTCACACGGTGCCAGCTCTCTTGCCAAGTCAATCTGTAGTGGTCTAATCATCTCGGACACTATGTTAGGTGGTACAGTCGCCACCATAATGTGAGGTGTTCAATGACGAGATCTCGTCGCTCATGTACTGCCCAATCAAACTCGCAGCCGCATCCCTAGTGCTCGACCAGGGGTATTCTGTTCCCGCAGCCAGCCGTTCACTGGATGTCGGTGAAACCGTGCTTCGCCGCTGGGTTCAGCCGCTTTCCGAATACTCTGGCCCCTCAATCAGCAAAGCGCTGACCCCGGAACAGCAGAAAACGGGATATCAGTTATTACCTGATGGATTACTACAACTGGCGGTACCCACATCAACACAGTGACGGGATACCGCCAACAAAAGCCGAAAATCGACCTAACCAAGAGTTCGGATTTAGTTGACCACTACAACGTGAGCAAGTCACGCACGCCCCTAGCGCAAGGTAGCAACTGAACCGTGCTAAGAAGAGCGGTGTTTAAGGGCCGATCACTCTTCCAAACTAATACCAATGTTGGAGACCCCATCTTGAGCGGCAAAGAGCTTAATCGCTAAGATCCGATCACTGTCGCGCTCATGTGCCACCCGCTTGAGCAACTCGACCTGAAATTCGAGCTCAGCTTCCATATATGGATGCTCATATAGCTCCTCCTCGTTCAGTTCTCGCTCTTCCAGTAACTCGATAAAACCAGCGACAGTACCAACTGAAGCGTGGCTTGCATCCATGGCCTCTTCGCCGACCCTGCAAATCACCGAGTTGTAAGCACACCCTAGCGCCACACAGGCATCCAATGCGGGATAGGCGCCGTAAGATTCGAATTTTCGTGGGTCTGGAATATGTGACTCGAACTCTTCGAGGATCGCCCCCAGATTAACCCGAGAACTCTTCACGGTGAGATAACCCCACATTTGATCTAATGCTTGGCGAAAGGCGTTCGCATTACCAAAGCCAGAGGCTTGGCTGAACAGGGCATAGTTAGGGTACATGCGCTCTGCCAGCGCCAAGGTGTAGACCGTCTGCTGCCAAGGCTGAAGCTCGGCTAGTCGCTTATAAAACTTGTCACCAAACACTGGGGAGAATCCTCTGCAAAATGTGGGACGGATTGTAGCCCACGAGAGAACTGACGAAAATGAAAAAGCACCCTGGTCGGCTATGTTACGCAAACAACTCAGGTAACATGCAGCAACCACGCTAGCGAACTGCCTGATATATCGCTGTAAGGAAGGATCTCATGAGCCAACATACCCTGCTTTTACTTAGCCAAGACAACGACCACTATGAGCGTTTACTGCGAGCCGCAAGCCTCCCTCATCTGCACATTCTTCGTGCTGACAACCACGCCGCCGCCGCCCAACTCATCGGCCAAGCACATATTGTGATGGCCGAACCGGCCCGCGCCAAACCTTTGCTAGATCAGGCGCATAAGCTTTGTTGGCTACAAGCGACCTATGCTGGGGTTGATACCCTACTGGATATCGGCAGTCGCCGTGATTATCAACTCACTAACGTGCGCGGTATCTTTGGTCCATTGATGAGTGAATACGTGTTTGGTCATCTGCTTAATCTGACTCGGCAAATCCCGTGCTATCGGCAGCAGCAAGCACAGCAGCAATGGCAATCACACCCCTACCAAGGACTGAAGGGCCAAACCCTGCTCCTGCTTGGCACCGGCAGCATTGGGCAACATCTTGCCCACACTGCCCAACACTTTGGGATGCGGGTGCTCGGGGTCAGCCACAGCGGCCATGAGAAAGCGGGGTTTGATCAGATCTATCAACTGGCTGCGCTTAACAGGGTACTCCCCCAAGCAGATGTGATTGTCAGCGTGTTACCGGCTACCCGCGACACTCACCATCTGTTCAATGCCGCTCGGTTCGTGCACTGTAAAGTCGGCGCTGTACTGATTAACGTCGGCCGTGGCAGCGCGGTACACACTGGCGATCTCATCGCGGCCTTAACATCTGGCAGGTTGGCACACGCCATACTAGATGTGTTCGAGCAAGAGCCGCTGCCTGCTGATAGCCCACTTTGGCACCTTCCTAATCTCACGATTACCCCTCATAACAGTGCTTATAGCTTTCCGGAAGAGGTCGCTCAGGTCTTTATCCGCAACTATGTTCGCTTTATTGCTGGCCAACCGCTCGACGGCAACATCGACTTCGATCGGGGGTATTAACTCATTAACTTGAGCCGATAAAAAAGCCCCACCTGATGGGTAGGGCTTGGTTTATCTAGGTTAGTTAGCAATTGTGGCTAATTGGCTATCAACCCGCTTCCAACTCCTTGCGGTAGCTCTTCACTTTTGCCAAGAACTGACGGCGCTCTTTGCCGCCTAGCGCTTCTGCCATCGGCAGCTTAGCGGTCATCGCGTTAACTGGGCGATTATTGATCCGCAGCTCATAGTGCAAATGGGCGCCCGTTGAGCGGCCGGTATTACCGGAAAGGCCAATTTTGTCACCCATTTTTACACGCTGCCCTGGTTTGACCAGCAACTTACTCAAGTGAAGGTAACGCGTCGCAAGCGTCCGGCCATGCTTAATAACGATATAAGTACCTGCTAATGGGTGACTGGTCGCCTTCTGCACCACCCCATCGCCAGTAGCCAGCACCGGGGAGCCCACAGGCATGGCAAAATCGGTCCCCTCATGGGGGCGCACAATGCCAGTCACCGGATGCATACGTGCCGGGTTAAAGTTGGAGCTAATGCGGTAACGACTGTGAGTCGGATAACGGCGGAAACCGCGCTCTAAGCTATTACCTTGACCATCGTAATAGTTGCCATCTTCAGATAACCAAGCCGAGACGGTTTTACCTTGGCTGGTCACTTCAACCCCCAGCAACTGACTGTTACCGGCACTCTTACCTTCAACCGTTTCTTGACGCACAAGCACCTTGAATTGGTCACCTTTTTTTAAGTCTTTGGCGAAATTCATACGCCACTGAAACAGGTTGGCAATTTTCTGAATATGGTGGGCAGGTATCCCCGCATTACGGGCACTGACATAAAAACTGCCATTAATGGCACCACTATAACGTTGCTGCTGCCACTCGACCTTTTCATTGATCATGTCACTGCTGTAAATATCTTCTTTACGTGTTAGCACTAGAGTTTGCTTGATATTTAAGCGGACTTTAAGTTGCTGCAGTATGTTGTCCTGATCGATCAACAACTCAATATTTTGGCCAGGTTTCAAACGTGCCAGACTGTTTTTGCTATCGGCATCTAACACCTTGTAAAGGGTGGTAGTAGAGAGTCCCAAGTTGTTAAAAATCGCCGTCAGATTTTCACCATTTCGCACTCGGTAGTCTTGCCACTGAGGTGTGGTGTCGGCCGGAATATCATCGTCTGGTGCGGTTTGGTCGACCAGTTCATGATCTGGGATTTCGTTGAAATCAGTGTTGTTTTCATTCGTTGCCGTACCGACAGTATCAATAGGCAATTCAAGGCGCAGAGGCCGCTCTAGAATATCGCCAGGCGCAGGTAATATGGCGACGGCTGACAGGGTCATCGCTGTCAGCAATAGCATCGCGTAAAAGTGTTTACGGGGAACTGGAGGTTCCCAACTGGCAGCTTGTGCCACCAAGGGACGGAGACGTTTCATCCGTTATCCTGTATCTGAATGCAAAAAAGTAAGTAACAGGCTCACTCTGATAGAGAACCACATAAAACTGTGTGGTTTGACCTCAATTTTCGCGCAGAGTTCACTTCAATCTGTATGGTTTTTTATTTTATGCCGAACTGACCGTGAATAGGCAGCAATGATCTCCATTATTTAACTTTTTCTCTCATTTTGAGAGTGTTATCGGCTCTAATTGAGCGTAATAAAGGCAAATGTTGCGATAATTTTGCTAAAAAGCCAGTGAGATACCGCAAAGACAGTTAAAAGACCCCGCATAACAGCATCCATTACGCTCCATGCGGACTCAATTTCAGCACCTTCCTTTGCTCAGATTCATCTTGGCTAAAGTCGCAATGAGGCGGTGCATGATCCCACCTCCTTACCTTTTTTTCTTCCCAATCTGTTTCATCGCGCGATAGATCATATGTGGCGCAGCAGCCTGCTCAGCCCTAGCATAAAGAGGGGATTGCAGACGACAGAAGCAGTCAGACTCTCCATGCTGTTGCCTATTCTACGCAGATAAACTGGGTATCCTTACAGCACTATTTACTGGAGTCTGCCATGCTCAAATTGTTACCAATATCGGTTGGATGCTTACTGCTCACTGGCTGCAGTTCAACGTGGACCCATCAAAATTTGCAGCACCATCACTGGGTGTTGGCCTCATTAGATGGTGAACAGGTTATTACTGAGCGTGATACGCCCCCGGATCTAGAGATTGGTGAACAGTTTACGGTGAACGGGATTGCAGGCTGTAACCGCTATTTTGGTCAAGGTCATCTCGAAAACGGTAAACTATGGGTCACCAGCCTTGGTAGCACTGAGATGGCGTGTAAGCCACCGTTAGACAACATAGAGCGAGCGGTTCTGACCACCTTGACAGAGGGTGCCGAGCTACACGGGTCAACCCACACCCTGATTCTTCAAGGCAAGCAACATCGGCTGGAGTACCGCCTGCGCGACTGGATGACCTAGCCACATCATCAGCAGGAACATCTGCTCGGGCTGTGACAAAATATGGAGTAGTACTCGCGATGGAGAGTGCCTTAGCTATGTCGTCGATGGATCATCTTTTTGACCACATCAAACAGCTCCCAACGATTCCAAAGTTACTCCACGAGCTGGTGAAGAGCTTTAACGATGAAAATTCTCGCATTGATGAGATGGCTGCCAAAATTGCCATGGACCAAGTGATCAGCGTCAAAGTATTACGCATCGCTAACTCCGCTGCCCTGCGTCGAGGTGATAACAACATCACATCCATCGAGCAGGCCGTCCTTCGCCTAGGCATCGACCGACTACGATCCCTCGTGATTGTTTGTGGAATCATCAAGACCTTTAATCCATCACCTAGTTTTGATAAGAACAAATTTTGGTCAGATACCTTCCTTGTCGCGACGATCGCCAAGGCACTCGCCCAAGAGACTCAGACGCTAGATCCTGAAACAGCCTTTACCGCAGCGTTAATCCACAACATCGGCGAACTACTCATCCAAAGTTCATTGCCAAAAGAGGCCGAACTCATTAATTTAGCCATCCAAAATGGGGCCAGCAGAGTCGATGCTCAGCGCGAAATGCTGGGTTTTGACTATGCCCAAATTGGTGCTGAACTGGCACGACGCTGGAATCTGTCAAACAGTTTTGTCGATGCAATTGATCAACAACTAGACCCGCTGTCATACCAACCGGTCAGCCAAGAGGCGGTTCTTATCCGTCTTGCTGTGTTCATCTCTTTTGCATGGAATGCGGGCGTGCCTACCCAGGCAATCATCACTCGTTTCCCTCAACAACTCGCAGACCAGCTGGGTCTTGACCCAGCGGTGATCGATGGCCAACTGGACGCTCTGCACGAAGAGGGCAATGCGCTCACCACACTCCTAACTGACTGAATCATCATGAACTATCCATTTTTATTTCATCCCCAAGTTACACCTTGGTTCCAAGCTAGTGCTGACACCCTCCTGCTCACTCTTTTTAGCGAACGAGATACACCTATCCGTCACGTGTGGGTTCGCCACGAACCTGATAATGAAGAGTATCTGATACCCATGAAGCCTGTTTCAGTGCAGGACAGATTGCAGGTATGGCAAGCGACATTACCACTGAGCAAAGTAGAGGAGATCCACCTCTACTGTTTCAAGTGCCTTACTGATGAAACGCAATGGTGGTTGCATGGTGCTGGGATCAGCTCGCATATCCCGCCCCGAGAACAACATTTGCGTTTCAATAGTCAGCATCAGCCACCGGCGTGGGTCCAAGATCAGGTATTTTATCAAATCTTCCCCGACCGCTTTTGCGATGGCGATCCCTCACTCAGCGTGAAGCACCATGAATATCAATATGGTGGTAAGGCGGTCATTAGTAAGGAATGGGGGGCACCGGTAAGTCCACACGAGGAGGGGCACGGTGCCAGTGAGTTTTATGGTGGTGACCTTGTTGGGATCGACAAAAAATTGGACTATTTGCACTCGTTAGGAGTAACCGCGCTCTATCTCAACCCGATCTTCGACTCCCCTAGCAATCACAAATACGACACTCAGGACTACCTCAACGTAGATCGTCATCTAGGTAGTAACGCACAATTTGCCGATCTCACTCGCCATCTCCACCAGCGCGGTATGAAAATTATTCTCGACGCGGTAGTAAATCATACCTCGACCCAACACCCTTGGTTCTGCTCACCTGAAGGTGCACATACTAACCCAGACTCACCGTGGCGTAGTTTCTATACCTTTGATAGCAATGGAGATTACGTAAGTTGGAAGGGGATCCGCAGCCTCCCCAAACTCGATTTTGCCAGTGAACAAGTACAAGATGCGATCTACCGAGCCGATGATGCCATTCTGCGCTATTGGATGAGAGCCCCCTACCAGATAGATGGCTGGCGCTTCGATGTGATCCACATGTTGGGGGAGCGCGGCAGCGCCAAAGGTAATCGCCACCACGTTCAGGCTATTCGGCGCGCAGTGAAACAGGAAAATCCCGATGCCTATGTACTTGGCGAACATTTTTTTGAGGCAAGTCAGTGGCTGCAGGGAGATCAAGAAGATGGCGCCATGAACTACTATGGCTTTGCCCATCCCATTCGAGCCTTCCTTGCGGGCCAAGACATAGCCTATCACCCTATCCACATCCGTGCCGAGGAGCTTGATCGCTGGCTCAAACTGGCACGCGCCCATATCCCATTCAAGAACCAACTAGCGCAGTTCAACCTACTTGATAGCCACGACACCGCACGCTTTCTCTATTTGCTGGGCGAAGACAAACAGACAATGCAACTTGCCGTCACCCTGCTGCTCACTTATATCGGGGTTCCTTCTATCTACTACGGTGACGAAGTTGGCCTATCGGGAGGGAATGATCCTGACTGTCGCCGCTGCTTCCCCTGGGATACTACTCGGTGGGATCACGCCCTACATGATCACTACCAGCGCCTGATCCAGATTCGCCGCCAACGCCCCTCACTGCGTCGTGGCGATATCCAAACCCTCTATGCAGGCTCGCACAGCTATGTGTTTGCCCGCACCTTGCAAAGTGATCAGGTCTTGGTGGCCTGTAATCGTCACCCTACTGACGCTCGAACGCTCAACCTGCCGCTATGGCAAACCGCCAGTCCTGCCAGCCGTTTTACCGATGCACTTAATGGCGACAAATTCGAAAGGGTAGAGGGTATGTTACAAGTAACCGTTCCCGCTAACTCGGCTAGGGTACTCCTCTCCAGTTAAGCGCTCTACAGTGTTAAACAGGTTGGTGGGTTGCGGTCGAGACACGACCGCAACCCACTAACTTAGCGCCTGCACGACTACAGCGATGCGTTGCCGCAACGTGACAACATAAAAAACATCAACCTGCCCCTACTGTGCATTTCTTCATGCTCCATCAGGCCAAACTACCGCCAATCTGCCACGCCGCTCGCTATGAGTAACTACCGGTTAGCGCAAGCGGCACATCACATCCCCACCCGCGCTCTTGGCTCAGCCAGCTAGTTAGCCAGAGTCGGATAATCTCCCCGCCTCCATAGCCATAACAGCGTTATGTCTCCTCCTGATAAGTCTGGCATGACACTGAAACAGTCATAACCACAACACGACAGGCAGTACCAATCCCCGTCCACCCAGCATAGATCTGCTTTAGATAGTTTTTTTTAGTCGAGAATTTACAGGTTAAATTTTGGTTAAAAACCTAATAAAACAGCGGTTGAAGACGCAGAGTTCAGATCAACAATACGGTGTTGATATGCCGCCATATTCATGGCAGCAAGCGGGATTAGGCTATTTGAGACAATTATCATGATAATTTGCACTAGGTCATACTTTTGCAATCTCAAGGGAACTTTTAATTGATATTTCGCACCGCGAAAGTACTCTTAAGCAGTCCGATAGCCAAGGATCGGAACACAAAAAATAACTGTGATAATACCGGCCTGCTGTCACGTTGGTGTCTAATGACACTCTGGCGATGGCAGAGAAGCAAACGTCTTTCCCTACGGGGTTTTGATTGCAATGCCAATACCGAGTGGCAGGCCAAAGCCTGACTGCCGGAACAAAAAGCTAAGTCCATAAAATCAGGAGCAATATAAATGGAAAAAGTGATCTTCAAGCGTGCCGCATTAAGTGCCGCTGTGGTAGCCGCTCTGGTCGCCCCCGGCATGGCGTTGGCAGCCCAGGATATGATGAGCCCCGATTACGGCCAGTCCTATGAAGCGTTTGTCAAAGACTCCAAACTGACCGGTGGCTTGTTCTACTTCCAACGGGATCGTCAACGTATCGACGGTGACCCCACTGCGGCTAAGAAAGAAGGTAAGTACCAGTCCAACCTCAGCCACGCCACTACCCAAGCTGCTCTGAACTTCAACTCTGGCTACGCATGGGACACTGTCGGTCTGGATCTGGGCGGCTTTGGTGCCTATGACTTGGCTGTTACCGAAAATCACCCGGTCAACCAAGAGAACGAATTCTCCTTTGCTGGCCGCAGCTGGGGCAACAATGCCAAAGATGGCTCCCCTGAGGGTGGCTTCAGCCTCTCCAACGCAGCGCTAAAGCTGAAATTTTTGGACGGCGGCATTACTGCCAAGGGTGGTTATACCCAGCTGTATGTCCCTGGCCAAATCGGTGTTAACTGGTCTTATCAACCAGGTACCTATCGTGGTGGTCAAATCGAAGGTAACTTCGGTGGTCTCTATCTGACTTACGCCATCGCTGATGAGTACAAGGCTCCTTGGTACAAAGAGACTCAGGTCTTCTCTCGCGCCAAGGCTTGGATGGATCCGTTCGCTGATGAAAACGTCATCGACTATATCCACGGTGTCGCGGCTCGTTACACCTTCGAGAACGGCACTGCCGTAACTGGTTCCTTCGGCCAGTCAGAAGGTTACATGGACAGCTATCACGTCAAACTGGCTCACAAGTTTGACGTGTTGGGCGGCCTCTCTACCAGCTACCAGTTCTATGGCTCCGAGACCGATACCTATACCAAAGGCGGCTCCAAGGTTGAAACTTACGACGGCTTAGCATGGCAGCAAGCGCTGACTGCCGCTTGGAACTACGCCCAGTACGGCTTCCGTCTAGAAGGTCTATGGACCAAGGCTGAAGGTGCAGAAGGTAACTACCTGCCCCGTCTGACCCGTGGCTACGCCAACTCCCAAGGTGCCAACGAAATCTGGTGGGACTCCCGCTCCGACTGGAATGCTAACAACGAAAAAGCACTGTTCTTCGGCGTGAACCGCTCGCTGGATGATCTGGTCGGTGCGCCGGGCTGGTCTGTCGGCGTATCCGGTGCCTACGGTTGGGACATCGAAAATGGCCAAGGCAAGAAAGCCGCCAATGGCGAAGACACTGAGTGGGCTGTCAACTTTGATGTCAGCTATACCGTGCAGGATGGCAAGCTCAAAGGCACCCTGTTCAAGCTGCACTACACCGACTACAACAACGACATCAGCCAAGGCGGCGGTTGGACCGATTACCCCAACATTTTCGCCTCCGAGCACGACGTCAAATTCCACATCATCATGCCGTTTACCATTATGTAATCAGGCAATACGATGTCAGCGAACCGGGCCAGTTGGCCCGGTTTTATTATTTTTAGGCTGCCTTATTACCCTTGACCTAGGTGAGGATTGCCCACTAAGCCACGGTATGTGGATTGTCCCACCTGATCCTTCCTACATCCCTCTCGGCGTATAGCCATGTGACCTTGTTAGCCCACACCGCTTACGATGGCGATAAGACCATCGGTGCATAATGTGACGGTGTACCTGGGCGTTGAGTCCACCACCCCATCACACATGAGGATGCTCTTGCTGGCGTTAATGACCATTAACGCCAACCGTGCAGGTTGCTGTCGATCTGTGTACTGTAGAATCCGGACACTTGGTTGGAACATTGCAAGCGCAGCAGACTAGGGTGATGGGGGCTTGCTCTCTTAATGGGTTTATCAGCGCGTATGTATAAATGCCTCCGTCATCAAGAGCGCTGTAGCTTTTTTAACATGTCCTTTTCGCGCTTGAGCCTTCCCGCTCCTTATGTCGTTCTCACCCAGTGAAATCGGCTAACGCTGAGATAATCCTCATCAATCATGGCGTTATATTGCTGTTTTTGCGCCGATCCCGACCATGTTACCCCCGTATTATCAGAGCATGCTGCCGTCGATAAGCGCCTCTTACCCGTCATTGGGTTGAGCCTCTCCTATCCCTTGAGTCTGAGGCTCGGGGGGAGGGCAGGTACGCAAATACTGGTGTGGCGTCAGGCCAAATGCTTGCTTGAAACGAGCCGCGAAGCGGCTGGGGGAGTCATAGCCGCAGGCGAGTGCGACTGCGAGCGGCGTAAGCCGCTGCTGCAGCAGGGTGAGCGCATGGCTCATGCGTACTTGGGTCAGCAGCTGACGAAAGCTGTTGCCCTCGGCGGTCAGTTTGCGCACTAGTGACGCCCTGCTCATGGCGAAGTGGTGGGCGGTCATCGCCAGAGTATGCGGATCGCCAGGTGCCACGCTTAGGTGGCGGGCTAACCGTTCACTTAACGTCATGGTGGGGCTAGGAAAGAGCATGCCAAGGGCATTGACCGCGCGTAATTCGGCATAGAGACCATATATCAACTGAATCTGGGTTTCTTCGCTGAGGCTGCGATTAGCCATGTCTGCGGTAAGCTCAAAACAGAAAGTCAGCGCTGCATTTAGCGCAAGTCGTGGCTCTGGCATTAGCAAGGGAACTGGGTCTGTTAACCATGACGGTGGAGGGGGCGTCAGTAAGCTCATTACATGGGCGCTAAATTGACCCTGATCGGGGTAATTGACGAAGGTGAGCTGGTGACCGGCGGGGATAAGCAGCCAGCTCTGCTTATCAACCGACAACCGGCTATCTTGCCACCACAGCTGTTTATGCCCCTGCTTCACCCAGATGATGGTGGGCGCATAAACGAGTACCCGATGCAGGGGTTGCTGGCGGACGCCTTGATAATGGTGCAGCTGTAGCAAAGGGGTACTCGTCACGCCGGCGCCTACGGAGTCACAAAGGTCGCGGTCAGGGTGGCGTTACCTAACGCCATGCTATTGAGCATGTAACCGACCATGGCCGGCGGAGTCTCTGCGGTCACCTCCAGTTTGGCCTCGGGCAGAGCCCAAGCGGTGAACTGATAACGGTGCATGCCGTGGCCAGCTGGCGGGCAGGGTCCGCCGTAACCTTGAGTACCAAAGTCGGTTCTAAGCTCGATCCCCTGTTTTAAGTGGCCAGAGGCGTTGCTGGCCAGCTCACTTTGGCTCACTGGCAGGTTAACCACTAGCCAATGCCACCAGCCGCTACCGGTCGGTGCATCAGGGTCATAGGCGGTGATTGCAATGCTTTTGGTGCCCGCAGGCAACCCTTGCCAACTCAACTGGGGTGAGCGGTTGTCCCCCTTACAGCCAAAGCCGTTAAAGCTAAAAGCTTTATCCATCAATTGGCCTTCCTGGATATCAGTACTGCTCAGGCTCATTGCCGCCGCGGGCAGGGCGGACAAACACAATACGGAAAGTAGGCTGATGCTTTTGGTAAGTGTCATGGTGGTGCTCCTTGATCAATGGCTTGTTCTCAAATGAGATTTTTATGATGCCAGTCTACCGGAGAGTGCCACGTTAAGAGTAACAATAAGGCTCAATATTGGCTTAATAAGTAATATTACTGAGTCAAAGAGGATCTGTTGGGCAAAGGGATAGACCATGACAGGGAAAAGGCGATAAGTGCGCTCATGGTCGAACGAGCATAAAAAAACGGCCTTCAAATGAAGGCCGTTTTAGGCAAAGAGAGAGGCTGTTAGCGCAGGATCATCTGCTCTCGCCCCGGACCTACAGAAACCATCGGCACAGGGACACCTAGCAGTGCTTCAATACGTAACACATAGTGCTGGGCGGCTTTGGGCAACTCATCGAACTTGCGGCAGTGGGAAATATCTTCACTCCACGCTTCCATGGCTTCATACACCGGCTTAAGACCGGCCGTTTGTGGCCAGATCGGGTTTTCAGTGTGAGCCCCTTCATAGGCAACACAGATTTTCAGATCAGGCATACCAGAGAGGCAGTCCAGTTTGGTCAGTGCGATCTCGGTAGCGGCTTGGATCTCTAGTCCCTGTTTGGTCGCAACGGCATCGAAGTAACCGATGTCGCGGGGACGGCCTGTGGTAGCACCAAACTCGTTGGCAAATTGCCGAAACTCGTCCTGATTCTCCATGGCCGTGATCAAGGTGCCAGTACCGACGGAGGTGCTGAATGCTTTGGCGACCGCAATGACCCGCTCGGGACGCAGCGCAGGCAAACCACCACCGATCCCCGCATAAGCGCCAGAGACATGGGATGAGGTAACCCAAGGATACTCGCCATAAATAAGGTCACGACCGGCACCAAGCTGGGCTTCGAACAGCAGAGTTTCCCCTTTGGCCTGAATGGCCTTGAGTGGTTCGCTGACGTTACAGATAGCATCTCGCCATGGCGCTGAGACCGCTAACAACCAGTCGGCCATCTCTTGAGCGGTTTGGCTGAACTCAAAAGTGGGGTAGAGGGCTTTGAGTTGGGGCAGTTTCCAGTCGAGGAAAAATTGAATGCGCTCGACCAGCACCTCTGGCTGTTTCAGCCAGCCGACCAAAATCGCCTTCTTCATCACGCGATCACCATAAGCAGGTGCGATCCCCTGCCGGGTCGAACCATAAGCGCCATCGCCCAATCGAACCTCTTCCAGGGTATCTTCCAGCGCGTGGATAGGCAGGCAGAAGGTAGCACGATCAGAAATAGCCAATTTGGGCGTCACACCTGCGGCTTTGACTTCTGCCAGCTCACGGGTCAGCGGCTCTGGGCTGATCACCATGCCAGGGCCGAGCACGACGAGGCAATCAGGGTTGAACACGCCGCTCGGCAATTGATGCAATTTGAAGGTGCCAAGATCGTTGACCACGGTATGGCCAGCATTATTCCCGCCTTGAAAGCGGATGCTCGCAGCGGATTGACCTGCCAGATAATCAACGATGCGGCCTTTGCCCTCATCACCCCAGTTAGCACCAACAACGACGATAGATGACATGTTCTTTCTCCTAAGACGTTAGGCGTTCATCCTAGGAGTCTGTTGTAGATTAGAAAAATTAATTATCTTTATTGTTCCGATAATAAATTCATATAATTTAAGCCATCATCACCTACTAGCCCGCTGATGGCATGGTACGAATCAGTAGATGAATTGACTTTGTTGACGCAGCAGATTGCACCAGTGGCCTTGTTGTCGGCTGCCGGGCGTGATTAACAAGAGAACCCAATGTTAGATATTCACTGGTTACACACTTTCGTTACCTTGGCGCGTTTACAGCACTTTGGCCAGACGGCGACGGAGTTGCACATGACCCAGCCCAATGTCAGTTTGCACCTGAAAAATTTGGAGCAGGCCACTCGGGTGAAGTTGGTTGAACGCAGCCCGTTTCGCTTGACCCAAGCTGGCGAGCGGCTGTTACAAAGTGCCGAACGTGCCATCAATGAGCTGCAGTTGTGTCAAGCCGACCTCAATGCCCTGAATCAGTTGAGTCAGGGCACGCTGGCGATCGCGGCCAGCGATATCATCTCTCGGTTGTTGTTAATCCAGCCGTTCCAACGGTTCAAGCAGGCTTTTCCTGGTATTGACCTGACCTTGTTCAACACGACGTCGGACCAGGCGGCAGAGCTGGTAAGGGGTGGGAAGGCCGATCTGGGATTTGTGATGGCGCAAAAGCGCAGTGAACCTTTGTTTTATACCGAGTTACAGCAGGTAAGGTGGTGTGCACTCGGTCACGGGCTGGCGCGCTGGCAGGAAAAGGGAGCACAACGCGATCCCCTTGATGAACCCACGTTGATCCTGCTCGGGCACGATACCCGTACTCGCGCCTTGATCGACCCATCGTTACCCCTGTTGGCGTTACCTCCTTATCGGATCATGGAGGTGGGCAGTGTGGATGCTCAGCTTGATTGGGCCGAAGCGGGGTTTGGCGTTGCCATCGTGCCAGACTTTTCACTCCATGCCCGGTTCAAACTTACGGCACCAGTGACCAGCTTGACCGCATTTCCCGCCACAAGTTTGGGCTATGTGGTGCGCCAAAATCAGGTATTGTCGCGGGCAATTAAACAGCTATTGCACTGGGTAGAGGAGGAAATTGAGCAGCCCAACGTGCATGCAACATGATGAATCACTGGCCATTTTTTAGCGTGTCATGGGCTAGAATGGGGCGCGGCATTCCACCCTCATCCGTTGATCTGTGACTGGATGAGTAAAGGTCAATTCGCTGGCATGTAGCATCAACCGTGGTGCTTGAGCGCAGCCGGGTAGCAGCAAGCCGCCATAGAGATCACAGCCAAGGATAGGGTGCCCCAGCTGCTGGCAGTGCAGACGTAGTTGATGAGTTCGGCCGGTTTCTGGCTCCAGCCGTACTCGTGTTAATGGCACGATTTGCCCTTGCAGCTCAGTGGTTAGCCGGTCCATCACCTGATAGTGCGAGCGAGCTGGTTTGCCATTGATGCAGATCGTCATGCGGGGAAACAGCGCGGGGTCTTTAGCGATGGGTGCGTCGATCACTCCTTGCTCGTCGGCCAAATGTCCGCACAGTAGAGCATGGTAGATCTTGCTTATTCTGCGCTGGCTGAATTGCTGGCCAAGCTGCGCATTGATGGCTCGGTTTTTGGCTACCACCATGATGCCCGAGGTGCCAAAGTCGAGACGATGCACCAGTGTACAGCCGGGATAATCTTGCACCAATCGGTAGTGAACTGAGTCGAGGTTTTGTGGGTGTTTGCCCGACAAGCTCAGCAGACCGCTTGGTTTGTCGATAAGCAGTAGATGCTCATCCTCAAACAGAAGCGCGATGCTGGCAGGACAGGGGGGCGCAATAAAGTGATCGACGACAAGAGACATGCAGAGGGATTGGCTGAACAGGGGGAGCCATCATACCTGAACTGCCGATACTGAGGTAATGGGATGTGCCATCAATCGCGCAGAGATCGGTTATGGTGTGGTGCTTGGCCGCTGAGCGAGAATGAGGCAGGTTGGCAGGCATCGGTCTTGACGTGAAGCGATGCGATGGCGGTTCGGAGGGGGCTGACCTCTGATATAGCGGATGTGGTGACTGGCTGGTGATGACGCGCAGCAACCTAGAAGGGGATAACATGCAGAAAATGACGGTCATAGTGTTAGCCTGCTGGCAGCTAGCGGGATGCGCCACCCCATTTGAGCGGATGTGGCAAGGGCTAGCGACCTGCGAGCTGACCGACCTGTACATTGATAGTGAAACGGGACAGGCTGTTAATGCCCAGCTGCGGACTTATACCCCTTACAAACAGAGTGAGGGGTTTGCTTGGTACAAAGTGCACCAAGAGTTACACGGGTTACCTATCACCGGTTTTATTGTGCCGATGTCCACTTTCGAAGTGCATGCACTGTTTGTTGATACCCCGATTGCGAATGCGCGGCGTTTAACTCATAACGCTTTTGGCAGCGACTTCAGTGATGAACGCCAGCACGCCTTAGGTGAAGCACCGTTGTTACTACGGGACCCTAAAAATCCCAAGCGGGCTATCATCGACTGCACCAAAGAGGAGTCTACAGATGAGCCAGAACAACCACCGATGCCTGAATAGTGGTGGGGCTTATCAAATAACAAGGGCTAACCTAGTCGGTTGGCCCTTGTTATTTTTTCTGTTCAGCGCTGACCTAGGCATTGCTCTGGCATTGCTCTGGCATTGCTTAGGGATAGTGCAGCGTTGCTTTGAGCAGGGGGAGCTCAGCTGCGAGCCAAGCCGGATTAATCGGGCCCCAATCGCTGATCCGGTAATGCCCTTGCAGATGGCGAGCCCCAGCGCTCTGCTCGAACACGCAACGGATATCGATCTCAGCCAGCGCCGTCAGGGTATCTTGGGCGGTACGCCGTGGCATGCCGGTCGCCTCCATAATAGCGGGCACAGTATCGATACCTTGGCTGATCAGATAAGCCACATAGAGTCGTCGGTAAAAACTAGTGCGAGTCTTGCTCGGCTCGTTCATTGCTCGTCCTCAAGACGTTCAAAGTAGCGCCAAATTGCCACCGCCGCTTTACCCATTGCTAATGCCCAGATGCCAAACCAAAACCAGCGAAAAAAGCTCCACGTGCTGGCATCGGGCTCGGTACTTTCGATTTTGGTGACATTTGGGAACCACGAGAACATATTCACCCGCCAGCCATAGGAGGTCATGATGGCGAGTCGTTTCTCAAATTCCATGGATTTTGCTTTAGCTTGAACATCGGCGGCATTGAACTTGAAGTAAAAAGGCCAGCTCCAGCCGGTATCTTCGTTGCGAAACACGCGGATTTTTTCACCCGTGCGCTCGGTGTAGATGTAGTAGACATCCGTGGTTGGGCCATCTGCCGGATTTTTCTGGTTAATCGGACCATCTTTATCGGTACGTTTGACCTCTACCCCCGTGATGGTTGCGATGGTGTGCTCTGGCAGATAGTAATCGAGCCAAAGGCCAGAAAGCAGGGCGATGAGACCTAGGGTAATAAAGGCCGGTTTTTTAAATCTCAGACTCATGATGTCCTCACGTGAGGGGCGGTGGCGTGCCTCTACCATACCCATATATGTGTTAGTCGCCCAGTGCTAATACATCATGAGGCGTTGATATGCTTGATGTTATTGGCGGTGTTGGGGGGATGGGCAGGAGGAGAGCCGAGCCCTTCCTCCTTATCTGTCGCTCATGTGTGCAGGTCAAACGATGATCGTGGTGAGGCTGTGCTCCTCATCAGGTGCGACGGTAACGCCCTGTTCACTGGCAATCGCGGTTTCAACACAAAGCATGGTGAGATAGCCATCATCACTCATGTCGGCCAGCGCGACAGAGCCCTCTTGCCAAGGTGTCCAGACCACGATGCTGTCATGATGACCACTGGTGACCTTAAGCGATCGCTCGCCATCCCAGATGTTCACTTCTGTTTCAGGCTGCCAGTACACACGATCTAATGGCCCGTTCAGCGTAAGTACATCGCGCTGCTGGCCATCTTGTCCCGTTAGCTTGTCAGAATAAGCAGGGCCGAGGCCAGTGACTCTGACGACGTCGGGATTACTGATAGCAAGATAAGTATGCAGCGCACCTCGGTAGGTCAATGGTTGGTTGCCGCTGTTACGTGTAGTGAGCACCAGTGATAGCTCCCGACCAACCAGTACATCAAGTTCCAACTCGAAGGGATGAGCCCACAGGGCTCTGGTCGTATCACTGTCATGTAACGAGAGATGCACTAATGTGCCATCAGCATGATCTGATACACCATCTAGGGCCCAACGCTGGGTGCGAGCAAAACCGTGAGAGGGCAGGCCATGTCCGAGGTGGGCCGGAGCTGGACCAAACCAAGGCCAACAGAGTGGAATACCGCCTCGGATCGGTTTGCTACCATCCAGCACAGCTCGGTTGCTCAACCAAATGGAGGCCGGTTCATCATGGCGCTGATAATGGAGAACCTGAGCCCCAAACAGGCTGATCTCTGCTTTAGCAAAACGGTTATGAATCGTCAGCACCGGTAACCCAGCTGCGGTATTAGCAAGCTGACAGTGAGCAGTCAGTGGACGTTGCGAGGTGGATTGCATGGGACATCCTGTGTTAATAGGAAATGGATAATAAAAAAGGCGGCCACTGGCCGCCTTTTTTACGCTACGCGCTTAGTGCATCCCAAATTACTTGGAGATGTGAGCGATCAGGTCCAGCACTTTGCTGGAGTAGCCCATTTCGTTGTCGTACCAAGATACAACTTTAACGAATTTGTCGTTCAGAGCGATACCGGCTTTGGCATCGAACACGGAAGTCTGACGCTCGCCTAGGAAGTCAGTGGAGACCACTTGATCTTCGGTGTAGCCCAGCACGCCCTTCATGGAGCCTTCAGAGGCTGCTTTCATGGCTGCACAGATTTCAGCGTAGGTCGCTGCTTTTTTCAGGTTAACGGTCAGGTCAACCACGGATACGTCCGGAGTCGGTACGCGGAAAGCCATGCCGGTCAGTTTGCCGTTCAGTTCCGGGATAACAACGCCAACCGCTTTGGCAGCACCGGTAGAGGACGGAATGATGTTCTGAGCCGCACCGCGGCCACCGCGCCAGTCTTTGGCAGACGGACCATCAACGGTCTTCTGAGTAGCAGTGGTAGCGTGGACAGTGGTCATCAGGCCGGATTCGATACCGAAGGTATCGTTCAGAACCTTGGCGATCGGGGCCAAGCAGTTGGTGGTGCAGGAAGCGTTGGAAACGATGTCCTGACCAGCGTAGGTCGCGTCGTTAACACCCATGACAAACATAGGGGTAGCGTCTTTGGACGGGCCAGTCAGAACAACTTTCTTGGCGCCGGCAGTGATATGTTTACGAGCAGTCGCGTCGTCAAGGAACAGACCGGTGGCTTCGGCAACAACGTCAACACCAATGGCGTCCCACTTCAGGTTTGCCGGGTCACGTTCAGCGGTAACACGTACGGTTTTGCCGTTTACAACCAGGTTACCGTCTTTCACTTCTACAGTACCGTTGAAACGACCGTGAGTTGAGTCGTACTTCAGCATGTAAGCCATGTAATCTACGTCGATCAGGTCGTTGATACCAACTACCTCAACGTCATTACGCTCGCAAGCCAGACGGAATACGAAACGACCAATACGGCCAAAACCGTTAATACCTACTTTGATAGTCATATTTAGTTACCTAACTGTTCAGTAGCCAAAGAAAATTGCGCCTGTAAATTTACTAGAACTCTTCGGTGAGTCAACCAACATTCGGTCTTAAATTGCGCTAAATCATGAAAAACTTTGAAATTAATTTTCGGTTTGTGTAACTGATTACCAGATTTTGCTGACCACACTTTCTGTTTATCGTGATCGCAACGATCAACAATAGTGCTCACGTGGTCACACAACCTGCGCTGTAGATATGCCAAAATAGGGATGGCTAAGTGTGGTGTTTATGCAAGCACGACAGAAAGCACTGATAAAAATCAATCAAAAATAGTGTAGATAGAATCCACAGCGGGAATTCTCAAACTATGACAACCTTGATAAAACGACTGGCTACCGCCAAAGGTATTGCTAGCGAGTATGTTGACGCCTGGGGCCATATGGCCCAGGTTACCGAAGAGAGCAAGGCAGCCATGCTAGGAGCGATGGGCTACCGAGTCGATGACGAAGCTGCCTTAACGGAGCAGCTCGAACAGGAACATCGTCAGTACTGGTTACGGGTATTAGACCCCGTGATGGTGATCCGAACTGGCGATACTGTCTCGCTGAACGTCCGCCTCCCCATTGAATTTGTCAATGATGTCCTCACTTGGCAGCTAACCCAAGAGCAGGGCACGATTATTTCCGGTCAGTTTACGCCCATTGACGGTGAATTAGTTGATGTGGCGGAATTGGGTGAAATGGAGTGCCAAGCTTATCGCGTCACACTAGAGATGGCTCCTGAACAGGGTTATCACCAGTTGGCATTACTCGAACAAGGCAACGATGAACCGCTGGCAACCATGCGTCTCATCGTTGCTCCCAAGGCTTGTTACAAACAGTCACCTATCGCTAATGGCCGCAAAGTATGGGGCCCGAGTGTCCAACTTTATTGCCTACGTAGCCGCCATAACTGGGGGATCGGTGATTTTAGTGATTTGGGCCAATTGGTCGAGAAAGCGGCCGCATGGGGAGCTCACTTTGTTGGTCTAAATCCCATTCATGCTCTTTATCCGGCCAATCCAGAGAGTGCTAGTCCCTACAGTCCCTCTTCTCGCCGTTGGCTGAATGTTGCCTATATCAACGTGGAAGCGGTGCCTGAATTTCAGTGCAACGCTGGGTTAAACGCTGATGTGGCAAGCCCCGCCTTCCAGCAACATCTGGCCGATCTGCGCGCTAAAGAGAACGTCGATTACACCAGCGTGATCGAGACCAAGCTTGGCATGTTACGGAAAGTATTCGATGCCGCCAGCTTCAGCACTGAGCGTCAAGCGGCTTTTGATGCGTTCGTGGCTGCCGGTGGTGACAGTTTGCAACAGCAGGCAGCGTTTGACGCTCTGCAAGCTCACTTCTATGGTAAGGGGGAAAATGCGTGGGGTTGGCCGGTTTGGCCGCAGCCGTATCGCAACTATCACAATGCTGCGGTTGCCGAGTGGATGGCAGCACATCAGCAGGATGTGAACTTTTACCTTTATCTGCAGTTCCTTGCCGATGAGCAGTTGGCCGAGGCCGATGCGCGTGCCAAGGCATCCGGCATGGTGATGGGGATTTATCGCGACTTGGCGGTGGGGGTATCAGAAGGTTCCACCGAGATTTGGGCTAACCAAGATCTCTACTGTCCGAAAGCCTCGGTTGGTGCGCCGCCTGATGTGCTTGGCCCGTTGGGTCAGAATTGGGGCTTGCCCCCGATGAATCCAAATCAGCTATTTGAGGCTGCTTACCAGCCCATGGTGGATTTGTTCCGTGCCAACATGCGTTCATGTGGGGCACTGCGTATCGACCATGTCATGGCATTGCTGCGCTTATGGTGGGTGCCGCCTGGTGCGTCTGCAGCCAAAGGAGCTTATATCTACTACCCAGTCGATGATTTGCTCGGCATTTTGGCGCTTGAATCTCACCGTAACCAGTGTTTGCTGATCGGTGAGGATTTGGGCACCGTGCCGGAGGGCATCGATGTCACTCTCAGAGAGAATGGCGTTCACTCTTACAAGGTGTTCTTCTTTGAGCGCTCTAAGGAGGATGGTGGTTTTATCTCTCCTGCCCACTATACCGAGCAAGCCATGTCGGCCCTGACCACTCATGATATGCCGACCCTCAAAGGCTTTTGGCATTGTGATGATTTGGCGTTGGGACGTGAATTAGGGCTGTATCCAGATGAAGATGTGTTGCAGAGCCTGTATGCTGATCGCCACCAGGCAAAACAGCGGATCCTCGACAGCCTGCATGCCCATGGTGTCATCTCTTCGCAGATCGGCCATGACGTGAATTGGGTCGGTATGAATACCGAGCTCAACCATGGTTTGCAGGTGCACATGTCTCGCGGCAGTTGCGCCTTGTTCAGTACCCAGCTGGAGGATTGGCTGGAGATGGACAAGCCGGTCAATATACCGGGCACTAGTTATGAATATCCGAACTGGCGCCGCAAGTTGTCCACCGACCTGGAAGATATTTTCACTAATGAGGCACTCAAGGCACTGGCTGGCAAGATGAGTCGCGCCCGTGATGAGGCCAGTCGTTGAGCTGCTGTCACTCTCAGCTGTCTCACTTCAATCCGCTCGGGCCTTGGCCTGAGCGGATGCTCTGCCATGAAAGGAAATCTCGATGCTCGTTGAACGTTTGGTTGCTGTCCGCTGTTGCGATCCCTTCTCCCGCCTAGGCCTTCATACCAACCCGGATGGACCCGGTCTCAGACTCACAGTTTGGTTACCCGATGCGGTCGCCGTTCGCGTAAAGGATCTTAAGTCAGGAAAAATAGTGGCTACCCTGACGGCCACCGATGAAGTCGGTCTTTTTGAAACAGTTTTCACCCGCCGCAAGAACCCCTTTCCTTACCAGTTGCTCGTCACTTATCCAGATACATCGACGGTTGAAGTCACTGATCCTTACCAATTTCAAGATGCTGCGTGGGCAGGGCTCGCTGAGCTCACCTGCCAACCCGAAAACCTCTATCACACCCTGGGTGCCCAGCTACGCACGGTCGAATTGCTCGGCCAACAGGTGACGGGAGTTCGTTTTGCCGTCTATGCGCCTAGCGCTACCGCGGTGAGCCTTATCGGCGACTTTAACTTCTGGGATGGTCGCCGCCATCCGATGCAGCGTAGTCAGTGCGGCCATTGGGTGTTGTTCGTGCCAGGCCTCAAGGCAGGGGATCGCTACAAATTCGAACTAAAAGATCTGATGGGCAACCGACTGCCTCACAAGAGTGATCCGGTGGGGTTCTACTGCGAGCAATATCCTTCGTTTGCCTCTGTGGTGTATGACCACGACCATTATCAGTGGCAAGACGCGGCGTGGCTTGCCAGCCAACATAACGACAAACGCGAGCAACCACTCTCTATCTACGAGCTGCACGTCGGCTCGTGGAAGCGACATCCCAACGGTGACAGCCTCAGTTGGCGTGAGCTGGCGGTAGAGCTGGTCGCATATGTTAAAGAGATGGCGTACACCCATATCGAGCTGTTGCCCGTTTCCGAGCATCCGTTTAGCGGTTCTTGGGGTTATCAGCCGGTGGGGATGTTCTCACCAACCAGCCGTTATGGCAGTGCGGATGATTTCAAATTTTTTGTCGACCAGTGCCACCAAGCGGGGATCGGGGTGATTTTAGATTGGGTACCTGCCCATTTTCCGTCTGATTCCCACGGACTGGCTCGATTTGATGGTACCCCGCTTTATGAGTACGAAGATCCACGCCGTGGCTGGCATCCAGATTGGAACTCCTATATTTACGATTTTGGGCGCGATACCGTACGTCAATTTTTGGTGGCAAGTGCCTTATTCTGGCTCGACAAATTCCACATCGATGGCCTGCGGGTCGATGCGGTTGCCTCCATGCTCTATCTGGATTACTCCCGTGAAGAGGGAGAGTGGGTGCCAAACGTTGATGGTGGCAACCACAACTATGAAGCGATCAGCTTGCTGAAGTGGACGAACGAAGCGGTGTACGGCAAGTATCCCCATGCGATGACCATTGCAGAAGAGTCTACCGCCTTTGCTGGTGTCTCTCGTCCGACCTTCTTAGGCGGCCTCGGATTTGGTTTTAAGTGGAATATGGGCTGGATGCACGACACCCTCACCTATATGCAAAAAGAGCCGATCCACCGTCGTTATCATCACAATGACATGACCTTCTCGATGGTCTACCACTATGACGAGAACTTCGTGTTGTCGCTGTCCCATGACGAAGTGGTACACGGCAAGCACGCCATGCTCTACAAAATGCCGGGTGATGAGTGGCAGCAAGCGGCTAACTTGCGCGCCTACATGGGGTTCATGTATGCCCACCCCGGTAAAAAGCTCAATTTTATGGGAACCGAGATCGCGCAAAGCAGCGAATGGAATCATGATGCCCAGCTACCGTGGCATCTCTTGCAGTTTCCCAAGCATGCAGGCCAGCAGCGGCTGATCCGGGATCTGAACCAACTCTACCGTCATGAGCCTGCCTTGTATCAAGCCGATTATGAGCAAACCGGCTTTCGCTGGTTGGATCACCATGATGCCGATAACAGCATTTTTGCTTGGTTGCGGGCCGACCAAGCGGGCCTGCAAACCATCGCTGTAGCCGCTAACTTTACCCCAGTGCCGCGTATTGGCTATCGCCTTGGGGTACCCGCAGCGGGCCGTTATCAGGTCGTGCTTAATACGGATAGTGAGCACTACTGGGGAAGTAATTACGAGGTGGGATTGGTGTTTGTGGCTGATGACATCCCATGGCAGGGAATGGCGCACAGCATCGTGCTAGATTTGCCACCCTTGGCGACCTTATTTATCAAACAGGAGCATTAATGTTAGTGATGGAAACAGGGTCGGTGTTCCCGTTGGGACCGCAGCTTGACCAACAAGGTTGCCATTTTTGTGTGTGGGCCCCGCAATCTGAGCGGGTAGAGCTGTGCCTGTTTGACGAGCAGGAGCAAGAGTCGCTACGCCTTGAGTTACCCGGGCGCTGCGGCCAGTATCGCTTTGGTTATCTCCGTGGCTTGCAAGCGGGTCAGCGTTATGGCTTTCGGGTGCATGGGGCGGCGCAAGATGGCTTGTTATTTGATCCAGAGAAGTTGCTGATTGACCCTTATGCCAAGGCGCTTAGTCGACCAGTTTATTGGCATGATGAGCAGTATCAGGGCGATAGTGCTGCCATGGTAGCCAAGTCGGTGGTAGTAGCCGAAGCATTCGATTGGCAGGGCGTCAGCAAGCCGATGATCGATGCCGCCCACACGGTCATTTATGAGGCACATATCAAAGGCTTAACCCGTTTGCACCAAGGAATACCCAGTGAGCTGCGCGGTACTTATCTTGGCCTGAGTCATCCATTGATCATCGAGCACATGAAGCGCTTAGGGGTCACCTCGGTGCAGTTAATGCCGGTCGCGGCGTTTATGGCAGAGCCCAGACTCGAAGAGTTGGGGCTCACTAACTACTGGGGTTATAACCCGATTGCCTTCATGGCTCCTGAGCCTCGCTACAGTTGCCACCCCAGTGAAGCCGTGATCGAGTTCAAAACCATGGTGCGCGAGCTCCACCGTGCAGGGCTTGAGGTGATCCTTGATGTGGTCTACAACCACACCGCCGAGGCGGGAGTGGATGGCCCCATGCTGTCGTTCAAAGGGTTTGATAACGCCGGTTACTACGCCTTTGAAGTCGGTGCCCATGGCCCAGATTATATCCGTCATGCCAATGTGACGGGCTGTGGTAATAGCGTTAACCTGGGCAACCCGAATGCGCTGCGACTGGTGCTGGATGCCTTGCGCTATTGGGTGACCGAGATGCAAGTGGATGGTTTTCGCTTCGATCTGGCGGTCACCTTGGCCCGAGAGGCGGGCGAATTTGAGCCCATGGGAGCCTTCTTTAAAGCAGTGATGGCCGATCCTGTCCTCGCTGAGGTCAAGCTTATCGCTGAGCCTTGGGACATCGGTTCGTTTGGGTATCGTTTGGGGCAATTCCCTAGCCAATGGTTGGAGATTAACGACCGCTACCGCGATACCGTGCGTGCCTTTTGGCGTGGTGATGGTGGCAAAATGGGGGACTTTGCCACCCGGCTGGTCGGTTCGCGGGATCTGTTCCCGAAAAACTGGCGGGCCCCCCATACCAGCGTGAACTACCTCTGCTATCACGATGGTTTTACCTTGGAGGATCTGGTCTGTTACAACCAGCGCCACAATGAGGCCAACGGCGAGGATAACCGCGACGGTCACGGCCATAACCTCTCCAATAACTACGGGGTGGAAGGGCCGACGTTAGATCCTCGGATCAATAACTTGCGCCAGCAGCAAAAACGGAACCTCATTGCTACCTTGTTGCTCTCCCAGGGAACGCCGCACTTTTTGGCGGGGGACGAGATGGGCCGCAGCCAGCTGGGCAACAACAACGCGTACTGTCAGGACAACCAGATCAGCTGGGTCAACTGGCAGTGGCGGCCAGAGGATGAGCGATTGCTCACTTTCACCCAACAAATGCTGGCGCTCCGAGCTGGATCTGAGGTTTTTGCCAATTTACAGCTGCGTGATGACAGCTGGCATGGTGAATCTCAGCGCTGCCATGAGGTTAACTGGTATCACCCAGATGGCCACCAGCTAACTGATCAGGATTGGCATGCCCCGATGGGGCAGGCATTTGCTATGGATATTGGCATGATCAATAGCGAAGGGGAGCGTTGGTACGTGCTGTTTAATGCCAGTGGCTACGACATTCAATTTCGCTTACCCCCGCCCGACGAGGGGATGGAGTGGCTCCAAATTATCGATACGGCGACCAATGATGGTTTGCCGTTTTTACCCGATGATATTAAACGTCAGGTTGCCGTCGGGCGTGCTCACTCCCTCAAGCTGTTAGAGCGGGTTAAATTGGATAACAAGATCGCGCAAGCCTTGCCCCCTACCGCCCATGAAGAGGCGACCACGGCGCAAGATGAGATCGCTGATGCCAGCAAGGTATAATGTGGTTAACGTCAGACTCCGCGAGCCGTTATGCTGGGCGTCAATGTTACATAGCAAGGAGGTGAGATGAGCCGTCATAACCCCGAACAGTGGCGCAACACACTGAGCGCTGAGCAGTTTCACGTCTGCTGGGAGAAGGGCACTGAACGCCCTTACAGTGGCGCTCTGCTGCACAACCGTAAGAGCGGTGATTATCTTTGCGTCTGCTGTAAACAGGTGCTGTTCCACTCGGATGCGAAATTTGACTCCGGCTGTGGTTGGCCTTCGTTTGACAAAGCGATAGCGGGGAGGGTGACCTATACCGAGGATCACAGCCACGGTATGAAACGGGTTGAAATTACCTGTAGTCAATGTGGTTCGCACCTTGGCCACGTCTTCCCAGACGGCCCGACTGAGACGGGGCAGCGCTACTGCGTTAATAGTCTCAGCCTGGATTTTCAACCTGAGGCCTGATCCCTCGTGACTTAACACAAAAACAACGCCTCCCTCGGGAGGCGTTGTTTTTCAGCCTGACAGCCCCTGTACGCCGGTCTGGGAGTTTGATCTCATGACGGTATGATCAATAAATGGACTGCACCATACTCAGAGGCCCCGCCCCAGCAATGTGCGCTCGGGATGGCCATGGGCGACGAATTTGTCCTCAAGATCGCCTCTTGGGTAAAATCGACATGTTCATCACTTTAGAGTTGATTCGTGGCAAGGTTCGCTACTGCTATTGCCCCGACAATCGGCACCGCGCCATCGATTCTTTTCTTCAAGTTGCTCTTGATCAGCTATCTGTTTGACATACCTAGTGAGCGTCGCTGAGACATGTATCTATCAGGAGATGCTCGACGACATTGTCAATGATGTCATGAATTATCGGATGGTCGGGCCTGCTATACCGACAGCCCCCACCTCACTCAACCACCAATGAAGACGGTTACCGGCACTACACCCGTTACCCAGACTCGTAGCGGGAATACCCGCTGCGAGCACACTGTACGTGCAATAAGAATGGCAGCAAGCTGTTGATCCGACCGGCCTAGCAGGAGGTCCGATAACAAATTGTCCAGCACCGGCTGAGGGAAACAAGCAGACGGATTGACAAGGGGCAGCAAGAGACTGTGGAACGCAGTTTTGCGGATGCAAAGTAGCATCACGGGCGCCTACATGAGCGTTATTAGGGGCTGGACAAGATACAGGGACAGTGCGTCAGAACATAAGGGGGCGTTGGTGCGGAGCGGGAAGGAGCCCAAGAACCGCCTGCGCTAAGTGCTTTACCTAGGGAAATTGTTGGGGTTCTGGTTTTTGGGGCGTAGGCCCGAGACATCTAGCAAAAATAACCCCTCTTTTTTCAAAGAGTGGTTATTTAGCAGCCTGAAACCACTTCATCAACGAACTGGTTTATTAAATTGGCGGAGGGGGTGGGATTTGAACCCACGGATGGTCGCCCATCGCCGGTTTTCAAGACCGGTGCATTCAGCCGCTCTGCCACCCCTCCGAACGGCGAGCATACTACGCCAAGGGCCTGTTCATATGCAATACATATTTCCTATGAAATAGTGGAAGCGAGCAAAATGGTGGGTGGCTTGAAATTGTCCCTCGTCATCCCGATTTGTTCTTCATACAATGCAGGCGTTATATGTAGCAACAAACCGTGATCACGAGATAGCCACTTGCTGTCTCATCCTTGACCTTAAAGAGGACACCCAAGATGGATACCCGTTCTATCTTAACTGGCACCGAACGTGCTGCACGCGATACCAATAAGGTGCTGCGCAATACCTACATGCTGCTCTCTCTTACGCTGGGATTCTCCGCGATAGTGGCGGGCATTGCGACTGTGATGAATATGCCACCACTGCACTGGGCGGTATTTTTGATTGGTGTCTATGGTCTGATGTTTTTGACCCAGAAAAATCAGAACAATGGGATGGGACTGGTTTTTACCTTTGCCCTGACCGGTCTGCTGGGCTACAGCCTAGGCCCCATCATTAACATGTATATGAACAATGGTGGTGGTGAGATAGTGATGACGGCCCTTGGTGGCACAGCACTCACCTTCTTTGGATTGTCTGCCTATGCCCTGACTACCAAGCGTGATCTTTCCTTTATTGGTGGCATGTTGTTCGTCGGTTTCTGGGTGTTGCTGGTCGCAATGATTGCAAATATCTTCCTGCAGATGAGTGCCCTGAGCTTGGCTTTGTCCGCCATGTTTATGCTGTTCTCATCCGGTGCCATCTTGCTGACTACTCAGCAGATTGTGCGTGGCGGTGAAACTAACTACATCTCGGCGACAGTGACCTTGTATGTCTCTATTTACAATATTTTCCTCAGTCTCCTGAGCCTGCTGGGTGGCAACCGCAACTGATTAGTGCTGTGGGACTAGACGCTCGTTGACTCTTGGTATTCAAGAGCTCAAGTAGTCAATCAGAAAAAGGATGGCCGCAGTCAGACGGGCCATCCTTTTTTATATCGTCAGTTCGACTAATGGGTTTCACCTGATCGGCTCGGACGCAATATTATTCTGCTACTTGGTCAAATAGCGGATGGTAAAGCACTTCTCCGGAGAGGTTTGCTAAGGAGCCTGGCTGTAACTCCATGGCCATAAAACTGTCGGCCGGCACATCATAAATAGAGTGCAGACCAAAATCGCTCGCAGGACGAAAACCAAAACGACGGTAGTAAGTCGGGTCACCCAGTACAACTACGGCGTGCCAGTCCATCTCTAATGCGGTATCGAGTGCTGCGCGGATCAGGCCAGAACCAATACCTTGGCCCTGCCAAGCAGGGTGAACGGCCACAGGAGCAAGCCCGAGCCAAGGCCCTTCGACACCATTAATGGTGATGGGGCTTAACATCAGGTGCCCCATGAACTCGAACTCTTCTTCTTCGAGCATGGTAACGACAGCCGCACCGCACTCACGTAACTGATTCACTAACGTTGCTTCATCGGTGCGGCCAAATGCGGCAGCGACTAACTCATAAACTGGCAACATGTCACCGGGGCGTTCGGTTCTTAACATACAACGTGACTCCTGAGGACCGCAGAGTGGTCATTATTTCACAACATCGCCGCCAGCTGAGCTTGTTTGTTTAAAAATGAAGGGCCTCAATTGGATTGATTTTGCATGGCAGCGGCACAAGGCTATGAAGAGCTGTGTGATAGAGAGCGAATGGCAATGTTTTCAGCGCCAAACGTTATGTTGAACAACCTGCGCTTGGGGACGATAACGAGAGCAGGTTCCTCGCCAGTAGGAGGAACCTATGAAGAACCTATAGGGGTGGGGGCGTGTTATCACGTAACGAAATAGTAAGGCGGGTATGTGCCAGAGGCTAAGGTGCTAGGCGTTCGATCTGCCAGTGATTCCCTTCACGTGTGTAGTAGAATCTGTCGTGCAAGCGATGCTCGCCGCCTTGCCAAAATTCGACCGTATCGATGACGACTCGATATCCGCCCCAGAAACTGGGTAAGGGCACTTCTCCATTAGCAAACTTCTGCTTAAGCTCAAGAAATTTAGCTTCTAGCACGCCCCGTGCAGAAATACGGGTGGACTGTTTAGAGACCCACGCAGCTATTTGACTATCTTTGGGGCGGCTATGGAAATATTTCAGCACTTCCAAGGCACTGATTTGCTCAACCTTGCCCGTTATATGCACTTGTCTATCTAGGGTATGCCACGGGAAAAGGAGGCTAATGCGAGGATTAGCGGCTAGTTGCTGTGCTTTGCGGCTAGCTAAGTTGGTATAGAACACCATTCCTTGTGCATCATAGTGTTTGAGCAGTACCGTACGCTGCCAAGGTTGACCGTGGCTGTCTACGGTCGCCACCACCATGGCGGTAGGATCCGTTAATTTGGCTTCGCACGCTTGTGCCAGCCATTTCTCAAACAGATCAAGAGGATTGGCAGGTAAGTCCGCTCGATGTAGACCACCTTGGGTATATTCACGGCGCAGATCAGCAACATCCATCATCTTGATTTTCCTTAAACAAATGATGGTGCGATGACCATCAAAACAGTGATGCAGGCATTGTGCGTTGCTCACATGCTGCTGACAAGCCATAACCCATGGCGCTTAACACATTCTCGCCTATTGTTTTTTTGGCCATAGCTCAGGTCATTTTGCCTTTGACATACAGTGTGCCAGCATCTGTCGATTGTACTCCTCTGCATATGCAGCAAGTCGTTCGAACTCAGCCTGCTGATCAGGCTCAATCACATCACCAAACCCCATTAAATAACGTTCGCCGCAGCGTGCTCTGGCGCTTGCCTCTTCCTCGTCGGTAACCCCAGGGGCTAAACCGCCTCTCCCTCCCCGTATAATCAGCCGATAATCTTGCGCGCTCAGACTGCGTTCAACCGCCGCCAGAGGTTCCAATGCGGCTACGCTACCTGCTGAGCAAAGCAGTATCGCACCGGCTAACGTCCATAACACCTTGGCCATAATCTGATCCCCCCTAACATGAGCAATACATAAAGACCTAATGATCCCCCGCCACTGCTACCGCTACTACTGAGATTACTCGTGTTGCCACCAGTGGCGACTGGGGTGTCTGGCGCTGGGTCTGCAGCCATCTGATTTACCCCATTAATAGCAAAGAAAATATTATTACTACAGGTCAGCCGCAGCCTAGCTGAGCTAAGCAATGAGGCAGGCATTAACACGGTTGCTGCGCCATTGTTGGGCAAGCCTTGTGCTAAATCAGCCCAAGTAAGGCCACCATCTTGGGTTAATGCTAAATCGACCGAGGTGCAATTGATCGGGGGCTGATCGGTATTGGCCACATTCCAGGTGACGGTTTGATTGCTCCCCGCCACCATACTGCCCACGGAGGGGGTAGTAATAGCAAATGCAGTACCGGTATTCACTACCCGGACGACCATCTCGTCACCGCTAACGCCGCCCTGTCCATCTCGGACGGTCAAGCGAAAATTCAGGTCACGGTTGGTGGTGGGCCAGGCCTCCCCGCTGGCTAAGGTTCCTGCAAATAACGAACTCATTGCCGGTAAGGTGCGAGTAGGATTAACCGTTGGGGTCACAAAGCGAAATAAGGGACGAGTCCCATCATCGATCATGGTGACGGCACTCCCTGAGGCCTCACCAAGATCCAGCTGCTCCCATGTGTAGGTCAATGTATTGCCATCAAGATCTAAGGCTCGGCCTGCATTGAGTGTAAAGGCCGTATTCGCTGGGATCACCCAATCCGGCCCTGCATCGACAACAGGCGCATTGTTGGTGCTCGGCAGTGTGGTGCCACAGGAGGGGAGCGAGGCCATCAGCGTGCGCATCTGCTCGATAGATTTACTGTGGAAGAAGGGGGTGCTACTGCTTTGCAAATTCTCACTACCACAGAGGCCACTGTACCCCATGATGGTCGAGCCGCTACCAGGCTCCCAAGCCGAGTTGGTCCTACGTCCAGTTGCACATGCTTGAGCGGTGCCGTTAAAGGTGTGGTCAGCGCCTAATTGATGGCCCAGTTCATGGGCGACATAGTCGATATAAAATCCATCCCCACTGGGATTAAATGCCCCTGTCATACCGCGAGAGCGATGTGTCGGATGACAGAGGGATCTCATGGTCGCCAGTCCGCCACCAGAGGTTGTGAGAACATGCCCCAGATCAAATTCACTGGTCAGCAATAATGCCTGTTGTTGCTGATTAATTGAGATATCTTGCGTTGAATTAGTGAAGGGGTCGGTTGCGGGATCCGTAAAAATGACCTTGTCATTGTCTGCGACCAACTGAAATTCGACACCAACATCTCGTCGGTACACTTCGTTAACGCGATTGAGTAAGGTGGCTATTGCGGATAAAGCAGCAACCTTGGTGCCACCGTGATATTGGGTATATTCGCCTGTGGCAGAGATGGCAATGGCATAGCGCTTACGCAGATTGCCTTCGACCAGTACGCCGCGTTGCTCATCTTGGGAAAACGTCTCCGCTGCCTCATCAGCTTCTTGCCGTCTTAACACATTTTTTTGTGCGTACACTGCATACGCAAGACCATCTGGCAGTGGATCGATGTAGAAGGTCTGCCCCTGATGCATGAACATACCGTGAAACCCTTGCTCTGTGATATCGAATCGACCCGTGTCGCTGGCCAGTTTCGTCGAGGTGCCGCTGTAGGTTTTAATGGAGGGATAACGTAGTGCCAACGCGCTAGCAAGTACTTGATTGGGGTGAATGTAGTATTCAACTACGCTGCCATCAGGCAATGGCAACGTGAGTTTATCGGCTAAGCCATCGTCCTCAAACGGCGTGTCCGGGGTAACCACCGTCACTTTCGTCGCACGTAAGTCAAATGCCTGACGAGCATGCTCACCGCTCTCTTGAAAAGACCAGCGAGGTGCTGCCATGGCTGGGATAGATAACGCGATAGCGATCACTGCGACCCTGTATTTCATAGCGCCTCCTTGCCCTATGGTAGTGATCATCAGTATGGTGCAGCCGTTGTGGTTGAGCGTGGTTATTGGCAGTAAATGCCAAAGCGCTAACCCCAGTTATGACTCTGCGGGCTATCGGTGCTGCTGGCTCTGTGGTGTTTGTATAAAAAACGGATGCTCTTGGAAGGCATTCTGGATAGGGATATCGACGTTTATGCTGCTGATGAGGGCGAGGTATGATTGCGTGGCACACCAAACGCCTGAGCATGACGTGGCGCTTTGGTTGATAAGGTGGGCCTGCTGAGGGGGAGACCATGACCACGGCCCCAGTAGGGCGCGGTGGTCATGGTAGTGCTTAGGCGTAGAACGCTTCTACTGTGCCTTTGATGGTGATGAGCATAGGCTGACCATAGCGATCTTTGGCCTTGGGGGAGGGAATTTTTACCCAACCTTCGCTGATGCAGTACTCCTCGACATTGGTACGTTCTTTACCATTGACGCGAATACCGATCTGATACTCAAAGCACTCCGCGACATAGTGGGGGCTGCGAGGATTAGCTGCCAGACGGTCGGGCAGGGTGGGTTTGTTGTCGCTCATGATGACTACCTGTTATCGATATAAAGTGGGCCATTGTAGACAATGGCCCTGCTTGGCTCAAGACAGCCTTATTGTCAGTATTGCGCTACGCGAGATAGCTCCATGAGCGGGGATGAGGCTCTTTGCGACGTAGGGTTGCACCTAGCATCAATAACAATGAAAACCAACCCAGAGTCCCACCGCCGCTGCCACCATTTTCATTCCCAACATTATCTTCTTCTTCTTTGTCATCAATCTCACCCTTGCCAACGGTCAGTGCCAGAGGTGCGGTGATGGCAAAAAAAATGTTGTCACTGCAGGCAATTTTAAGGCGTACCAAGGGGGAAATTTCAGCAGGGAGTAAGACTTTTGCACTGCCGTTATTTGGGATGTTGCCGGCCAGGGGCAGCCAACTTGCGCCTTCATCACGAGTGAGGCTTATGTCGACGGAAGTGCAGTTGATCGGGTTTTGATCACTCCCTCCTACGTTCCATGTCACCTTGTTATTTTTCCCACTGACCAATGCATTACCTTGTGGCAGGTTGATATAAAAACGAGCACTACTCACGACCTGCACGGTCATCTCATCGGTGCCAATTCCCCCCTGATTATCACGGGCCGTGAGGCGAAAATGCATCGTCCGTTCTTGTTCTGGCCAGGTTTCGCCTTTGGCGAGCTTGCCGGTGAGTAGCGACGCTAAAGCGGGTAAGGTTCGCTGCGGTAGGGATGTGGGAGGGAGAAAGCGAAATAGTGGCCGAGAACCATCGTCAAGGGCAAGAGACTCTTGTGTGGAGGCTTCGCCTAAGTCCACTTGCTCCCAACTATAGAACAGTGGATCGCCATCGGGGTCACTGCCGTCGCCGCGTAAGGTGAACGGAGTGGCTGCGGGGATCGCATAATCACCCCCAGCATTCACCAGTGGTGCTCGGTTGTTGATCTCTAGTGAGGAGCCATTGGCAGGGAATAAGGCAAGATGTGCTTTGATTTGGTCGATGGACTTACTGTGAAAAAACGGATCACTTTGACCCTGTATGTCTTCCGTACCACATAATCCGGCATAGCCCATAATGGTGCTACCACTGCCGGGCTCCCAAGCTTGGCGCGCGCTGCGGCTGCCAATACCACAGTTGCCGGTGGTGCCATTAAAGGTATGCTCTGCGCCAAACTGGTGGCCTACTTCGTGAGCAACGTAATCAATAAAGAAGGCGTCCCCTGTTGGATTGAGGGCGCCAGTCATCCCCTTGGAACGATGGACTGTTCCTAAAGCGCCCAATACAGCTAAGCCGCCCCCTTTGGTGGCCAACACGTGTCCAAGATCGTAATCCCCCAATACCTTGGCGTTGTGCGCTGCAGCTTGTACAGATGAATTGAGGTTCATGTCCTTTGAGCTGTTGGTAAACGGGTCGTTTTGCGGATCGGTATAAATCAAGGCGTCATTACCGCTTGCAAGCCTCAACTCCACGCCTAAGTCGCGCCGATAAACCTGGTTCACTCGGTTGAGCAGGGTGGTGATGGCATTAAGGGCTTTCTCTTTTGTGCCACCAAAAAACTGGGTGTATTCACCCGTCGTGGAGATCGCTATGGTATAGGTTTTTAATAGTTCGCCTCGGTTGAGCACTTGCGGATCATCGGCGTTTTTAGGCATAACCTTTTGCGCTGCGGCTAGCAAGGTATCAGGACTCTCTTCAAGCCGACTGCGTGAATCTTGTTGGTAGTAAGCGGCGTAGCGGCCGTCACCTAGGGCGTCGAGGTAAACGAGGCGCCCCTCATGCACAAATAAACCATGAAAGCCGTTTGGCCCGATATCAAATCGCCCCTCTTCTGCGGGATTGTCTGCTCGACGCCCTTTGAAGGTGAGCAATGAAGGATAGCGATTAGTTAGGTCATCTGGCAGTAACGTATAAGGTTCCAGCCTGTAAGTGACATAGCCACCATCTGGCAACGGCAGAATGACAGAATTCATTCCGTCATAAAGTTGCTGCAAATAGCCATCGTCCGCATTTAACAAATGATAGGCTCGTGCCCTAATTTCCCCTTGTGCTTGCTCACTTCCCTTTGCTGCCAAGGTTTGCCACGGTTCAGCCCACAGCGCAGTAGATACCAGCATACTCGCGCTTACTAAACACCCGCCGATGATGTATTTCATACTAACGAGTCTCCCTTTAGTTAGTAAGTTACCTATCGGGTCAAGTAGGAATTTACTTAAATGTTATTAACGCCCGTTATCTACGTGGCGGGGCTCATTCCTGCATTTATAAGTAGCAGCATTGCATCTGCTCTGGCCTGTCCCTATGATTGGCCGGATTTCATGGTTCAAGGTTAATCTCATGCTCAAATCCCCACTGTTACCCCGCTCCGGGGATCTGGTCGTCGCCATTGTTGACGATGTTCTGGCGCAAGGCCTCACCCTTGATCGTGCCTACGCTCGCCATTTTTCTGGCATTGAGCTCAAGCCACAAGAACAGGCAAGGATTGCCTTGGTTACCGGAGACCTGCTGCGGCGCCTTAGTCTCTATTGTTTTCTGACCGGTATTCAGGTGCGGCAGGCCGAAAAAAATGTCTGGCCGTTGCTCCACAGTTGGCACGCGTTTCACAAAATTGCTCAGCCAAACCACCCCACGTTGGATCGTTTTAATGAAGAGGCATTTCGCCGTCGTCTGACCGAGGCGAAGAAAAACCCTGTGCTGATGGATGGCTGCCCTAGTTGGCTGGAGAAAATAGGACAAGCGCAGTTAGGGGAGGCTTGGCCTGCCGAGCGTGCCGCATTGGCGTGGATGCCTAAGCGTTATTTACGAGTAAATAGCCTCAAATGCAGTAAGTCTGAACTTCAAGCCGCGTTGGCCAAAGAGCAGGTCAATACGACGACGGTCGATGAGGTCGATTCAGCCCTCCAGGTCATCTCTGATGCTGCCTTATTTCGCACTAAGGCCTTTGCTGATGGTTGGTTCGAGCAGCAAGATGCAGGCTCTCAACTTGTTGCCGCAGCATTAGATGTCAGCCCTGGAATGCGGGTGATCGACGCCTGTGCCGGAGCGGGGGGAAAGACCCTGCATCTGGCAGCCCTGATGCAGGGTAAGGGGCGGCTGCTGGCAATGGATGTTGAAGAGTGGAAGCTGGAAAACCTTAAGCAGCGGGCGCGTCGTGCTGGAGCGCACAACATCGAAACGCGAGTTATTACCAGCAGTAAAACGGTTAAGCGCCTCAAAGAGAGTGCCGATCGCGTGTTACTGGATGTGCCTTGCTCAGGATTGGGGGTCCTCAAAAGAAACCCTGACGCAAAGTGGCGCGATACGGCAGAGCGTCTGCCAGTGTTAGTCGCATTGCAAGAGGAGATCCTGCAGCGCTATAGCCAGATGGTTAAGGTGGGAGGATTGCTGGTCTATGCAACCTGCTCCATTCTGCCGGAGGAAAATCGGCAACAGGTGGATAAATTTCTAGCTGGTAACGCCAATTTCCGGCTGCGAGATGATCACAGTGTCAGCCCTGCTGCGACCGGTTTTGATGGTTTTTATATGGCTCGTTTGGAGCGAATAGCCTAACTCTGAGGGGGAAGGCTCACCTTTGATGGGCGTTAACGCGAATAATCTGAGCGGGTATTGGCTGCTCAGATAGCCGTTGATGTTATGCAAATGGGGCTGGCCGATAGTCATTTATCAAGGCGTTATCAGCTATTTACTGTCTGACAGGGTTATCTGCGCCCTCTTCTTAAGGCGCTCTGACCACCACCATATTGGCTGAGGGTGACCCAGTGATCGCTAAGAAGAGAATTAAGATGCCCCAGCGTCGCCATTTAGTTGCTGATTGGTCAATGGTTTTTACTTACGGGAAAGGAGTCGGTATGATTTCACGAGCCAAAAAGAATAGATGGATGATGTGAACTCGATATGCGGATGAAACACCTGATTGCCGCGGCACTGACCGCCATTACTCTCTCCGGTTGCAGCTTGGTTTATCGCATCGATATTCCACAAGGCAACTATGTCGAACAAAAGCAGATCAATAAATTGCGTCAAGGCATGACCCGTGAGCAGGTCAGCTACGTGCTGGGTTCCCCCATGCTTCGTGACACATTTGATACCGATAGCTGGTACTACCTATATGAATTCCAGCCCGGTAAGGGAGACAAGGAGCGTAAAGAGCTGACCGTCAATTTTGTTAACGATAAGTTGAGTTCGGTCACCGGGGATTTCCCACTCCCTGCCGCATTCACCACCCCGCTCTAACCTTGTTGGTGGCAGGCTCGTTAAGGGCCTGTCGCCTCCCTGCTTGCTGTAGGCAGTTCAGGAACCCGCCATGGGTTCCTGAACTGTCCATTATTATCTGCTACGACCCCTTGTGGCTCAGCAATTTGCCGATTTCATATGATGGTGGCCCGTTTAGCTATCGCCGAGGTGTGATAGGGCGCGGCTTCTGTTCCTGTTGTGCTCTGCTGATACTCCACTAGGGGCTGACTGGGCATGGCGCGGGCAATGGTGACCGACGGTGAGCACCCACATGAGCCGCAGATGCTAAGCTGCGCCACTCTTGCCACAGTAACCCGCAGAGCGGCAGGGTGAGCAGAAGCACGGTGGTAGGTTGGGCCAGCAGCACACCATCAAGGCCCCACTGCTGCGGTAGCAGAAAAATGAGCGGCAGGAGCAGTAGGGTTTTGCTGACCGAGATAAGCAGGGCTTGGCGGGTTCGGGCCATGGCTTGTAACAGTACAATACCAAACATGATGATCCCCTCTAGGGTAATCGCACTGAGGTTGAGGGTTAAGCTACTGACGGCAGCGGCGAGCAGCTCGCTATCTTGATCCCCGATATAGAGCATGGCGACCTGCTGTGGCAGCAGTTGGATCACTGCCCACACCAACAGACCGTAAATGAACGTTAAGATAAGCCCCATCTCCATCAGATATTTCAGGTCACGGTGGCGTTGGGCTCCAGCCGCTTGGCTAATGAGGGGCTGAATCCCAAATGCGAGCCCTTGTAGGATCACGATAAACACGGCCTCGGTGTAACCTGCCACTGTGAATCCGGCCACATCCATGAGTGAGCCATAGCTGATCAGCTGGCTGTTATGCAGCATCAACAACAGCCCCAAATTAAATTGTGCGATCAAGCTTGGCAGTCCGTTAAAGAGCAGGCTTGGCATGGAGGGCAGGTTAGGTGCCATGTCGCGCCAACAGAGGCGTAACCGAGCATATGGGGTAAAAAAGTAGCCAATGCCCACTAGGCTGACGATGCCTTCTGCCATGAGGGTAGCTTGAGCGCTACCAATTAAGCCCAAACCTAAGGTGGCCACCATCACATAGTTAAGAAGAATATTCAGCACGGCGCCGCTGCTTACCAGCACCATGGCCAGTGTGGGTCTGCCATCGTTGCGCAGCAGATAGGGTACCGCCAAGTTGCAGGCCAGCAGCAGGGTGCCCCCGCCAATCCAAGCGAGATAATCGCTGGCTTGGCGCCAGGTTTCGCTACCCTGTTCAATCCCCAAGATCAGCAGTATGTCAGTGTGGCCATAGTAGAGCAGCACTGGTGCTGTGATGCCGAGGCCCAGCAGTAGCCAGAGCGCGTTGACCAGTGCCTGGCGAGCGTGTAGACGGTTTTTTGCGCCTTGTTGAAATGAAATGGCTGTGGCGGCACCCATGCTGATCATGGCTGCTAGGCCAATCAGTATCATGATCACCGGATAGACCAAATTGATCCCAGCTAGCCCAGCGGCCCCCACATAATGGCCGACAAAAATGCCATCAACTAAGTAGTAAGCGCCGGAGACCAGCATGGCAAGGACTGAGGGGAGGGCATAAGCCCAAAAGCGGCGGGTCATAACCCGCTTACGTCGTTGAAAATAGTCAGACATGTCTGCTCTCTTTAGGCGATCACCATTTGAGCGGAGAGTCTAAATTAAGCCACTTTTACTGATAATGAGGCTTTTACTTGATGGATTGATGAGTATTTTTCATCAATCCAGTGGTTTGATAGCGCGCTTTCAGCATCTCGATCAAGCTGCGTAAGCCACTGCCAAGCTGATGACGGCTGGGATAGAACAGAGAGAATCCAGCAAATGTTGGGCACCATGGGGTGAGCACGGCCACCAATTTCCCTTCGGTGATTTTGTGGCTCACCTCTTCCTCTAGGCAGTAAGCCAGCCCAAGCCCAGCCTCTGCGGCCCCCAGATAAAGTGCGGGGGTACTGGTGGTGAGCGGCCCTTTTACCTCGATCTCCAACAGGTTGCCATCAGCCGCAAAGGCCCAACGATAGTGGTGATGAGGGGTCAGACGATAACCTATACAAGCATGGCGAGTCAGTTCACTCGGGTGTGTTGGTGCGCCATGTTGGGCCAGATACGCAGGTGACCCTACCACCAGATAGCGCTGCGCGGGGCCTAATGGCAGGCCGATCATCTCACTGGGCAGTAGATCGCCATAAAACAGCCCTGCATCGTAGCCACCTTCAATAAGTTGCGGCATCAACTCGTGTTCCACTACCTCGACCTGCATTTTGGGATAACGGCCCAAATAGTCGATCAAGACAGGCGCTAATAAGGTGTCAATGGCACTGCGTGGCGCACACAGCTTCAATCGTCCTACCGGCTCGTCACTATGGCGGGTCAACTCGCCTAATGCCTCATCGAGTGCAGTCAGGGTCGGTAAGAGTTGGCTGAGCAGACGTCGCCCAATATCGGTAGGCACCACGGCGCGGGTGCTGCGGTTTAGAAGCCGCACACCTAAGCGATTTTCTAACCCTTTTAAGCTATGGCTCAATGCAGAAGCGGAGACGCCCAATTCGAGGGCCGCTTTACTAAAACTTTGGTGGCGGGCGACCGCGGCAAACACCGCGAGTTCGGCGAGATCGGTACGGGTAATAGCCATGTTGAGGTCACAACGCATTTAACAACCGAGGCAGAAGACCCCAAGGGTACGTCAAGAGAATGGGGGGAACAATCGATCTATCTGCACACTTTGTTGCCGTTTTGTTGTGTCGGCACGGTGTTGGCACATCAATGAAATTTTATTTGTTAAAAAAATCTCATGCTAAATATTGGGTTACGTGATCAAATTCAACTAAAAGGCGATCGAAATCAAAAATCAGTTGGTTTTATCAAAAAAACACTGTGATTCGTGGTGGTTCTTCATTAGAGTCTATCCATCAAACATGGCCACTGTTTCTTAGTTGTTAACGAAAAAAGCCTGTGCTTTATCAACAGTCGCTGATGCCATTGCATGTTGCTAATGTGTTTCATCTGTTGATAACAATCGAATTGAACGAGCTGGCTATGAGATGTATAGCCGCCTCAAGCCAAGGATGGGGAGCTTGCTTCCAAGGAGAGGGAGGTGGACCCATCGGGTCCTATCGACGAGTAAGATTTCCATTTCCCTAGATGACAGGAACTCCTTATGTCTGACATGAATATTGCCGCTGATGGTCGCTTAACCCGCCCCACGACCCGGGGTATTAATAAGGCCGACATGGTCTGGATGCTAGGGTTGTACGGCACAGCGATTGGCGCAGGCGTGCTGTTTTTACCGATTAATGCCGGTGTTGGCGGCTTATGGCCACTGGTTGCTATGTTGTTACTCGCCCTGCCACTGACCTTCTTTGCCCACCGTGGCCTCACTCGCTTTGTACTCTCTGGTGCGACCCGCGATGGCGACATCACGGATGTTGTTGAAGAGCATTTTGGTAAGACCGCAGGTAAGTTCATTACCCTGCTCTACTTTTTTGCGATTTACCCGATCTTATTGATGTATTCCGTGGCGATCACGAACACCGTAGAGAGCCTGATGGTGCATCAACTAGGCATGACTGCACCTCCCCGTGCCATCTTGTCGCTGGTGCTGATCCTCGGATTAATGGCGATTGTACGCCTTGGTGGACAAGTGATCGTCAAGGCGATGAGTGTGTTGGTGTTTCCATTTGTCTTGACCCTGATGGGGTTAGCGTTTTACCTAGTTCCGCATTGGAACGGCGCCATTATTAGCGAGGCCCCCGCGCTATCTGATGCCTTCAATGGCGAGTTTATAAAAACGCTGTGGTTGGCTATTCCCGTGATGGTGTTCTCGTTTAATCACTCACCGATCATCTCCTCCTTCGCAGTTGATAACAAAGGCCGTTATGGGGAGCACGCAGAACCTAAGTGCAGCAACATTTTGTTGGGAGCACATGTGATGATGGTGATGACCGTGATGTTCTTTGTCTTCAGCTGCGTGCTTAGCCTCTCGCCTGCTGATTTGGCGGCAGCAAAGGCGCAGAACATCTCAATCCTCTCTTATTTAGCCAATCACTTCGATAACCCAGTGATTGCCACGGTCGCCCCGTTGATCGCCATGGTGGCCATTAGTAAGTCCTTTCTCGGACACTACCTAGGGGCGCAAGAGGGAATGAACGGGCTGATGGCCAAAGCGCTGCGCGAGAGAGGAAAAACGGTCGACAGCAAGCAGCTCAACAAGGTGACCGCTCTCTTTATGATCTTGACCACTTGGGCTATTGCCACCGTTAACCCAAGTATTTTGGGCATGATTGAAGATCTAGGCGGCCCAATCATTGCCATGCTGTTATTCCTGATGCCGATGTATGCCATTGCTAAGGTACCCGCTATGCGCAAATATGCGGGCAATATCAGTAATGGTTTCGTCACCATCATCGGCTTGATCGCCATGTCTGGGATTATCTACAAGTTGATCGCTTAATAGGTCACTTAGGTAAAGAGCACTTGCGTCTGTTGGCTAAGTGAAGAGATCAATAAAAAAACCTCCCAGAATCGGCTCTGGGAGGTTTTTTATTACGCGGTAAAAGTGCGTTGCAGCTGAGCAATGCACAGCCCTGACGCAAAACGTATGTTAAATCGTGAAGCCCATCGATTGGCGTAGGTAGGCACCAGCGCCAAGCAGGCCTGGATTGTGGTGAGTGATGAGGAATACTGGGATCTCTTTTAAGTAGCTGTTGAAGCGCCCTTTATCTTCAAAAGCCACTCGAAAACCGGAGTTGACAAAAAACGCCTGAAAACGAGGCACAATACCTCCCGCAATATAGACGCCACCAAACGTGCCTAGATTCAGGGCCAAGTTGCCCGCAAAGCGGCCCATCAGTACGCAAAATAAGCTGAGGGTGCGGCGGCAATCGAGGCAGGTACTAGAAACGGCGCGCTCGGTGATCTCTTTGGGCGCTAATGGTTCAGGCTCTCTCCCATCAGCCTTGACCAAGCCACGATATAGGTTGACTAAGCCTGGACCGGATAGGAAGCGCTCGGCTGACACATGCCCCAGCTCGCTACGCATAACCTGTAAAATGGCATCTTCCTCGGCGTTGTTGGCAGCAAAGTCCACGTGCCCACCTTCACCAGGCAGACTTAGCCACCGCGCACCCGTGTTGACTAAGTGCGCTACGCCTAACCCTGTCCCAGCACCATAAATAGCGATCGGTTTACCTGCAAGCGGGGCGCTGCCACCGAGTTGGAGACGGTCGCTATCGGTCAGCATGGGGACCGCCATCGAGACTGCGGTAAAGTCGTTAATAACTTGCAGTTGGGTCAGCCCGAGATTGCGCTGCATTTCGCTGATTGAGAATGCCCAGCTGTGGTTGGTCATTGTGACATGGTCCCCATTAATAGGGCAGGCGATCGCAATGCAGGCGTTATCCACCGCCACCTGATAGTGGTTCAAATAGAGGCTTACGACAGCCTCAAGCGAGGGGTGCTCCAGCCCGCTATAGGTGTGGATATGGGAAAGTGCACCTGTGGCTAACTCACACAACGCCAGCCGGGCGTTGGTTCCGCCGACATCGCCGACTAGGGCATGGGTGTATTTCATAACAGCTCCTTCGTTACAAGGGGGCAACTCACATTGCCCTGACATTATTATTTATGGCCGATTCTACCCGAGCGAGCAGACGTGAACTTGTTGGCACAATACAAACGTGCGCGTGCTCACAAAGTTGTTTTTTTACAACATTTGTAAGCGATTTCATGGTGTAGTGACGTTTTGTAACAAGGAGTAAGAAATAATTAGACATGAGTCATATTTTACATGGCGGACGTTAGTGACGGTAAATGCTTGTCTTGTATAGTCACTAGGTAAACTGGAAACCTGCTTAGTAGTAAATTCAGTGCAAAGATACTGAAGCTAAATTACAAGATACCTGGTGGTAATGATGAATACCCTTGATAAAATTACAAATAACTTGGAAAGTTTCAGTAAGTCAGAGCGCAAGGTGGCTGAAGTTATTCTTGCTTCTCCGCAAACTGCGATCCACTCCAGCATTGCTGCTTTAGCTAAAATGGCAGATGTGAGCGAACCAACCGTGAATCGCTTTTGCCGTCGCCTCGATACTAAAGGCTTTCCTGATTTTAAATTGCACTTGGCCCAAAGTTTGGCCAACGGCACCCCTTACGTTAATCGCCATGTCGAGGCCGAGGATGGCCCTGAAATCTACACAGCTAAGATTTTCGAATCGACCATGGCTTGTCTTGATGCGGCTAAAAACAGCCTAGATATCTCCGCGATCAATCGCGGTGTCGATATTCTGACCCAGTCCAAGAAAATCAGTTTTTTTGGCTTAGGTGCTTCATCTGCCGTCGCGCGTGATGCTCAAAATAAGTTCTTTCGCTTTAATATCCCCGTTGTGAGTTTCGACGACATCGTCATGATGCGGATGAGCTGTATTAACAGCAGTGAAGGGGATGTGGTGGTGTTAATTTCCCACACTGGGAGGACTAAAGCCCTAGTTGAAATTGCTGCACTGGCCCGTGAAAACGATGCCACTGTGATCGGTATGACAGCCAAAGATTCGCCGTTGGCACGTGAATGCAGTCTCGTTCTCTCGATGGATGTGCCGGAAGACACCGATGTTTACATGCCGATGGCTTCCCGGATTGCTCAACTCGTTCTAGTCGATGTATTAGCGACGGGATTTACTCTGCGTCGTGGTATGCGGTTTCGTGAAAATTTGAAGAAAGTCAAAGAAGGGTTGCGAGAGTCTCGGTTTGATACTCCCCATTCTGTCTGATGATGCCGGTGGAGTCCCCCATGGTCTATGAGTTCCTCCTTTGGTGTAGTATCGTCATTTGGTAACAAACACAACCCAGATGGTTTGCAAGCGAGGCGATGAGCCACCTGTGATGGGACAGAATCTCAAGTCATATCAACTTCATATTGGAGTCTTTCATGCCTAGACGTACAAAGATTGTAACCACACTCGGTCCGGCCACCGACCGCGAAGGGATCCTCGAAGGGATCATCCGCGCCGGGGCCGACATGGTGCGGATGAACTTCTCTCACGGCACTGCTGAAGACCACATCCTGCGCGCCAATCAGGTGCGTGACATTGCTGCCAAGCTTGGCCGTCATGTCGCCATCATGGGTGACCTGCAAGGCCCGAAAATCCGCGTCTCCACGTTCAAGGATGGAAAAATCTATCTGGCCATTGGTGACAAGTTCATTCTCGACGCGGCACTCGGCAAGGGGGAAGGGTGTCAGGAACAGGTCGGTATCGACTACAAGAGCTTGCCAGACGATGTGGTACAGGGCGACATCCTGCTGCTGGACGATGGCCGTGTGCAGCTGAAGGTCGAGCAGGTTGAAGGTTCCCGCATTCATACCACGGTGACCGTGGCCGGGCCGCTCTCCAACAACAAGGGCATCAACAAGAAAGGGGGCGGTCTCTCCGCTCCGGCTCTGACCGAGAAAGACAAGGAAGACATCAAGACCGCTGCCCGCATGAATGTGGACTATCTGGCTGTCTCCTTCCCGCGCTGTGGCGATGATCTGCGTTACGCCCGCGAGCTGGCCCGCGAAGCCGGTTCCAATGCCAAGATCGTGGCCAAAGTTGAGCGTGCCGAAACCGTCGCCACCGATGAGGCGATGGAAGACATCATCCTCGGTTCCGATGCCGTCATGGTCGCTCGTGGCGACCTCGGTGTTGAGATCGGTGACCCCGAGCTGGTTGGCGTACAGAAGAAGCTGATCCGCCACTCCCGTCGGCTGAACCGCGTGGTGATTACCGCGACCCAGATGATGGAGTCGATGATCAACGCACCACTGCCGACCCGCGCCGAAGTGATGGACGTCGCCAACGCGGTGCTGGACGGTACCGATGCGGTGATGCTCTCTGCCGAAACGGCTGCCGGTCAGTTCCCCATCGAGACTGTGACCTCCATGGCGAGCGTCTGCGTCGGTGCCGAGAAGCACCCGAGTCTGAACGTCTCCAATCACCGCATGAGCTACACCTTCACCTCAGTGGAAGAGGCGGTGGCGATGTCCACTATGTATGCGGCCAACCACCTAGAAGGGGTCAAGGCAATCGTGGCGCTGACTGAATCGGGGACCACTCCACTGCTAATGTCTCGTATCAGTTCCGGTCTGCCGATCTTCGCTATGTCTCCCCACAACAAGACCCTAGCATGGACCAACCTCTATCGTGGCGTTACGCCAGTGCTGTTCGATGGCGATGAGACCAAGCCGGTCTATGAAGTGTGCCGTGATGCGCTGGCCGTGCTCAAGGAAAAGGGGCTGCTGCAAAGTGGCGACATGGTGCTGCTCACCCACGGTGACAAGATGGAGACCGTCGGTAGTACCAACACCTGCAAGGTGATGATGGTCGAATAAGTAGGCCTGTTGTCACACTGATCTGCAAGGCTGTTCGTCTCTGACGAGCAGCCTTTTTGCTATCTACAGTTGGTCATACGCAGACTCAATGATTGCTTAATCTGGCACCCATTCTGATAATGCGAAGTGACCGACTCTGGGTGGTCGGTGTTTGCTTTGCTCACCAGACCACCTCTGACACTCGGCAATGAGGGAGTGAAAAGATGAACAAGCGTAACTGGTTACTGGCGCTATCACTGATGTTGGTGTTGTCGCCCAGCCATGCCGATTGGGAGAAATTGAAGGCTGCGGCCTCTGACCTAGGTACCGCGGTGAGCGAGACCGGCAAGGAGGTCTGGCAGGACGTCAGCGATTTCTCCCAAAAGAGTTGGGCATCGATCTCTGCGTGGGGTGAAAATGCGTTCAACACCGCGGGTGTCTGGACCGACAAGAGTATCGCGACCGGTAAGGGGTGGCTTAAGGTTGCCGACAAGAAGCTCGATGAAATGTTGGAGCCCAAGACCCCGCAAGAGGCACGGCTAGCCCTCAATACCATGGCCGATACAGCACTGGTGCGGTTGTTCAATGAGCAGCCTTCAGCCAAGTTGTTGTTTGACAATGCGTATGGCTATGCGGTGTTCGATTCGCGTAAGTTCTCCTTGATGCTCCATACCAATCAGGGGGCAGGGGTGGCGGTCAATCGTAAAAACGGCAAGCACACTTACATGAAGATGTTTGGTGCGGGTCTGGCTGCTGGGATTGGCGGTAAGTTCTATCAGCAGGTGATCCTGTTTGAGGACAAGACTAGATTTGATGCCTTTGTCAGCAAAGGGTGGGAGGCCACTTCCGAGATGGGGGTGGTGGCAGGTAAGGAGAGCGCCGAGCTGACCGCTAAGTACAATGGCGGTATGGCGATTTATCAAATTGGTGAGAAGGGACTGCTATTCGATGCCAATCTTTCGGGCTCTAAATATTGGGCCGATGATGACCTGAACCAATCAAACCAGTAGTTTCCCTACGTGATGGTATGTGATGGCTTAACCTGATCCGTTAGCTCGGTTGCGGTTAAGCCAACTGTCAGCAATGCTCTTTTGGGGCATGCCATTGACCTTGTGGTTCCTTCCCATTGTTTGAGTTTCAATTGAAACAAAAAGTGGCTACGCAGCAACATATGCAATGTTTTGGCATTCTAATTGCTTACTGTTGACCAGCGTCAATGAATTGTCGGGGGATCAAATATGGAAATTAACGCAAGTAATCTTATGCAAGAGATGCAGGCACTAAAAATTGAAGCCGGCGCCACACCGTTTGAACCATCCACTCGCCAAGTTACCTCTGATTTTGGTCAATTACTGCAGCAAGCCCTGAGCAATGTTAATGAGATGCAGGGAGCCGCCAATGATTTACGTACTCGTTTTGATACGGGTGATAAGTCGGTTGATCTGGCAGAAGTGATGATCGCAGGCCAAAAATCGTCTATCGCTTTCGAAGCAACAGTACAGGTACGTAACAAGGTGGTTGATGCTTACAAAACCATCATGAACATGCCGGTGTAAGAATTGACTGTTGGCAATTAACTAATATGGCGAACGGCTTATGAAGGATGAAGGTACGACAGCCCTTGATGAGAATGAGCAGAAGAGCTCAGCACTTGGGTTTTTGTCCAACACCGATATGCTGCGACAGATCACCTTGATCTTGGCATTGGCCATCTGTTTGGCTATCGCAGTGTTTATTCTGTTGTGGGGAAAAGAGCCAGAAATGCGGCCTCTGGGCACCTACAACACCCAAGAGCTAGTCGCGACCCTCGATTATCTTGATCAGCAACAGATCCCCTACCAGGTGGATGGTAAGAGTGTGTTGGTCAGTGCTGAAAAGTACGCTGATATTCGCCTACTACTGACACGTGCAGGGCTTGCGACTAGTGACAATGTAACCAACGATGGCGAGGCTATTTTATTAAAAGACTCTAGCTTTGGTGTGAGTCAGCGAATGGAGGGAGAACGTCTTAAATTAAGCCGTGAGCGGCAGCTATCCAGCGCCATAGAGCAGTTTCAGAATGTGGCTAAAGCACAGGTATTACTTGCGATCCCAAAGGATAATGTGTTCGCCCGCAATGAGCGCAAACCTAGTGCGACAGTGGTGTTAAGTCTTAAAGGCGTTGCTCTTGGGCAAGGAGAGGTTGACTCCATCGTCGATATGGTCGCGTCTGCCGTTCATGGTTTAGAGCCGACCCGAGTCACTGTGACTGACCAAAATGGTCGTCTGCTTAACTCCGGATCTCAGGACCCACTGTCTGCCCAGACGCGCAAAGAATTTGCTATGCAGCAGAAGCAGGAGCTTGAATACAAACAAAAAATTGATGCGATCCTGATCCCAGTACTAGGCGCTGATAACTACACCGCAGAAGTGGATCTCTCCCTTGATTTTTCTCAGCAAGAACAAACTCGTAAAACTTACAACCCAGACTTGCCAGCCGTACGCTCTGAAATGACGTTAGAAGAAAATAGCGCCAGCGGGAGCAATGGTGGGATACCGGGCGCACTCTCTAACCAGCCTCCCGCCGCTTCGAATATTCCAGAGCAAGCAACGGGAGGTGAAGGTGGTAGCTCTGCTAGCGCAGGCCGCTCCCGTAAAGAGGCTACGCGAAATTTTGAACTGGATACGACCGTTAGCCATACCCGCCGTCAGATGGGTGGTATTCGACGCATGACAGTCTCGGTTGCGGTTGATTATAAGTCCGTCCCAGGTGCAGACGGCGCAACTACCCGTGAAGCCCGTAGCCAAGCTGAACTTGATACTTTACGTCGTTTACTCAGTGGTGGATTGGGATTTGATGTGACGAGAGGCGATACCCTTGAGGTTGTTGCAATCCCGTTTAATCGTCCTGAACTTGATTCCGTCGCGGAGTCACCGATTTATGAACAGGCTTGGTTCTGGCGTGCGGTACGTATCGTTGCTTCCGTGTTAGTGATCATTGTGCTGATCGTCATGGTGGTGCGTCCGATGCTGAAACGGTTGCTGTATCCAGATGCAAAATCCTCAGGAGATCTTGATTTAGACAACAGTATCGTACTGGGTGGCGATGATGACCTTAGTTTGTTGGCGGCACAGTCAGAGTCTGAACCTATATTTGGTCTGCGGGATGGACAGCTGAAGCTACCAGATCTCCACCGAGATGAAGATTTGCTAAAAGCGGTTAGAGCGCTGGTTGCAAATGAGCCAGACTTGGCAGCGCAGGTCATTAAAGAGTGGGTGATCAATAAAGATGGCTGACGAAAATAAAAGTCAAGTGACAGGCAATGATATGACCGATAGCCAGCGCCAGCTCCTCGAACAGATGAGTGGCATGGAGATGGCTGCGGTATTAATGCTGAGTCTCAATGAAGATGATGCGGCACAGATTTTTCGCCACCTAGAGCCTAAGCAGGTACAGCGGCTGGGTATGTCGATGGCATCGATGTCGGATTTTAGCCATGACCGAGTTGCCGCAGTCCATCGCCAATTTATCGATGATATTCAGAAGTACACCAACATTGGTATCGGTAGCGAAGACTTTGTACGTAAAGTCTTGGTGGCTGCGCTAGGGGAAGACAAAGCGGGTAATTTGGTAGATCAAATCATCCTCGGCTCTGGTGCCAGAGGGTTGGATTCACTGAAATGGATGGATGCACGTCAGGTCGCCAGCATTATTCAGAACGAACACCCGCAGATCCAGACCATTGTGCTCTCTTATCTCGAACCGGAGCAATCTGCTGAGATCCTAGGTCAATTCCCAGAGCAGGTACGACTCGATTTGGTGATGCGGATTGCTAATCTCGAGGAAGTGCAACCCGCGGCGCTGCAAGAACTCAATGACATCATGGAGAAACAATTCGCCGGTGCGGCAGGTGCTCAAGCGGCCAAGATGGGTGGCCTGAAAGCGGCTGCAAACATCATGAATTATCTCGATACCAATATCGAAGGTCAATTGATGGATGCTATTCGTGAATCAGATGAGGAGATGAGCCAGCAGATCCAAGATCTGATGTTTGTGTTTGAAAACCTCATTGATGTCGACGATCGCGGTATTCAGACACTGTTACGTGAGGTTGCTGGTGACTTACTGCAGCGGGCTCTTAAGGGGTCTGATGACCAAATGCGTGAGAAGATCTTTAAGAACATGTCTAAACGGGCAGCCGAGATGTTGGCAGACGACTTGGAGGCCATGGGGCCAATCAGAGTGTCTGAGGTTGAAGCTGCTCAGAAAGAGATCCTCTCTATTGCTCGCCGTTTAGCTGATGCCGGTGAAATTATGTTGGGCTCGGGTGGTGGTGAGGAGTTCCTCTAAATCATGAGTAACAAACTGCGAAGCTATGTACGTCTCAGTGGTGATGATGCTCAGGTCGAAACATGGGGTTGGCCTGAAATCATGGCAGAAAAAACAGCGGAGACGAATGCTCTTGGTCTCGCCTCTGACTGGTATCAGCAAGAGGGTACAGAAGTTGAGGGACCACCTGAACCGACACCACCACCTAGCATCACCGCTGAGGAGCTGGATGCTATTCGTCAGGCTGCTTGGGAAGAAGGAGTGGCTGAAGGCCATGCCGTTGGCTTTGTGCAAGGGTTGGAGGAGGGGAAGCTTGAGGGGTTGCAGCAAGGTCATAGCACTGGGCTTGAACAGGGTAAAGAGCAAGGGCTAGCCCTGGGGCGAGAGTTGATTGATGAGCAGATGAGTCATTGGCAGTCATTGCTTGATCGTCTCGCTAATCCTCTTGCTGCGTTAGATCATGCAGTTGAACAACAGCTGATTACCTTGGTACTTCAACTGGCTCGTGCGTTGATTCATCATGAAGCTGAGACATCACCTCGAATCTTACTTGCAGCGCTCAAACAAGGATTAGCCCTGTTGCCAGCAGCCGAGAAGGGGGTAACGTTGATGCTGCATCCTGATGATGTTACTCGAGTGGAACAGGCATTTGGTCTGGAAGAGTGTGCTAAGCGTCATTGGCAGCTGCGCAGTGATCCCACCCTCTCTTTGGGGGATTTGCAACTGGCGACTGAGCTTTCGAGCATTGATATGGTTCTATCTGGGCGCATTGATCAACTATTACGTCATTTTTTGCGAGACAATGCCTCAATGAGCGCATCCTTTGATACGCCATCAGCGCACCCTGCCGAACAGGACTCTCATCCCTAATCAGGCTGTGGGTACTTGTCGATTTTCTATCTTCTTGGAGGCAAGATGAGCGGCTTGTTACTGAACCGATTACAGAGGTATCGGGTATGTGACAGTGCACCTAAGCCACCAGTTGCCGGCAAATTGACTCGGGTGGTCGGATTGACCCTTGAGGCGATCGGTTGTCGTGCTGCGATCGGTGCTCTGTGTCGTATTGATACCCTTGAAGGTACATTGGAGGCTGAAGTGGTAGGCTTTTCTGGTGATCGCCTTTATCTGATGCCAAGTGAACAGCTTAAAGGCGTTATTCCCGGTGCGCGCGTGGTTCCTATCACTGAAGAATATGGTATTCCAGTTGGCATGAGTCTGTTGGGACGCGTCATTGATGGAATTGGTCAGCCGCTTGATGGTCTGGGTCCTATCCTTTCCTCTCAAACAGTGCAGTTTGCCCAACATCGTATCAACCCACTTTCCCGTCGCCCAATCCATCAGCCCATGGACGTTGGTGTGCGCGCTATTAACGCCGTCCTGACAGTTGGACAAGGACAGCGAATGGGACTTTTTGCTGGGTCGGGGGTGGGTAAATCGGTACTACTTGGCATGATGACACGCGGTTCAGTTGCGGATGTTGTTGTTGTGGGCCTGATTGGTGAACGGGGTCGAGAGGTAAAAGAGTTTATAGAAGAAATATTAGGTGAAGAGGGACGTGAGCGTGCAGTCGTGGTGGCCGCTCCTGCTGATGCGTCGCCATTAATGCGGTTGAAAGGGTGTGAAACAGCGCTGGCGATTGCAGAATATTTCCGCGATCAGGGGCTCAATGTATTGCTGCTGATGGATTCATTGACTCGCTATGCCCAGGCTCAGCGGGAAATTGCATTGGCGGTGGGTGAACCACCAGCAACTAAAGGCTATCCCCCCTCAGTCTTTGCCAAATTGCCGGCACTCGTTGAACGTGCAGGTAACGGTAGCGATGGTCAGGGTTCGATTACCGCTTTTTTCACCGTGTTGACCGAAGGCGATGATCTGCAAGACCCTATTGCAGATGCGGCTCGAGCAATTTTAGATGGCCATATCGTATTGTCACGGGAGCTGGCTGATGCTGGTCACTACCCTGCTATCGACATCGAAAAATCGATCAGTCGGGTGATGCCAATGGTGACCTCCTCTGAACACATGACGTTAGCGCGTACGCTTAAACAGTTTTACTCCTTGTATCAGCAGAATAGAGATCTCATTAGCATTGGCGCCTATAGCCAAGGCGCAGATCCTCGGATTGACCGCGCTATTATTCAAAAACCTTTTCTGGATCAATTCTTGCAGCAGGGAATGCGAGAGGTCATTCCCTACGACGATGGCCTACAAGCACTACAAATGGTCGCCATGCCATTGATGCGCTGATGAAGACCAGCCAGAGGGATAGTGATGAGTAAAGGATTAATATTATTGGCTGATCGACTGGTAGAAGCAGAGCAGCAATGTGCCTTAGCACTTGCCAAAGCGCAGCAGGATCTTCAGTTGTTTATGGAGCAGCAGCAGGCTCTTAATCAATATCGTCAAATATATCACCAGCAATGGACGGATCGTGGTCTGCAGGGCATTAATGCCCAACAAAACAGTCAATTCCACGCTTTTATTAACAAACTCGAACTAGCTGCGACCCAGCAGTATGAAGGCGTTCTACAGGTACGCCAAGCGCTAGAATTGCGTCGTCAAGAGTGGTTGGCTGCGCAGCAACGTCGTAAAGCAGTAGCGTTGTTGTTGGAAAAACAGGCAAGTCGAGCACAGCAAGTCGCATTGCGCCAAGAGCAAAAAATGCTAGATGAATACGCAATACAGCGTCGATTCTCTCAAGCTGGCCTGTAATTTGCTAGAGAACATATATATGCGCTATGAGTCTATGAGCTGATAGGCCAAATACACGTTATTGTCAGGGACATAATAATGATGCAGACCCCATTAATCCCAACCATCCAAGCCTCTGACAAGAGCAGCATAAGCACTATTATCATCTCTGAGCAAGCTGGGGATGCGAAGTCTGCCTTTGCGAGCCTGATGGCCGAAACTCAGCAGATTGATACAGCATCCTCACTTAAAGTAGATGACTTAGGTGTTCAGGCTTGTCCCTCCGTTTTAATAGGTATCTCTCACAATGAGAGTGTTAGCGCAAGCAGTGCAACGATAAACGTCACTGGCGTTAACCAAGAAATGTTAACGGGTGAGTTTGCTGACAATAATTTGGCGAGTGAGCCAGTGATAAGGGGGGAAAGAGGTGAGTGCTTGGTTACGGGAGGCAAAGTTAATAAAGTTCTGTCCACTTCTGCCCATGAATTATCTGATGATAAGCACGATGACGATAATGCTACGAATCTTTTTCTACTCCATCTTCAAGATTCTCTCGCTCAGGATACCTCGCTAGTTTCTCCTCGACTGGTGCAGCATGAACTTCCGAGTGATGGCAATAAGTTGCCGTTAATGCAGACGGTTGATTTGTCTGACGTCGAGTTAGCAAATGATGATTCACATATACAAGAGGAGGCAGCAAGCCTGTCTAATCAAGCGACTGCGGTTGCTAATCATGTCGTAACTACAGCTTTGTCTGACGTAATGCCCAATGGGGGTGATGATTTGAGTGAAGCATTATCAATAGAGCCTCCAGCCATCGAGTCTGCTGTTGTTGATACCCAATCTGCGTTATCTATGGGACGCGCCACAGGCCCTGCTGAGTTGCCCAAAGATAATGCCCCTTTGCGTGTGGCTTTAGAATTCTTCGATAACATGCCATCTCTTGAGGCAACCTCATTATCAGATAAAGAGCCGCCGCAGCTGCAGCGTACTCAATCTAAAAGTATACAGGTTTTACAAGAGAGTAAGCCTTTAGCGTATTCGTCCATTTCGTCAATGATGGGAGGTGCTAAAGAGCCAGTAAGTGAAAAAAGTCAGGTCGCTCCGACTTCGGGATTGGATATTTTAGCTGATATACCGCCAACGTTAGAAAATGATGGCGTCAATTCTAAAGAGAATGCTCCTGTTGAGGTGAGTCAGCAAAAGTTGACCAAGGATGTTATTAAATACGCTTTAACAGAATCCACGCCGGAAGTTCGGCTAAGAAGTCCTGCTAGCCCAGAGATGACTCACGAAACTGAAGAGCATATTGTCAATGCAGGTATGGATCCCTCTATTGATGGCAAAGGTGATATAGAGAGTCAGCGTACTATTGTCAGTCGAGGTCCCGCAGTATCTTTAATGAATACACCACCAGTAATCGGTAATATATTAGTTAATGATCCTGTATTAGCCGTATCGTCATCCGTATTTGTGCAAGCACAAGCCCATCATGCCCAGGCTGCTATGGCCGCACCATCTGCCAGCATTAAACTTCAAGGAGAGGCGGTAATCGGTGAGGTATTTAAGGATAAATTAGACATAAAGCAAAAAATGGCTGAGCTAATAAAAACCGGTCCATCAGTAGAGAGTACTAGCCAGATCGAGCAGAATCAGATAATTCCTCCATCAGCGCAAACATCCCCCCCTGCCTCTATTAATAGCAGAGAGTTGGGGCCTCTTGAGATGATGACCCGTCGTGAACCGCAAGGGCTGCCACACCTCAAACTGGCGAGTTCAGATGCGCCTGCTGAATTACATCAAAGAGTTAATGTTATGCTGGCTGATAAGTTACAACAGATTGAAATTCAATTGGACCCCATCGGCCTTGGTAAAATGAAAATTCAAATTCAGATAAGCGCCGATCAGCAGGCTAATGTCCAGTTCGTGGTGCAGCACAGCCAGACTCGGGAGATGTTGGAGCAATCAATGCCTCGCTTGCGCGATATGCTGGCTGGACAAGGCATTCAACTTGGTCAGACTCATGTGCAGCAGCAGCAGCAGCAGCAGCAGCAGCAGCAGACATTTACCGGACAAGGCCAGCATGAGCAAGGGCGTGGGCATCATGGTCGTGATGGTCATGTTGATGGAGCTTCTCCTTCTAGTTTAAAACACCATGTTGACTCAAGGCTCCGTTCTGGAATTGATTACTACGCTTGATCTATGACTCATTAACTTCATGATAAGAAACAACTTTGATACTGGGATGGATAACCGATGGCAGATGATAACGAATTGATGTTGAAAGACCCTGCAGCAGGTAAAAAGAAGAAACTGATTATTATTGTGATCTTAGCTGTTGTTATATTAGTCGGAGGAGGAATAGGTGCTTGGTTTATGCTTTCAGGCTCTGAAACTCAGCCAGAGAGTGAGCAAACCGGAGAAGCAACACCAGCGGCTGTGGTGCCAGAGCCCTCTTTGTATGTCGAGATGCCACGTCCATTCGTATTCAATGTGGCAGGAGCACAACGGGATCGATTGGTACAAATAAAGATTCAGTTGATGGTACGAGGTACTGCAGATGAGGCACTGGCTAAGCAGCATATCCCATTGATAGAAGGTACTTTGTTACGGGTATTTAGCCTTGCGAGTGTTGAGCAACTGATGACCTTTGAGGGGAAAGAAAAATTGCGAGTAGATTCATTGGAAGAGTGTCGCAGAGTGTTAAAAGAGCTCACCTCTTCCACCGTCATTGAACAAGTGCTGTTTACCGGCTTTGTAATGCAGTAGTAGGTGAAGCGTGAGCGATCTGTTAAGTCAGGATGAAATTGACGCCCTGTTACATGGTGTTGATGATGTGGAAGAGGAAGAAGTTGGCGCTACTGGCAATATTGGTGTCGGCCAATTTGATTTCTCTTCCCAAGACCGTATTGTTCGTGGCCGCATGCCAACATTAGAGTTGGTAAATGAGCGTTTTGCGCGTCACATGCGGATCAGCCTGTTCAACATGATGCGTCGTACTGCCGAAGTCTCTATCAATGGTGTGCAGATGCTCAAATTTGGTGAGTATGTCCATACCTTGTTTGTACCCACGAGTCTCAACATGGTGCGATTTAGACCACTCAAGGGCACAGCACTTATTACAATGGAGGCTCGGTTGGTCTTCATTTTAGTTGAGAACTTCTTTGGGGGTGATGGCCGCTATCACGCCAAAATCGAAGGGAGAGAGTTTACGCCGACCGAGCGGCGAATAATCCAGATGTTACTCAAGCTCGTGTTTGAAGATTATAAAGATGCTTGGGCTCCAGTGATGGATGTCGGGTTTGAGTACCTTGATTCTGAGGTAAACCCTGCAATGGCTAATATTGTTAGCCCTACTGAAGTCATTGTGGTTAGTTCATTTCATATCGAGCTAGATGGTGGTGGAGGAGATTTTCACGTGGCAATGCCGTACGCCATGCTTGAGCCGATTAGAGAATTGCTCGATGCAGGGGTGCAGAGTGACAAAGGAGATACAGATGTCCGTTGGAGCAAGGCATTACGTGATGAAATAATGGATGTCAAAGTGGAGCTACAGGCCAAGTTATTGGAGATTGAACTCTCTTTACGCGAGCTAATGGAGCTTGAGCCCGGCGACATTATTCCGATTGATATGCCCGAGCATTTATTAGTACTAGTTGAAGACTTGCCTACTTTTCGCGCCAAAATGGGGCGAACAAGAGACAATGTGGCCGTTAAAATTACAGAGAAGCTCAAGCGCCCAGAAGGGATTAAAACAGAGATGCATAGGGTTACTCGCAGAGGCGTTCGTATTGATGGCGAAGCTGAGTTAGAAGAACTAGAGCGTGGTATAGAAGATCAAAAATTATAGTCGGTGATAGATATTAAATTTTTGCGACGAGATAGTAATTAAAAGGAATCGAAATGAGTGGAACCGAAGAAGAGGATGTAATGGCGGATGCATGGGCTGCCGCATTGGAAGAACAGGTCGTATCCGATGCTAAGCCTGCTCCTCTTGAGGAGTTGAAAGATGATGCTCCTATCAATCCAGATGAACGTCGTAAACTTGATACTATCTTGGATATTCCAGTCACTATTGCTATGGAAGTTGGTCGTTGCCAAATAAGTATTCGTAACCTGTTACAGCTGAACCAAGGCTCGGTTGTGGAGTTGGAGAGGGTGGCTGGTGAGCCACTAGACGTTCTCGTTAATGGAACACTGATAGCTCATGGTGAGGTGGTTGTAGTAAATGATAAGTTTGGTATTCGCTTGACAGATGTTATTAGTCAAATAGAACGGATAAAAAAGCTCAAATGATGCGTCTGGTGCTAATAATAATACCTGTGCCTCTATATGCTGAGGTTGGCAATTCGGTGAGCTCACCTAGTTTGAGTTCTTGGTTATTGTCCAGCATGATGGTAATCGGTCTGATCCTTATACTGGGGATTATACTCAAGAAGAGTAAAATAGTTACCATTATGGGGAGTGGGCAGATGAAAATAATTGCCAGCTTGCCATTGGGTTACAAAGAAAAACTACTAGTGGTCAAAGTTGGCGAACAGCAATTTTTGCTTGGTGTGACGCCTCAGCAGATTAATTTTCTCTATCGTTTAGAATCACAGCTTAATGAGGATGAGCCTCACGCATTTTCTACCCAATTGAGCAAGTTAATGAGTAAGCATGAAAAAAGCTAACAGAGTATTGTATTATCGGTGGCCATTCATTGGCTCACTATTTCTCATTTTGTTTATGCCCTTAGCTGTAGCTCAAGATGGCATGTCTGCTGTAACCATAAAAACAATGGCAGATGGGAGCCAAGAATATAGCCTGACATTACAAGTGCTGGCATTGATGACAGCGCTGTCATTTTTACCAGCGATGGTCATTATGATGACCTCTTTTACTCGTATTGTGGTTGTGCTTGGTATTTTGCGTCAGGCCATAGGTCTTCAACAGAGTCCATCTAATCAGGTGTTAATCGGTATTTCCTTGTTCATGTCGTTTTTCATCATGTCACCAGTTCTTGATCGTATTAACAATGAAGCGCTGCAACCTTATCTCTCTGAGAGCATTCAAGCCCAAGAAGCATTGGAGCGGGCAAAGCTCCCTATTCACCAATTTATGTTGGCTCAGACTCGAATCAAAGATCTTAATACATTCATGGAAATCGCAGATGTACAGATAGATAAACCTACTGATGTGCCGCTACGAATACTGATCCCAGCATTTGTCACTAGCGAGTTGAAGACGGCATTTCAAATTGGTTTTATGTTGTTTTTACCGTTTTTGGTTATTGATTTGGTAGTGGCAAGTATTTTGATGGCGATGGGTATGATGATGCTCTCACCTATGATCGTTTCTCTACCTTTTAAGTTGATGCTGTTTGTTATGGTTGATGGCTGGAATTTGATCCTTGGGTCACTGGTCAGTAGCTTTGGATTAGGTGTTAGCTAAATGAGTCAGACATGAAGGAGCCTGCAGCATGAGCCCTGAAACGTTTGTCGATGTTTTTCGTGAGGCTCTTTGGTTGGTCAATATCATGGTGAGTGCAGTGATATTACCCAGTCTTGCTATCGGACTTTTGGTGGCAATATTTCAGGCCGCTACCTCCATTAATGAACAGACCTTAAGTTTTTTACCCCGTCTGATCGTTACTTTATTAGCGTTAGGGTTGGGGGCACATTGGGGTCTTCAAAGCTTAATGGACTTTTTCCTGCTAATGGTCAGCCAAATACCTGAGGTGGTTGGGTAATGGCATCTCAAGCGGAGATGTTTGTGGAGTTAGACCAGTGATTTACACCACAGGTCTACTTATGGAGTGGCTTTCTTCCATTGTTTGGCCATTAGCACGGGTTAGCAGTTTATTAATGGTTATGGCCGTTTTTGGTAGTAGGCTTGCTCCAGCTAGAATTAGGATTGGCTTAGCTCTGTCTATTACGCTCTTGATCTCATCGGTTTTGCCAAAAATGCCGTCGGTTGAACTTTTTTCCCTCGCCAGCTTTCTCGTTCTTGCCCAGCAGTTGCTTGTCGGTATTGCCCTTGGTTTGATGACCCAATTTTTGATGGAAAGCTTTGTTATGGCTGGTCAAGTGATTGCGATGCAGACCAGCCTAGGGTTTGCCACCCTTGTTGATCCTATGAATGGTCAATCTGCTCCTGTTGTCGGTCAGTTTTACTTGATGTTGGCGACATTGGTTTTTTTGGCACTTGATGGCCACTTAATAATGATACGACTGATAGTACTCAGTTTTGAAACGCTCCCAGTTTCTGAACAAGGTATTCCCCTGCCTGCAATTCGTACTTTGGTTGGCTTTTTAGGTGTTATGTACCAAGCATCCTTGATGATGGCTCTTTCGGCAATCGTTGCCCTATTACTGATTAATTTTGCATTTGGTGTTATGACGCGTGCAGCTCCTCAGCTTAACATTTTCAGTATTGGATTTGCTGTCAGCATGATGTCGGGCCTATTGATTCTTTGGCTAACTATTGGTGGATTTCTTGGTCACTTTGACCCTATGTGGGAACGAGTACAAGAAGTCAGCTGCCAGTTGATCGATACCCAATGTTTTGGAGGTGCGAATGGCTGATAACGATCAGGAGCGTACGGAACAGCCTACGAGTAAACGACTACAAAAAGCTCGTGAAAAAGGGCAAATTGCTCGTTCCAAAGAATTGGGTACAGCAAGCGTATTGCTGGCGGCAGTATTTGGTTTGCTGATGCTCAAGGGATCGTTGGCTAGTGCTATGGTGAACGTATTGACCATGGGTTTTACCTTGGAACGGGAGCAAGCATTCGATCCTAACGCCATGATCGGTATGCTACCTAATCTGTTAGAGCCGTTAGTATTGCCATTAAGTTTACTCTTTTGTTTAGTGGCTATTGCCGCATTTATTGGTAATACCTTGATGGGCGGGATGAACTTCTCAACGGAAGCAATGTTACCTAAGTGGAGCAAACTTAGTCCTCTTCGCGGTCTTAAACGTATGTTTGGTGTGCAGTCGTTGGTGGAGTTGATTAAATCTATCGCTAAGGTGCTATTCATCACTTTATTTGCTTGGTGGATGCTATCTAGCCAGTTTGATCATCTGCTTAATCTCTCCATGGAAGGATTTCCTGGGGGGATCATCGATGCACTTGAGTTATTTCTGTGGATGTTAATTATGCTTTGCTGTGCCCTGATTCCGATTGTGGCTATCGATGTGCCTTTCCAACAATGGAATCATATGCGTCAGCTGAAGATGACTAAGCAAGAAATAAAGGATGAATATAAAGATAGTGAGGGTAAGCCTGAAGTGAAGGGGCGGATCCGTCGCTTACAAATGGAGATGGCCACTCGCAGAATGATGGGGGATGTGCCTAAAGCCGACGTCATTATCACTAACCCGACCCATTATTCGGTAGCGCTACAGTATGATGCAACTAAACCAGGTACAGCCCCGAAAGTGCTTGCTAAAGGGGTCGATGAGATCGCAATGAAGATTAGGGAAATAGGTCGTGAGTACGACATTACTATTTTGCCTTCCGCTGCACTGACTCGTGCCATTTACTACTCTACTGATATCGGCCGCGAAATTCCTGAAGGATTATTTGCTGCAGTGGCTCAGGTGCTTGCGTATGTTTATCAGCTCAAAAAGTTTCGCCGTGGTCGTGGCCATAGGCCTACCCCGTTGGCGGCAAAGTTACCAATCCCTCCTGAATATCAGAAATGACGAAGTTCTGACGCTGCAAAATAAAACCATATGAAATCAATGTAATATCATTTTGGCTCGATGTTTGCTTAAGCTCACTATTGGCTGGTTGACATTGAGAGCGATAATGGAATTCAAGGCATCTTTGAGCCGATTTAAAGAGTACAAATGGGTACTTGGGAAAGGGGTTGGGACACCGTTATTAGTCTTAGCCTCTCTGGGGATGGTTGTACTACCTATTCCCCCCTTGATGCTTGATATTCTCTTTTCTTTCAATATTGCACTTTCTATTGTTGTGCTGCTTGTCGCTGTTTATACCCGTCGACCGTTAGAGTTTGCAGCTTTCCCGACTGTTTTGCTGATTGCGACCTTACTCCGTTTGGCTCTAAACGTTGCATCTACTCGAGTTGTGCTATTGGAAGGCCATAACGGTAGTGCAGCCGCAGGTCACGTGATTGAAGCCTTTGGTAATGTTGTCATCGGCGGCAATTATGCAGTGGGTATCATAGTTTTCATTATATTAGTGATCATTAACTTTGTTGTCGTCACGAAGGGGGCAGGACGGATTTCAGAGGTAAGTGCTCGGTTTACATTGGATGCAATGCCTGGCAAACAGATGGCAATTGATGCTGATTTAAATGCAGGCTTAATTAACCAAGAAGAGGCGAAAAAACGTCGCCAAGACGTCACGCAAGAAGCTGATTTCTATGGTTCTATGGATGGCGCCTCTAAATTTGTAAAAGGGGATGCTGTGGCTGGCATCATGATCTTATTTATTAATATTATCGGCGGATTCATCATTGGCATGGTGCAGCATCAGCTTAGCTTCACTGAGTCTGCTCAAATTTACACATTACTTGCTATAGGGGATGGACTAGTTGCCCAGATTCCATCATTACTCCTTTCTATTGCGGCAGCAATCATTGTGACTCGGCAAAATACAGACCAAGACATGGGAACTGCTGTACTCGGCCAGTTGTTTGATAATCCGAAAGCTCTGGTTATTTCTGCTGGTATTTTACTGATGATGGGTCTTGTGCCTGGTATGCCGCATTTTGCTTTTTTAAGCTTGGGGGTTATCTCTGCAGCAGGATCTTGGTGGTTATTCCGTCGCGAGAAGCAAACTGCTACCAAAGCTGCTAAAGGAGAGCTAATGCCGCCTAACGCTGATCAACACCCTAGTGAGCACAAAGATTTAAGTTGGGATGATGTGATGCCTGTCGACATCATCGGGCTAGAGGTGGGTTACCAACTTATTCCATTGGTGGATCGTAGCCAGGGTGGTGAGCTACTCAATCGCATTAAAGGGGTTCGCAAGAAGCTCTCTCAGGAGTTTGGTTTCTTGGTGCCAGCTGTCCATATACGAGACAACCTAGAGTTGGCTCCTAATCAATATAGGATCACATTGATGGGGGTTAGTACGGGTGAGGCTAATGTCTATTACGATAAAGAGATGGCCATTAACCCTGGGCAGGTATTTGGTCAATTGCAAGGTATTACCACTCAAGATCCAGCTTTTGGTCTAGATGCAGTATGGGTTTCGAAAGATCAAGTTTCTCACGCACAAACATTGGGATATACAGTGGTTGATGCAGCCACCGTTGTGGCAACTCATCTTAGCCATATCCTCTCTAATAATGCAGCGTTACTACTTGGTCATGATGAGGTTCAGCAGTTACTTGATATGATTGGTAAGCATCAAAACAAGCTTGTTGAAGGTCTGGTCCCAGAAGTTATTACTATGGGCAATCTATTGAAAATATTGCAGAATTTGCTCAATGAAAATGTTCCTATTCGTGATATGCGTACAATCTTACAGACCTTGGTTGAATATGCGCCTAGAAGCCCAGACCCAGATGTGCTGACGGCAGCCTGCCGGATTGCACTGCGTCGTTTAATTGTTCAAGAAATTGCTGGGCCAGCCCCAGAGTTACCAGTAATCACATTGGCACCAGAGTTGGAACGTATATTGCATCAATCTCTGCAGGCGGGTGGGGGTGATGGTGCTGGTATTGAGCCTGGGCTAGCGGAAAGGATGCAGCGTTCACTGGTGGAGGCGACTCAGAGGCAAGAGTTAGAAGGTCAGCCTGCAGTGCTTCTGACGTCGGGGATACTACGTAACACTCTTGCCAAATTTGTCAAAAATGCGATTCCAGGGTTACGGGTTTTGTCTTATCAAGAAGTGCCTGATGATAAGCAAATTCGCATAGTCAGTGCGGTGGGGCAGAACTAGGTAATGGAGATGACGGGTGAAAATTAAGCGTTTTTTTGCCAAGGATATGCGAACAGCCTTGGCCGAAGTCAAAGAGACTCTCGGTCCGGACGCCGTCATTATGTCCAATAAAAAAGTGACTGGTGGCATTGAAATTGTCGCGGCTGTTGATTATCAATCTCAAGTTCCTGAACCCAAAGATATACAGACTCACCGTCAATTAAACAATGAAAGTGTCAATATTTCGCCTGCTAGCCGCCAAGTTACACCTCCTGTAACTGTGTCTACTAATGAGCATTATGCTGATACGTTAGCGGCTTTGCTTGCTCGTCAACAGAAGTTGAATCCTACAGCTGAAGGGAATCAATTTGCCGCATTACCATCTGAATCTAGAGCTCCAAGAACCCTAGCTGAGCAAGGGCAATGGGTTACTCCATCGATAGAGCAAGTTGCTAGGCCTAAGTCCAGAGTTCCTCATATCAGCCGACCTCCTCAGCCTGTTCAAGAGGAAATGGAGGCCGTACGCAAGGAAATGGTCAGTATTCGTAAGCTTTTAGAGCATCAGATATCTGGGTTAATGTGGCAGGAGGTCGAGCGCCGCGAGCCTATGCGCGCTTTGCTGATCAAAGAACTCCAAAAAATGGGGTTCGACGACGGATTTTCAGATCAATTGGCGGGCCTTGTGCCTGAGGATATGTCTGTGCATCAAGGAATGGCGCAATTGGCGGAAGTGTTGACTGCGCAGCTTAAAATTAGTGAAGACGAAATTTTACGGCAGGGTGGTGCCGTTGCATTGCTCGGTCCAACAGGTGTCGGTAAAACGACCACCATTGCGAAACTAGCTGCACGTTTTGCCATTAAATATGGTGCCGATCAAGTTGCGCTTATTACAACAGACAACTATCGGATTGGTGCTAATGAACAATTACAAACCTACGGCCGAATTATGGGCTGTCCTGTGCGTCAAGCAAAAGATAATGAAGAACTTGCGAATGCATTATATCAATTTCGACATCGTAGGCTTGTGTTAATTGATACAGCTGGTGTGGGGCAACGGGATATCAGGCTTAGCGAGCAGTTAGATACCTTAGTTAAAAATGCCAAAGTACATATTCGAAGCTATCTAGTAATGTCTGCCACATCACAGCGTCGAGTGATGCAAGAGGCGGTTGAGCATTTTCGTCGAATTCCTCTGAGTGGTTGTATTTTAACCAAACTCGATGAGAGTTTGAATTTGGGGGAAGTAATAAACGTATGTATCCAAAATGCTTTACCTATCAGCTATATCACCGATGGTCAAAGAGTGCCGGAAGATATCCAAGTTGCCAATGCAGCGCAGTTAGTCGGAGCTGCGATGGGCTCGCTTGAGCGAGAAACAGAAGAGCCTTATTTTTGGGGCACAGGCTTTGGCGAGGCCGAAGATTCGGAGTTCTATGAATAATATGTATATAGATCAGGCGAGTGGTTTGCGCAAAATGCGTCAAAATAATCATGTAAAAGTGATAGCCGTGTCTGGTGGTAAAGGGGGGGTGGGGAAGACTAATGTTACACTCAACGTAGCGGGTTCCATGGCAGCCCAAGGTAAACGTGTAATGGTGTTGGATGCCGATCTAGGACTGGCTAATGTCGATGTTATGCTCGGCTTACGAGTACATCGTAATCTCTCTCATGTATTGGCGGGTGAATGTACACTTGATGATATTATTGTCGAAGGACCGTACGGCATGATGATTGTGCCCGCGACATCAGGCACTCAGTCAATGGTTGAACTCTCACCTGTGCAGCATGCCGAATTAATTCGGGCCTTTAGTGAAATGAAGACCCCAGTTGACATATTGTTGGTAGATACTGCTGCTGGCATCTCTGACATGGTATTGAGTTTTACTCGTGCGGCTCAAGATATCATGGTTGTTGTGTGTGATGAGCCTAGCTCCATTACTGATGCGTATGCACTTATCAAAATATTATCAAAAGAATATGGTGTGTTTCGTTTCAAGGTTGTAGCTAATATGGTCCGTAGCTTACGAGAAGGGCAGGAACTGTATGCTAAGTTGACTCGAGTCACAGACCGTTTTCTCGATACCTCATTAGAGCTTGTTGCTTGTGTCCCGTATGATGCCAATCTGCGTGCGGCTGTGCGTAAGCAAAAACTAATAATTGAGGCTTTTCCCAAATCTCCAGCGGCATTGGCATTCAGGTCATTGGCTAATAAAGCTGCAAGTTGGCCTCTTCCTAATCAGCCTGGTGGTCATCTGGAATTTTTTTTAGAAAACTTATTGCAAAAGCCGGTCATCGCACAGGAAGGTTCCCGTGAATAAAGCCCAAGCGTACTTGCGTCATCAGGATTCCTACGTATTGGTTGAACGGCATGCTCCACTTGTTAAGCGGATTGCTCAGCATCTACTTGCACGGTTGCCAAGTAGTGTTTTACTCGATGACCTCATTCAAGCAGGTATGATTGGTTTGCTGGAGGCGTCACGCAATTTTGATGGTAGTAAAGGAGCTAGTTTTGAAACCTATGCAGGTATCCGTATTCGTGGGTCCATGCTAGATGAGATTCGCCGAGGTGATTGGGTTCCTCGTTCAGTTCACCGTAATAGTCGTACTATTGCTGAGGCTATAGAGAATATTGAACAAACTCATGGGCGAGACGCTCGCGATACCGAAGTCGCAGCTCACATGGGGATACCTCTTCACGAATATCATGCCATGTTGCAAGATGTATCTTGCGGTAAGATTATTGGCATAGAGGATCTTGGTGTTAGTGAAGATGTAATTAGTGCTCCTGATCACGTTAATGGTTCAGGATTTGATGATTTGGCTGCAGCTCGTTTTCAAAGTGATCTGGCAGAACATATTAAACGTTTGCCTGAGCGAGAGGCTCTTGTATTATCCCTTTATTATGATGAAGAGCTTAATTTGCGAGAAATAGGTGAAGTATTGAGTGTAAGTGAGTCGCGTGTAAGCCAGATTCATAGTCAAGCGATGCACCGTCTACGAGCTCGTCTGCGAGACTGGCATTTATAGTCCATCAGTATTGACTACACTGATATAATAACCCAGGGTGCTATTAACTGAATTAGTTTTTTAAAAAAACTTTGGTGGTCTAAACGACTATTTAGGAGGAAAATTGGACAAGAACATGAAAATCCTCATCGTTGATGATTTTTCAACAATGCGTCGTATTATCAAAAATTTACTTCGAGATTTAGGCTTTAATAATACTCATGAAGCTGATGACGGCAATACGGCATTACCAATGCTGAAAAATGGTGACTTTCAGTTTGTCGTAACAGATTGGAATATGCCTGGTATGCAAGGAATTGATTTACTTAAAGCTATCAGGCTCGATGAGAAACTTAAGCATTTGCCCGTCTTGATGGTTACGGCAGAAGCTAAGAGAGAGCAGATAATAGAGGCGGCACAAGCAGGGGTTAATGGCTATATAGTCAAGCCTTTTACCGCTGCAACACTCAAAGAGAAGTTAGACAAAGTTTTTGAACGAATAGCGTAAAAGGAGTGACAAGGATGATGGCCAAAACGAGTGCGGTTATTTCGCTCGAACAGGCAAAAAACCTTGTCTCTCACTTGGTGCAAGGTCATTTTGACCTAGCTGATGAGCTTACCGCAGTGATCTGCGAATCTAATACAACAGGCTTGTTTTCTAAGGTGGGTCTGTTGACCCGCCAATTGCACTCTTCATTAGAAGACTTCAACTTTGATCCGCGAATTCCTGATTTTGCTCTGCACGATATACCTGATGCTCGGGAGCACCTTAGCGATATCATTAATATGATGGATAAAGCAGCGAATCGTGAAATGGATTCACTAGGGGGTGATCTGCCGATGGCTGAGCATCTTAATGATAATATCCAGATGGTTATTCCTAATTGGAATGTGTCGATGACTCGTGATGTGTGCATTGGGCAGTTTAAAATACAGTGTCATCAACAGGATTATTTTATTAAGACTTCTGAATCCGATGCCGATGAATTAAGGAAGCTGCTTACTGAAATTCTAATGGCACAGGATTTTCAGGCTTTAACTGACCAAATTATTCGTAAACCGATCTAATTAGTGCAGGAAATTGAAAAAACTAGTAGAAATGTTGGTAATGTGTGGAGAGGGGATTATTGAATATTCAGCTCACCAACCTACTATCAGCGGGATTGAAGCAGAAGGCCCGATCATGAACCCTGCAACTCGCGCTGATGTGGTTAATGGTCGGGATGATGTAGACGATCTGCTCTTTAGCCTCGGATTCTAATGGAGTGAGCCATGGCCTTCGAAGTTGATGAAGACATACTGCAAGATTTCTTGGTCGAAGCATCTGAAATATTGGAGCAGTTGTCAGAACAATTAGTCGATTTGGAGAAGCGACCTGACGATGCAGGTCTGCTGAATGCTATTTTTCGTGGTTTTCATACCGTAAAGGGTGGTGCAGGTTTCCTATCGTTGAGTGAATTAGTGGATGTTTGCCATGGTGCAGAAAATGTATTCGATATATTGCGTAATGGTAAGCGAGAAGTTACTGCGGAGTTGATGGATGTTATTCTACAGGCATTAGATGCAGTCAACGCGATGTTTAGTCAAGTGCAAAATCGTGAGGAGCTGTGTGCGGCCTCGGATGCTTTATTGCATGATTTGCATGAGTTATGCAAGCCCGAAGGTGATGAGCAATTACTAACTGTCACGGCTGATAATTATACTGCTGCTAAAGTAGATTTGGACTCCAACGGAGTGAGTTTTGTAGCTCGAGACATTACTGCAGACTCACCGATTCAGCCTGTATCAGGAGATAGCAGTGGAACGATAGACGAAATATCTGCTGATGAGTTTGAGCGTCTACTTGATGAACTGCATGGCGTTGGGGGAACACCTGCGTCAGGCACTCCTTACTGTGCGAGTAATCAGTCTGGCGATATCACAGATGATGAGTTTGAGGCTCTGCTCGATGAACTGCATGGACGTGGGCAGCATATGGGAGCTCCAGATGTTAATACTCTTGAGTCAGTAAAAAAATCAGTCGATGAGTTAATTGACGATGATGAATTTGAACGTTTACTTGATGAGTTACATGGCAGTAGTAAGGCTTCACAATCTGTGACTACGGATCATCCTGCTTCATCAACCAGTGTTTCACCTATATCGCCTAATGCGATTATTGAAGAGAATCGTTCTTCAAGTAAGTCAACACCAATCTCTATCAATAGCAAGGCGACAGCTTCTCAAGCTTCAGGTAAGAGTTCTGGACAGAGCGCTGAGAGTAATACTGTCCAAAGTGATACCACTGTGAGGGTTGATACAAAAACGTTAGATGTCATCATGAATATGGTTGGGGAGTTAGTGCTTGTGCGTAACCGTCTGGTTAGCCTTGGTGTAGCCAGTAACGATGAAGAAATGTCAAAAGCTGTTGCGAATTTAGATGTTGTGACTGCCGATTTGCAAGGTGCAGTTATGAAAACTCGTATGCAGCCAATTAAAAAGGTGTTTGGCCGTTTTCCTAGGGTTGTTCGTGATTTAGCTCGCTCTCTTAAAAAAGAGATAGAGTTAGTTATGGTGGGTGAAGATACAGACCTTGATAAGAATTTGGTCGAGGCATTAGCTGATCCCTTAGTGCATTTAGTTCGTAACTCCTGTGACCATGGTGTCGAAATGCCCGATGTGCGTCAGCAAGCAGGCAAACCACGACAAGGAACGATAACCCTCAGCGCCTCTCAGCAGGGCGATCATATTCTGCTTTGTATTGAAGATGATGGGGCGGGAATGGATCCTGATAAGCTCAAGTCGATAGCTGTTAGTAGAGGCGTCTTGGATGTTGACAGTGCTGCTAGAATGAGCGATAGCGACGCTTATAATCTTATATTTGCGCCTGGTTTTTCTACCAAGTCCGAAATTTCCGATATATCTGGACGTGGTGTAGGGATGGATGTGGTCAAAACCAGCATAGTTAGCCTCAATGGTTCAGTGCATATAGATTCAACTTGGGGTAAGGGAACTCGTCTTGAAATAAAAGTTCCTCTCACCCTAGCGATATTACCAACGTTAATGGTTGAAGTCGGTCAGCAGACATTTGCTTTGCCTCTCGGTTGTGTTAATGAAATCTTTCATTTAGACCTTGACAAAGCGAATGTTGTTGACGGTCAGCTCACTATAATTGTTCGCGAAAAAGCAATTCCGTTGTTTTATTTACATAAATGGCTGATTCGTGGAGCCAGCCAACGGACTCGCCAAGATAGTGGACATGTAGTAATAGTGCAACTTGGAGCTCAACAAGTAGGTTTTGTTGTAGACAGCCTAATTGGCCAAGAAGAGGTAGTAATTAAACCGCTGGATAGCTTACTGCAAGGTACACCTGGAATGGCTGGAGCAACTATTACTAGTGATGGTGGTATTGCGCTGATCCTCGATGTTCCTAGTCTGCTTAAAGCCTATGCTCGTAGGCATTAAGTGTTCGGGCCCAAGGAGTTAGAAACGTACCATGGTAGTTAAGGTATTAGTCGTTGATGATTCAAGCTTTTTTCGTCGTAGAGTGAGTGAAATCATTACTCAAGATCCATTATTGACGGTGATCGATACAGCACAAAATGGGCGAGAGGCGGTTGAGAAAGCGATTGCACTACGCCCCGACGTAATTACCATGGATATTGAAATGCCAATAATGGATGGCATTAGTGCTGTACGTGAGATTATGGCAAAAAGCCCTACACCTATCTTGATGTTTTCATCTCTTACTCAAGATGGTGCTAAAGCGACCCTAGATGCTCTTGATGCAGGAGCTCTCGATTTTTTGCCAAAAAAATTTGAAGATATCGCTCGAGATAAAGATGAAGCAGTGCGTTTGTTACAGCAGCGAGTCAAAGAGATTTCTCGAAAACGTTTTTTATTGGCTACATCTGTTCGTTCTAAGATGCCTGATACTATTGTCAAAGCGTCGGAGCGTTCAGATCTACAACGTAGTTCGCCAGCATCAATCCCCAAACGCAGCGGTAAAGTTTATCAGCTGGTTGCAATCGGGACCTCAACGGGAGGGCCGGTTGCGCTACAAAATGTGCTTACCAAGCTACCTGGTAATTTTTCCCATCCTATTTTGTTGATTCAGCATATGCCTGCGACGTTTACGGCAGCTTTTGCAACTCGGCTTAATGGATTATGCCAAATAAGTGTCAAAGAGGCGGAGGATGGCGATCTTCTTAGGCCTGGTTGTGCATATTTGGCTCCAGGTGGCAGGCAAATGATGTTAGAAGGTCGTGGGACAGGAGTTAGGATTCGTATTGTCGATGGTAATGAAAAAATAAATTACAAACCCTGTGTTGATATTACGTTTGCATCAGCAGCAAAGGCCTATTCTGACAAAGTGCTAGCTATTGTATTAACAGGTATGGGGTCAGATGGTCGAGATGGTGCTCGTTTACTCAAAGAACAAGGGTCAACTATTTGGGCTCAAGATGAAGCATCTTGTGTTGTATATGGAATGCCTCAGGCTGTTGCTAAAGCTGGGATAGCTAGCGAGTCTCTTCCTCTTGATAGGGTTGCCCAGCGAATTCTCATGGAGTTAGGGCGTTAACAATGGGAATTTTAGGGTTGCTCTTGGCAATAAGTGCAATAACTCTTGCGCAGTGGTGGCACGGTGGTTCTTTGTTGACCTTATTCGATGGGCCAGCCTTAGTTATTGTATTAGGAGGAACGTTGGGGGCTGTTATATTACAAACGCCAACTACCTATATATCTCTGTCTGTTAGACAGCTACTGTGGGTTGCAATTCCTCCATATCAAGATTTAGCCGCCCAAGCAGAACGATTACAAGTTTGGGCTGCTTTCGCAAGGCAACAGGGCTTACTAGCGCTTGAAGAACAGGTTGAAGAAGTCAGAGACACCTTTACTCAGCAAGGTTTGACGATGATCATCGACGGTATTGGTGGTGATGATATCCGGAGATTACTTGAGATTGATATTGATATAGAGCAAGAGCGTAATGAGCATGCGGCTCGAGTATTTGAGTCTATGGGGGGATATAGCCCAACAATCGGAATCATTGGCGCGGTGATTGGTTTAATTCAGGCGATGTCTCATTTAGAAGATCCTGAAGTATTGGGGGCAAGTATTGCAGTTGCTTTCGTTGCCACGATCTACGGGGTCGGTTTTGCCAATTTGGTTTACTTGCCCGTTGCGAATCGTCTGCGGGCTTTTCACTACCGCCATGTATTGTTTCAAGAAATGACTTTAGAAGGACTGATTGCGATTGCTCATGGAGAGAATGGGCTACAGGTTGAGCGTAGGCTTAGGGCGTATTTGAAAGGAGAGTAGCCATGCGCAAGCGTTATCGTTTGCACCGTCAGGGGCATGAACACCTTGATCGTTGGTTGGTCTCTTACGCCGATTATATGACGCTGATATTTGCTTTGTTTGTGGTGCTTTACTCCGCAGCCCTAATCAATAAAGAACGTTATCTCGTTGTGATAGATGGTTTATCACACGCATTTACTATAGAAACACAGTCTCGTGACAGTATTAAAAATGATCAAGTAAATGAGTTCGCCGCTGAGCCAACCGCATCTAGCTTAATGATTCCTTCCTTGCCCGAAAATTTAGTAGCCGTTTCCCCCGCTAGCAAAGGAGTTTCACTTCTTCCTAGTAATAAAAATGGTATGAAGCTTGCATTGATCAATGATGAGTTATCTGAAAGCATGGGTTTGTTCATTGATAGTGGGAGCGTGAAGTTGGTGCAGAACGAGGATTGGTTGACTATTGAAATTAGCGCTGAGTTGTTGTTTAGCAGCGGTAGTGCTTTCATGACACCTAATTCAGCATCAGTCATGAATGCGGTCTCCAAAATTATTAAGCCTATTAATAACTATGTGCGAGTACGTGGTTACACAGACAACCTGCAAATTAATAATGAATTGTTTAGCTCAAATTGGGTCTTGTCGGCTGCCCGTGCTCAAGCCGTATTAGATGTCCTGGTGGCCTCAGGTATTGCCCCTCAGCGTTTGGCCTATGAAGCATATGGTGAGTTTTCCCCATTTACGGACAATGATACTGAGGAGGGGCGTTTACAAAACCGCAAAGTAGTTATAGCCGTTTCTAGGCTTGCTTGGGAGGCTCCACCACCTAAGTCAATTAAATCGGTTGTTGTAGATTCAGCTCCAAATGAGGTTGGTCCGGTGACATCTACAGAGATCAAGGAGATTACTCTGCCCGGCGGTGGTATACGTATAACAACAAGGCAGGATTGATACTGTGATTGTTTGGACTGTTGCCAACCAAAAAGGTGGAGTGGGTAAAACCACAACTGTTATCTCGTTGGCTGGGATTTTGGCTCAACGTGGAAAGCGAGTGCTGTTAATTGACACAGATCCTCATGCATCTCTCACGGCTTATCTCAATTTTGATTCAGATAAACTCGACGGTACCCTCTACGAAATATTTCAATCTGTCAGACCAAGTACAGAAATGGTCTCTAAGCAAATCCTTAAAACCAAGTTTGAGAACATTCATCTATTGCCCGCCACCATTACATTGGCCACTCTTGATCGGGTTATGGGCAACAGAGAAGGTATGGGGCTTGTTTTAAAAAGAGCATTATTACAGATTCGTGAACAGTATGATTATGTATTAATAGATTGCCCCCCAGTGTTGGGGGTTATGATGGTCAACGCATTGGCTGCTTGTGATCGTATCTTAGTTCCTGTTCAAACTGAGTTTTTGGCTCTTAAGGGGCTAGAGCGCATGATGAAAACTTTCGAGATCATGCAGCGTTCCAAAAAAGATGCGTTTCACTACACCGTCATTCCGACCATGTTCGATAAGCGTACACGTGCGTCATTAATGACCTTGAAGGCTATCAAAGATCAATATGGCCAGGCCGTATGGGATGCTGTGATTCCCATCGATACTAAATTCAGAGATGCCAGTTTGTTGCATATCCCACCATCTATCTATGCTCCGCACGGCCGTGGTACTTATGCTTATGAAACGTTGCTTAATTATCTGGACTCGTTAGAGCTGTTGCGTGTCAATGAGGCTCGGCGATGAAAGATACACGTCAAGTTAGAGCGATGGATGATTATTTTCACTCTTTGCTGCTAGATGAGTCCCATGCTTTAGATATTAAAGATATTAATAAGCAAGGAGAGGTAATGCTCGTAACTACTGCTCAGCGACAGTCGCAAGTTATACCTGAAGCCCAGTCAATGGGTTTTATGGAAAGCGATGCTCGGTTTGAGCAGTTGAGTGAATTACTCGCCCAAGTAGCTCACGTGTCAGACGAAGAAATAGAGACACAGCCACATTTGGAGTTAACCACCGAAAAAGAATCGCTTGAAGCTATTGAACCTATTGCTATCCCTGCACAGCCAATAAACCCAATTAGATCAATCACTACATCAGCAACGGAACCCTCCATTGATGTAGTGGATAACGTATCGAATAAACCTGCTTCTGAAGTGACCGTTTCAGCTAATAGTTGGGAAAATATTGAGACAGGAAAAGAGTTTCAAGCGCTATTTTTTGAAGTTGCCGGTATGACTTTTGCTGTTCCTTTGACTGAACTTGGCGGTATACATCAGCTGACTGAGATTACCCCATTATTTGGTCAGCCAGCTTGGTTTAAGGGGTTGATCAATTCTCGTGAACATAAAATAAATGTCGTGGACACAGCACAGTGGGTGATCCCAGAACAACGGGGTGAAACGGAGGATTATAGCTATTTGATTGTACTAGGTGAGTCTCGTTGGGGGCTTGCCTGTCATCATCTCAAAGGGACGGAGTTATTACATCGTGACCAAGTTAAGTGGCGGCATCAAGAAGGGCGTCGTCCTTGGCTGGCAGGGATGGTGAAAGAGAAGATGTGTGCCTTGCTACATGTAAAGGCATTACTGTTGCTGCTAGAGCGAGGAGTCAATATAGAAGGGCGTTGATTACTACTTACTATGCTGAACAGCTAAATTAAATGAGTCGCTGGCATTTTCATAAAAGGGATAAGACATGACAGAAAAGCGCAATATTGCCCAGAGTTTGGCAGAAGATGAGGTCTTACAATGGGTTACCTTCCAACTTGAAAATGAAACCTACGGTATCAATGTGATGCAGGTGCAAGAGGTATTGCGCTACACCGAAATTGCACCGGTTCCTGGTGCGCCTGACTATGTCCTCGGTATCATCAACCTACGTGGTAACGTGGTGACGGTAATTGATACTCGCTCTCGCTTTGGGTTGCCCTCCGGTGAGGTCAGTGAAAACTCTCGGATTGTCATCATTGAAGCTGAAAAGCAGGTCATCGGTATTATGGTGGACAGTGTTGCAGAGGTCGTCTATCTGCGTTCTTCCGAAATAGATGCAGCTCCGGCAGTCGGGACAGAAGAGAGTGCGAAGTTTATTCAAGGCGTGAGCAACCGAGATGGTCAGTTACTTATCCTAGTTGATTTAAATCGGCTGCTTTCCGATGACGAGTGGGATGATATCGCTTCACTCTAGTAAATAAGGTGATGTCTTGATTATTGACATAGTTAGTTTGGGGGTCTCGCTCATTGCACTCGTGTCTGCAATTTCTTTTGGATTGCGCATTAAGCGTGTTCGGCAGGAGAGCGAAGAGCGAATTAACGAACTGCAGGGCAAACTCGATAGCATTCGCAAACAGATGATCGAGCTGCATACTGGCACCATTGGCATGGGGCAGCGCCTGCAAGTTATCGAAGGAGGGATGCAGCAGGTAAACGATCGCCAACAGGAACTCACGCTGCAAGATCCTGAGCGTAGGCTATACAGCCGTGCAGCTAAAATGGTTGAGCTCGGAGCGGACCTCGATGAGGTAATGAACGAGTGTGAATTGCCAAAGGCTGAAGCTGAATTATTGATTTCTTTAAGAAAAGGTCGGGTTTGATAGCTCAGGAGGGTCAATACCTTCCTGCTTTTTTCTGGTTTACCTCGTAACCGCGATCTTGCCCACAAAACCGATTGATGGGGAGGATCTTTGAAAATCCCCTCTCAATAGTGTGTTAAGATGCGGGCCGCATCTTTTCATCTAATTACATCCTCATGCTGCTTTGCATTAACAATCTGAGCTGTGTGCGTGAAGATCGCACCTTGTTCGAACAGCTCTCTTTTACGGTCAGCCCCGGTGACTTGCTTCAGATAGAGGGGCCAAACGGCGTTGGCAAAACCAGCTTATTGCGTCTACTCACTGGTTTGTCGCATCCCTCTGCTGGTGAAGTGAGCTGGAATGGTGAAAATATTCGTCACTGTCGCGATGAGTATCATGCCAATCTGCTCTATCTCGGTCATCAGCCAGGTGTAAAAGCGGCGCTGACTCCTCTCGAAAATCTGACCTTTTATCAACAACTGCACTCGCCAAGGCACACTGATATGGATCTGTGGCAAGTGTTAGCGCGTGTTGGATTAGCTGGTTTTGAAGAGAATCCTACCGGCCAACTCTCCGCAGGTCAGCAGCGCAGAGTTGCCTTGGCAAGGCTATGGCTGTGTGAGACGCCCTCTCTGTGGATTTTGGATGAGCCATTTACGGCTATCGATAAGCAGGGGGTTAAGGTGTTAGAACAGCTGCTGTTGGCTCATGCAGATCGAGGTGGAATGGTTATCTTGACCACTCACCAAGACTTAATCCTGATGCAGGGGCGGTTGAAGACTCTGACCCTTAGCTCGTCACTGCAGGAGTAATGGCATGTTACGTGCGGTAATACATCTTATCCACCGTGAACTTCTGATAGCACTGCGTCAGCGCTCAGACATTCTCAACCCGCTCTGGTTTTTTCTGATCGTGATTACCCTCTTCCCGCTCGGCATTGGTCCTGAACCTCAGCTGCTTACCCGTATTGCACCAGGCATTATCTGGGTAGCAGCGTTGCTGGCCGCCATGTTATCCCTCGAACGACTGTTTCGTGATGATTTCAGCGATGGTGCGCTGGAGCAAATGATGTTGATGCCACACCCCCTTGGGCTGTTGGCGTTGGCCAAAGTGGTTGCGCACTGGTTGCTGACGGGCCTGCCGTTACTGCTAGTTTCGCCACTGCTGGCGATTTTACTGTCACTGGATAGCCAAACTTATCTGGCTGTAGTGGTTACGTTGGCGCTAGGCACTCCGGTGCTAAGCCTACTAGGGGCGGTGGGAGTTGCATTGACGGTGGGATTGCGTAAGGGCGGGGTATTGCTCAGTTTGCTGATTTTGCCGCTCTACATTCCGGTATTGATTTTTGCAACGTCTGCGATTGATGCGGCAGGGATGGGCTTGCCTTATGGTGGGCAGCTGGCGATCCTCGCGGCCATGTTGGTAGGGGCATTAACGCTGACGCCGTTGGCAGTGTCAGCAGCACTACGAGTTAGTCTGAACTGATGCCGACGTGATCTTGCAGTAAGCGTTGAATGGCGCCCAACTGAAAAAGAAAGTTGCGATGGATCAAGGAGAGCTCTTCTTATCTCTTTGGGGGTATTCTACCGAGCCGTCGGGTCGGTATGGTAAGCCCCGCCAAACGATTAATAACAAAAGGTGTTGTGAGCTATGTGGAAATGGTTACATCCCTATGCCAAACCAGAGCGAGCCTATCAGCTAGCAGGTACCTTGTTACCCTGGTTCGCGGTCATCAGTCTGATCTCCTTGGTCTTTGGTAGTGTCTGGGGATTAGCGTTTGCGCCTGCCGATTATCAGCAGGGCGACTCGTTTAGGATTATTTATATTCATGTCCCAGCCGCGATTCTCTCAATGGGGGCTTACTCCACCATGGCGGTCGCTGCGTTTATTGGCATGGTATGGCAATTACGGATGGCAGACATGACCGTGGCGGCCATCGCGCCAGTCGGCGCCATTTTCACCTTCATCGCGCTCTTTACTGGGGCTGCGTGGGGCAAGCCGATGTGGGGAACCTGGTGGGTATGGGATGCACGGCTCACCTCTGAGCTCATTTTACTGTTTCTCTATCTTGGGGTCATTGCCCTGTATAACGCTTTTAGTGACAAAGTGGTGGCGGGGCGTGCTGCCGGGATTTTGGCGCTAGTTGGGGTTATCAATTTGCCTATCATCCATTACTCGGTGGAGTGGTGGAATACCCTGCATCAAGGGGCCACCATCACTAAGTTTGATAAGCCCTCTATTTCTCCCGAGATGTTATGGCCACTGCTCATTATGATCTTGGCGTTTGCCGCGTTTCTGGGGGCCGTGACCCTGATGCGTTTTCGTAACGAACTCTTGATGCGTGAGTGGCATCGTCCTTGGGTTAAAGAGATTGCCGAGCAGGAGAAATAACCATGCACTTTGCCTCTTTCAGTGACTTCTTAGCGATGGGAGGGTACGCCTTTTATGTGTGGCTCTCTTTTGGTCTAACGCTGCTATGCCTGGTGGGGATCGTTATCACCACGCGCATGAAAACCCGCAGTTTGCTCAATGAATTACGTACTAAACAAGCGAGGGAGGCGCGTCGCAAGGCCGCTCAGCAGATGGAGAATACCCTGTGAATCCGAGACGCAAGAAACGCCTCACCATTATCTTGGCCATCAGCCTTGGTTTGGCAACGGTGAGTGGCTTAGTGCTCTATGCCCTCAGTCAGAATATTGACCTTTTTTATACCCCCAGTGAGCTGGTGGAAGGCAAGGGGCCAAACAAGATCAAACCAGAAGCAGGCCAGCGGCTGCGTATCGGGGGCTTAGTCGTACCAGGCTCGGTGCAGCGCGCGCCAGACAGCCTCAAAGTTGCCTTCAAGTTGGTGGATAATGGCGGCCAGCAGGTTACCGTCACTTTTAATGGCATCTTGCCAGATCTGTTTCGGGAGGGGCAGGGCATTGTTGCCCAGGGCAATCTCAAAGATGCGACCACGGTCGAGGCGTTCGAAGTGTTGGCCAAACACGATGAGAACTACATGCCACCAGAGGTCGCCGATGCAACCAATGGGATGCATTTTAAACCTGAATATACCGATGCTCAGCTAAAGGGGAGCAAGCCATGATCCCAGAATTAGGTCAGTTTGCCCTGATCTTAGCCTTTGCGACGGCCTTGCTGCTGGGCAGTTATCCACTGCTCGGTGCAAGCTGGGGCCGCCTTGGCATGATGTCGGCGGCACGGCCACTGGCTTACGCGCAATTTTTACTGCTGTTACTGTCGTTTCTATGCCTAACGTGGGCCTTTATCGATAACGATTTTACCGTGCAGTATGTGGCTACTAACTCCAACACGTTGTTGCCTCTGGCTTATCGTATCTCTGCGGTATGGGGAGCCCATGAGGGATCTTTACTGCTTTGGGTGCTGACCTTAGGGGGATGGACGGCGGCGGTAGCCCTGTTTAGCCGCCGGTTACCGCTTGATGCGGTCGCACGGGTGCTTGGGGTGCTCGGGCTGATTTCGGTCGGATTTACCGCGTTTGTGCTGTTCACCTCAGACCCCTTCACTCGCACCTTGCCCTACTTCCCTGTGGATGGCCGTGATTTGAACCCGCTGCTGCAGGATCCGGGTCTTATCTTCCACCCACCGATGCTTTATATGGGCTATGTCGGTTTCTCGGTTGCGTTTGCTTTTGCCATCGCCTCCTTGATGACCGGGCGACTTGATGCCACTTGGGCACGCTGGTCACGCCCTTGGACTATGGCCGCGTGGGTCTTCTTGACACTGGGGATTGTGCTGGGCTCTTGGTGGGCTTATTACGAACTGGGTTGGGGTGGCTGGTGGTTTTGGGACCCAGTGGAAAACGCATCTTTTATGCCATGGCTAGCGGGCACGGCCCTGCTGCATTCGCTTGCGGTGAGCGAAAAGCGGGCCACCTTCAAGGCGTGGACGGTGTTGCTGGCTCTTTCCGCGTTCTCCTTGAGCTTGCTTGGAACCTTTTTGGTGCGCTCAGGGGTGTTGGTATCGGTCCATGCGTTTGCGTCTGATCCCACTCGTGGCCTGTTTATCTTGGGCTTTCTGTTAGCTGTCATCGGCTCTTCTTTACTGATGTTTGCGTTTAAAGGCTCACAGGTGAAAAGTCACGGGAAACACGAGTTGTGGAGCCGTGAAACCCTGCTGCTGGCCAATAACATCATGCTGGTGGCGGGCCTGTTGACGGTGCTGCTCGGGACTTTGCTACCGCTGGTGCACAAGGAGTTGGGGCTAGGCAGCATTTCTATTGGCACGCCTTTTTTCAACCACATCTATAGCTGGTTGATCATCCCGTTTGCTCTGTTGTTGGGGCTTGGCCCGCTATTTCGTTGGCGGCGTCAACAGCTTGGCGAGCTAAAGGGTAAGGTACTGCTGGCGCTACTATTGAGCGTGGCGGCGGCCTTGTTATTGCCACTGACGTTGGCCGAGGAGTTCAAACCGTGGGCGGCCGTGGGCATTGGCCTAGGTGTTTGGATCATCGTGACCAGCGTACAAGAGACTTGGGTACGTGCTACCCATAAGCATCGTTTTGTGGTCGGGGTGCGCAAACTTGGCAACAGTCACTGGGCGATGATTTTGGGTCACGTCGGGTTGGCGGTCAGCATCATTGGCATCGCTTGCACCCAAAACTACAGCATTGAGAAGGATCTGCGAATGCAGGCTGGGGATCGGGTGCAGTTTGCCGATTACGAGTTCGTCTTCACCGGCATTATGGAAAAGAACGGCCCGAACTATGATGGTTTTAAAGGGGGGCTGGAAGTGTTGCAACATGGCAAGCAGGTTGCCCTGCTAACGCCGGAAAAGCGGATGTATAAGGTCAGTCGGATGCCGATGACCGAAGCGGCCATTGACGCGGGGATCACCCGTGATCTCTATGCCGCATTAGGGGAGCAACTCGATAACGGTGCTTGGGCGGTGCGTATTTACTACAAGCCTTTCGTCCGTTGGATCTGGTTTGGTGGTGTTTTTATGGCGATAGGTGGCGTGCTTGCCATGCTCGATAAACGCTATCGTTTTGGCCGCCGTGATGAGGAGGTCACAGCATGACGCGCAAGACTTGGCTATTCCTGATCCCTTTTGTGGTCTTTTTATTGGGTGCGGTATTTCTGTTTCGCGGGCTCTACTCCGATCCGACCAAGCTGGAATCTGTCATGGTAGGTAAAGAAGTGCCGGTGTTCGCCCTGCAAGATATCTATGACATGGGCAAGCAGCACGATCGCAGTATGCTCACCGGTCGTCCCATGCTGCTCAACGTCTGGGCAACGTGGTGCCCCACCTGCTATAGCGAGCATACCTATCTCAAGCAGTTAGCGGGGCAGGGGATCTATATCGTCGGCATGAATTACAAGGATGAGCGGGATAAAGCCATAAAATGGCTGGCCGATTTGGGCAACCCCTATCAAGTCAATCTTTATGATCCTGACGGCATGTTAGGGCTCGATCTCGGGGTATATGGCGCACCAGAGACCTTTTTTATCGACAGTAAAGGGATCATTCGCTATCGCCATGTGGGGGATGTCAATCCCGACGTCTGGGCTTCGACCCTCAAACCTATCTTCGACGCTATGCAGTAAGGGGGAGTGATGATGAGAGTCGTGATGACCGTCCTGATATTGATGCTGGCCGCGATGGTGCAAGGGCCCGCCATGGCGGCTATCGATGTGTATAACTTCGACAGCGACAATCAGGAGCAGATGTTTCGTGAACTGACCCGCGAGCTACGCTGCCCTAAATGCCAGAACCAAGATATTGCCGATTCCAATGCGGGGCTTGCCAAGGATCTGCGTGACAAGACCTATCAGATGGTGCGTGAAGGCAAGGATAAAGAGGAGATCGTCGACTACATGGTGGCCCGTTACGGTAACTTTATCCTCTATAACCCACCGCTGATGGCCTCGACCCTGATCCTTTGGTTAGGACCTCTGCTGGTGATTGTCATCGGCGGTGTCGTGGTGGTAATGCGAAGCCGCCGCTCCCCAGTGGCTGTGAGACAAAACATTGACTCCCTAAGTGCAGAGGAGCAGCAGCGCTTGGCTGCGCTGCTCAAAGAGGAAGAGAAACAATGACCGCCTTTTGGATGGTGATCGCGGCCCTGTTGGTGCTGGTGAGTTTGGCGTTGGTACTACCGCTGTGGCGTGGCCAAGGTAAACAGAATATCAGCCGGTCGGCGCTGAACAAGCAGCTCTACCGTCAGCGGGTGTTGGAGATTGGTGAAGAGCGTGAGCAAGGGATCTTAGCCGAAGAGCAAGAGTCGTTGGTGGAGCTTCAACGTAGCCTGCTAGATGATATTCCCGATGTGGAGCAGACTGCTCGCAGTGGTAAAAGTTTGATCTGGATCCCCGGTGTGCTGGTGTTGCTGGTGGTCAGTCTGGGCCTTTATTACAAACTCGGTGCATGGCAGGAAGTCAGCCGCTGGCAAGAGGCCAATAGCCGTTTGAGTGAACTCAGTAATCGCATTTTGGTTGAGCGGGATGCCAAGGTGAGCGAGCAGGATTTACTGGATTTTACGCTGGCGTTACGGACCCGATTAAAAGACGAGCCAGACGACTATCGTGGTTGGTTACTGTTAGGGCGGCTCACTCTCGATGGTAATGATCCTGAGATGGCGAGTGAAGCGTTGGAGCGAGCCTACGGCTTGGCACCACAAAAGTCTTTAGTAGCCGTCCCTTACGCTCAAGCGCTAATGATGACAGGTGAAGAGGCGCAGGCCAACGCGCTATTACAGGCCACCTTGGCCGACGAGCCTGACAATATTGAAGCGCACTCTGTGTACGCCTTTATGGCCTTGCAACAAGAGGATTTTCAAACCGCACTTGCACGCTGGCAGGCTATGTTGCCGCTGCTGGAGAAAGGGACGCCCCGTTATGTGATGGTTGAGCGCTCCATGGAGTACGCCCGTGCTCAGCTCAAACAGCGTGGGATCGCCATGACCGCAAGTAATGGGAATGGGACGACTGTGGGTACAGAGCGGGCCTCATCCCGCTCAGCCACGACCGGCGCATACCCAATTCAGGTCAGCCTAGCTGCTGGGATTGCGTTGCCGCCGGATGCTCATTTATTCGTGTTTGCGGTGGTGCCTAATGGGCCGCCGATGCCGATTGCGGTAAAACGTATCGCTGGGCCGACATTCCCCATGACGCTCACCCTAGGCGATGAAGATGCCATGATGGAAGGGAGTCAATTGTCTGCATATCCCGAGTTGCAATTTAAGGCGCGTCTCTCCCGTGGTGGCAATGTCATGGATAAAACGGGGGCGTTTGAAGGCATCTCAGTGACAATTAAGACGATAGAGCCCCCCTCTGTGCCGATTGACATCCGCATCGATCAGCCCCTCTAATACCCTGTCAGTGCGGCTACCATGATGGTGGCCGCACAACCTATACTTCTGATTGTTCACAATTTAAAGCTAGGACTTTCTATGTATCTGCGTTCTGGGGCCCTGTTGACAGCCCTTATGTTAGCGGGATGTGCCGGTGGGCCACCCAAAACCGGGCCCGCGGGTCTGGACATCACGCCCAGCGTTGAACAACCCAAAGCGACGAGCACGGCAGCGGACCCTCGCGATCCGTTCCAAGGTGCTAACCGAGCCATGTGGGCGGTTAACTACGATGTGTTAGAGCCCTATGTCGCCCGCCCTGTGGTGCACGGTTATGCTCGTTATATTCCGCAGGGAATGAAGGATGGCATTGAGAATCTGGTTGAGAACTTCAACGAGCCTAGCAGCATGGTCAATCATCTATTGGTGGGTGATTTAAAAGGGGCAGGCACCAATTTGGGCCGCTTTACCCTCAACAGCACCCTGGGTTTATTGGGCATATTTGATGTGGCCAAACATGCTGGCCTTGAGCGCAGTCAGTTGGAGATGGATACCGTGCTTGGCAAGGCGGACATCGGTGAGGGTGCCTATTTGATGGTGCCTGTCTATGGCCCGACGACCACCCGAGAGCTGGTGGGTGATACGGTTGATACCCTCTATTTTCCCTATGCCTTGCTGACCCTGCCATTTCGAGTGGCACATTGGGCACTTGACGGTGTCAACAGCCGCGCCAAGCTGATTGATCAAGAGCGCATTATCGACAATGCGCTGGATCCTTATGCCCTGACTAAAGATTTTTATCTGCAGTTTAATCAAGGCAAGGTGACAGGGCGTAAGCCGGAGCTCAAGGCTGAGCAACCTCAGCCTGACGATGGTGAGCTTGATCAATATATGGATGAGATAGACTAGTAAGCCACTCTTCCCCCAGCGGGTAGGCTATTTATCCCAGATAAATTAGCCTACCACCTCAGGTTCGCCCTTCTCGACCTCATGGCGATTCGCGTTGTCCGCCAGCTTGGTGAATGACGACTTACCATGTCATTACCCTCAGTGACCGGGTGGTAACGAAATCAAGGTATACCCACTTAAACAACGAGTTAATGCTAGTCCTCGCTCTTCTCATCCCCGCTTTCACGCATTGTTACACCGCGATTTTGGGGAGCGCTTTTCCCGTTATAACGGCCTGCATGAGTGTTAAACAAGGCGTCGGTTATTGGTCAGTTTTGTTGCAAGAACAGTTGTACGCCGAGATTTTTTTGCATTTTCATCTGAAACTTTAATAAAATGGTACTGGTTAGACCTCTTTACAACCATTTAATAGCATGGAGATCGGTAAATGAAAGTTGTCGATTTTCTGAAGCGCAAGCGCGAAATCTTGGCGCAGCATCCGTTCGAACTTAAGGATTGGCTGTCACCAGCGATCCGTGATTACTGGCGGGAGTTTCAGCAAAAGGCACATTTGCCCCCCCTGTTTGGACGTGTACTCGATCTATCCTCTGAGCAGCAGAGCGCGCATGAAGTGGCGGCTCAGCAAATGGTGAATGGGCAACCTAATCTCGCGCACTCACTCAGTGGCGAAGCGGCACGATTGTTCACGGAGCTGCAATCTCGGTTAGGTGAAGAGATCCACGTTGGCGAGTGGTTGCATATTAGCCAGCCATTGATAGACCAATTCGCGGCAGTGACTGGCGATCAGCAGTGGATTCATACTGATCCAGATAGGGCAGCGAATGAATCCCCATTTAAGGCCACGATAGCCCATGGTTTTTTAACCTTGGCCTTGCTGCCACAGTTAACCGGCTCGGTCGAGGGGGCAGCCGCCGAGTTTCCAACCGCGCGCATGGTCGTGAATTTTGGCTTGGATAAGGTGCGTTTTCCTTATCCGATAAAGGTAGATAGCCATATTCGGGCAAGAACAAAACTGGTGCGAGTGACCCCGATCAAAGAGGGCTTGGAGCTCCTCAAAGAGATCAAAGTCGAGATTGAAGGGGTGCGTCGCCCAGGCTGTGTGATTGAGTCGGTGACTCGCATTTACTTCTAATTCATCTGCTCCTGGCATGAAACAGGCTCACTTCGTGTGAGCCTGTTTCATGATGAGGTATTGATGAGGGGTTAGAAGCTGGCACCCACACTGAGGTAATGGCGCCACTCTTTGTCAGCAAGGGGGATGTGGGTTCCTGCTATGTCTAACCAAATATCTTCCCACTCCAACTCACTAGACCAAGAAAGGCGCAGGTGATCGTTAAAGTAGTAGCGTATTCCTACACTGCCTATCAGAGCCTGCTGGCGAGTCACATAAGGGGATGGTTGGGCGATAAAGCGGGAGTAGTCTCCTTTACTAAAGAGCTCAATTTTCTCCTGCCATAGTGAGAAAGGCTGGCGATAGTCCAAGCCTAGATTGAACAGGGGATAGTCAATGATCCGCTCCTTGAACAGGCCCGCAGCAATACTCTCCCAATAGCCATCTCTGAAGTAGGCGCGCTCTAAACCAGCTTGGGCGATCACTTCTAATCGATGTTGTCGATCACTCCAAAAGCGATAGCCGAGGCCCGAGGTATAACTCAGATCCAAGTATTCTGGCTCAAGCATGTCATAGCCGAGATCAAGTCCCGAGCGAAGAAACCAATGATCATCGAAGAAGAAGTCCAGTGTAGGCACGAGCCGATATTGATGGCTGTTGGTCAGGTTGTTGGCAGTTTCATAGATATATTCACCGCTCAGGCTATAACGCCAGTTGAGATTGGCAATTTCAGTCGTTGCTTTTAAGTTGACGTTATTGGTCTTTTTTTCGTTATGTTTGAGCTTACTATTCAAATCAGTACTGCCGGTCCAGAGCCACCCTTTATCATCATCGGTGCTAAGCGCCAGCAGCCGAATCCCACCTTTGCTGGTGGGGATGGGCTTGTCTTGTCCCGCTAGACGCCAGCGTTTAACGGCTTTGCGCTGCACGGTAACGGGGTTGCCATAAGGCAGGATAATCCTAAGAGTGGTGTCAGTGACCTCCTCGATTGTGCCACTTAACCTATCGCCATTGTGCATCCAGAGAATATCGGCCAATACGGCTGGGCTGAATGCCATGACGAGTAATATCCAGAGGAGGTATTTCATTGCATATCCTTGCAACAGCATCATTGCCAAGTGGCATATCATAACTCACTGGTGGGCTTAGCAATAATGTCCTTTCTGCTGCTAAACCCAGTGGCATTGCGAGTGGGTGATGAGATAGCGCAGAGTCCCCAGCAGAGTGAACCGTGACAGGGGCGAGCAGTGGTGTAAGGAAGGGTGGGGAGGAGGCGTGGTAAAGGGCAGCCCCCACTGAGAGAGCGTTAGAAGCTAGCACCTAAGCTGAGGTAATGGCGCCACTCCCGATTATCGATGGAAATATCCGAGTCATTAATATTGAGGTGCATATCTTCCCAGTCTAAATCGCTCGATAACGAGAGTCGGACATGATGATTAAAGTAGTAGCGAAGCCCAATACTCCCTTTCATTAAGCGTTCTCGTGTTAGGTAGGAAGAGGGCTGGGCGATAAAGCGCTTGTACCCCCCTTTGCTAAATATCTCGATGTTTTCCTGCCACACTCTCAGCGGTTGGCGATAGTCCCAACCCACATTGAGCAAGGGGTAATTGATGATTCGCTCATCAAAAATCTTGATATTCGTGGTATCCCAGTAGCCCTCTTCGAAATAAGAACGGGCTAAGCCGGCTTGGATCATTAATTCCAAACGATGACGTTTGTCATTCCAAAAGCGGTAGCCAGGGCCGATGGCATAGTCTAAGTCCATGTATCTTGAAGCCAGCATTTTGTAATTCACATCAATCCCCGAGCGAAGAAACCAATGTTGATCGAAGAAAAAGTCCAGCATTGGTTTTAACTGATACTCATGGCTGTTGGTGAGGTTGTTGGCGGTTTCATAGATGTACTCACCATCTAGGCTGTAACGCCACTCGAGGCTAGAAACCTCAACGTTACCCTTGATGTTGACGTTATTGGTCTTGGTTTGGGTGTGTTTTAGTTTGACATTGAGATCGCTACTTCCTGTCCAGATCCAGGCATGCAGATCATCGGGTGCGAATGTCAGGAATTTCATCCCCGTCTTGACGGTGGGTTTGGGTTTATCTTCATTGGTCAGCCGCCACCGCTTAAGCGCAGAGCGCTTAACCGTAATTGTACTGCCATAAGGCAGGGTAATCCGAACCTGTGAATCACTGACGTTTTCTATGGTGCCAGTGAGTCGATCGCCATTGTGCATCCACAGCACATCGGCGGTGACGATCGGACTCATTACCAGCAGATACCCTAGCCATAGGTACTGTTTCATCGCACATCCTTGCAGAACATAGCAGCCATTTAACCACTGACTCTTTCCATATTAGCTCTGTCTAGGACGTGAGCTGGGGCGCCATCATGAAACAGATCCACCTCATCGTAGCCTCACTGTGGGGGGAGATTGAGCTTGGCGGGCACAATGATGGCGCGCCATTGATTGACGATCCGGCGTGGTCATGGTCAAATTTTCCCTTCATTAACAATGTGTCGGACACGACAGGGGGAAGATATGGAGATGGACGAGAGGTACATAGTCCCCGGCTTAGTGAGAGGGTTGAAGGCCTTGCAAGCCTTCAGTGACGAGCGCCGGGAGTTAAGTGTTTCTGAACTTGCCGACGCCATCGAGGTCAATCGCTCCAGTGCTTTTCGTATTATTTACACCCTAGAAAGCTGTGGTTTTTTGTATAAAGCCGAAGGCGCGCGCCGCTATCGCCTGAACTCGAAAGTGCTGGACTTAGGGTTTACCTATTTATCTGGGTTGGATTTACTGGAACCATCGCGGCCCATTATCCAGCGCTTGCGTGACGAGGTCACCATTGCTTGCCATCTGGTGATCCGCCAAGGGACAGAGATCGTCTTTGTCGACCGTTATCAGGCAACCGGTCCTTTCACCAGCACGGTAGGGGTCGGTACTCGATGGCCTGCTCATGCCACCGTGACCGGGCAGCTGCTGTTATCTGACTTATCTGATGAGGCTATTGTTGAGCTATACCGCGATTATCAGTGGGCAACCTACACCGAGGGAACCCCGCACAGTACCGCGTCATTACTGGCTTGTATTGCAGAGGTGCGCGGGCGACCAGCGCTGATCAGTTGGGGCTATTTTAATCCGGTTATGGCTGCCTGTTCGGCCCCGATCTACCGATTAAGTGACAACAGCATGATTGCGTCGATTTCGGTAAGTTGTCCCTTAAGTAGTTTCCCCCGTGCTGAGTTTGAAGGACGGATCCAAGATAAAGTCATTCAGGCGGGCCACGATTTATCGCGAACGCTCAGTTTGAATAACGCCTATCCCTGATCAACCGTGAATCCAGTGTTATGCCATGCGTCATTGCATGGCCTCCTGCTTATCTTCCCCTCTTAATTGCCCTTGGTCATAGCAAGATGTTGGTGGCCGATTGTTATCGCCCCTCGCCTTGCCATCTTGCTCACCGGTTACAAAATCGCTGCTCACGGGCCTCGGGGCTGGTGTCCGCGTCCATTCATTCACCATCGCGAAGCGGTGGCTTTGTGCTCCCCTAATAACCCCATTCATCATTATTTTCCTTTTAATTCAAATGCATACTTTTCTTTTTGTGGTTACCAAGGTGACGGGGTGTCCTGCCTCTGCATTCATGCAGAAGGTGGGCTGATGGCCTTGTTAGGGCTGGCGGGCATTACAAATTTAACAAAAACAAAACATCTCATTGACACCACTTAAACCTAACGTTTATTTTGTTCGCATATGAAATGATGTTTTAAATGCGAACTTTGGAGCGTGGTATGAGTTGGGTGTCAGTTTGTAAAGTGAATGCCATCTCGGATGAGAGCCCAGTGGCAATCAAGGTGGGAGAGAAAGAGATCGGGATCTTTATGGTTGAGGGGCAACTCCATGCCATTGAGGATATTTGCCCCCACGCTTATGCCCTGCTCACGGAAGGATTCATCGAAGGACGCACGATCGAGTGCCCGCTGCATGAGGCCATCTTCGATATTCCCACCGGCAAACTGCAAAGCGGCCCAGGTTGCCGCGATCTGACCACCTATGAGGTACGCATCGAAGGTGATGACGTACTGCTGCACCTAGCTTGACGAGGAAGCACTTCATGGAACATTTCAATCCCAAACTGGCCGCTTGGTTGAGTAAGGCGCCCAGTACCGAGGCGGGGCTCAACAATATTCAGATCCCCGGCAAGAGCACCAATCTGGTGTGGCAGAACCGTTACCGCGAGCCGACCCGCTATGAGTTGGAACTGGTCAGCCAACTGGAGAGGGCGTTTGCCGAGGGCATCACCGAATTAGCGTCCCTTGTCGCTGCGCTTAATCAATGGGGATTGCGCAACGAAGCCGGTGAAGCGTGGAGCTGCGCCAGTTTTCAAGATGAGATGGCCCGCCTCGGTTACTGAGTCGGCAGCACAGAGATCGAGGAGAGCGTCATGAAGCAACAGAGTGCAGTAGAGCAGCATCTAAATCGGGGCCTGAAGGATCTGTGGTATCCGGTGGTGGCCAGTTGGGAGGTGGGCACCAGCCCAGTGGGCATCACCCGGCTGGGGGAAAATATCGTGTTATGGCGCGATACAAACGGCCAGGTCAACGCGCTGGAAGACCGCTGCCCGCATCGGGGGGCTCGCCTCTCCTTGGGGTGGAATTTAGGAGATCGGGTGGCCTGCTGGTATCACGGGGTCGAGGTCAATGGCGCGGGGGTGGTGACCGATGTGCCGGCGGTCGATGCCTGCCCCATGACCGGCAGCAAGTGTCTGCGCTCGTATCCTGTGGTTGAAAAACAGGGAGCCATCTTCCTGTGGTTTGGGCTGGATGCCAACAGCGAGCCGGCTGAGCTGATGTTGCCTGAGCAGCTAGAAAGTGAGGAGTGGAGCAGCTTCTTGTGTCAGGCCGATTGGGCGGTCAACTACCGCTATGCGGTGGATAACGTGATGGACCCGATGCACGGCAGCTATCTGCACGGCACCTCCCACTCGATGGCGGAGGGGGACAAGAGCGCCGACATGCGGGCTCGTAACACGGAGCAGGGCTTTATTTTCGAAAAGACCGGACAAAGTGGCGTCAACTTCGACTGGGTGGAGTTTGGCAGCAGTGGCGCCTTCTGGCTGCGCTTGTCGATCCCCTATCGGCAGCAGTTTGGCCCAGGTGGTGAGTTTTGGATCGTTGGCTTCGCCACCCCCATTGATGAGCACCATACCCGAGTATTTTTCTGGCGGGCCCGCAAGGTCAGCGGTTGGCAGCGCGATGTGTGGCGCTTTCTTTATCGCAATCATCTGGAAAAGCTGCATTGGGATGTGCTGGAGCAAGACCGGATTGTGCTGGAGCAGATGGCGCCCAATGCCCGTGACCATGAGTTTTTGTATCAGCACGACGTGGGTCTGTCTCGGCTGCGCCGACTGATGAAGAAGATGGCTGAACAGCAGTTAGCGCAGCTGCAGGTCAAAGAAGAGGCCCTGAGTGATGCATAAGTTGCTAGCGGGCAAGCGCCTGTTGATCACTGGGGCTGCCAGAGGGCTCGGGCTGGCATTTGCTGACGCCGCATGCGCGGCGGGGGCCAAGGTGGTGATGGCGGATATTCTGGTCGAGCAGGTACTAGCCGAAGCTGCATCGTTAGCCGCGCAGGGTCAGATGGCCCATGGGGTGGCGCTCGATTTAGCCGACCCTGACTCGATAACCCACTGCGCAAATGAGGCGGCCCGCCTGTTGGGTGGGCTGGATGGCTTGGTCAACTGCGGCGCGATTGCCACCGGTATTGGTGGGGTCGATATGCTGGAGTTGGATATGGCGGTGTGGGATCGGGTGATGCAGGTCAATGTGCGCGGCAGTTGGCTGATGACGCGGGCGGTGGTGCCTCATCTTAAAGCGGCGGGGGCGGGCAAGGTGGTGAATATCGCCTCCGACACCGCGCTGTGGGGGGCCCCCCGCTTAATGGCCTATGTCGCCAGTAAAGGGGCTTTGCTTGCCATGACCCGGTCCATGGCCCGTGAACTGGGTGAATACAACATCTGTGTCAACGCCGTGAGCCCTGGCCTGACCTTGGTGGAGGCGACTGCCTATGTGCCTGCGGCCCGCCATCAACACTATATCGACGGGCGCGCCATTAATCGGCCGCAACTACCGGAGGATGTGAACGGCACTGTGCTCTATCTGCTGTCGGATCTTGCCTCCTTTGTCACGGGTCAGAATCTGCCGGTGAATGGCGGGTTTGTCTGCAACTGACCCGCCCGATCCTGGGCAGTCGCTTATCCACCCGCCGACTAAACGGTCGAGCCTAATTACAAGAGAATATGAACATGAAGATAACAGGAATTGAGGCCCTGAAATTCGGGGTGGTTGAGCGAGCCAAGGCCACCGCGTTTTTGGCCGACTTTGGGCTCAGTCGGGCTGCTAGTGATATCGCTGGGGCGGATCTGTTTCTCACCTTGAATCACAGTCGTGTCTATCTGTTTGATGTCGATGATCCACGCTTGCCGGCGCCCTTTGAACCGGGCTCGACTTTGCGTGAAGTGGTGTGGGGGGTGGCCAGTGCCGCCTGTTTAAGCCAACTGGCAGAGCGTCTGGCGGACGATCCTTCACTGAGCCGCGAGGCCGATTGCCTCCGTTGCCAAGACCCTAACGGCATGACGCTGCGCTTTCAACTGGGGGGGCTGCGCTCGGTTGAGCTAGCGGTGGCGCCGATTAACCAGCACGGTGATATTCGTCGGGTCAATGAGGCGAGTCCCGTCTATGAGCGGGGGGAACCGATCGGGATTGGGCATGTGGTGTTTTTCACCCCAGATTTAGCGACCACCGAGGCCTTTTATCGGGATCGACTCGGCTTTCATCTCTCCGACAGCTATCAGGGCAAGGGCGCCTTCATGCGCTGCGCCGGCCAAGGGCACCACCATGATCTGTTCTTGTTGCATGTGCCGGGTAAATCCGCAGGGCTCAATCATGTGGCCTTTACGGTGCGTGACATTCATGAAGTGATTGGCGCAGGGATGGCGATGAATCGTCATGGCTGGTCCACCTTTATTGGCCCGGGCCGTCACCCCATTTCGTCGGCGTACTTCTGGTATGTCAACAGCCCACTGGGCGGGGCATTCGAGTACTACACCAATGACGATTACCTGACCGAGGCGTGGCAGCCTCGCACCATGGAGCACAGCTTGGCACTCTTTACGGAGTGGGCTGTCGAGGGGGGGCTCGATGGCCACACTCGGCGGCAGATCAAGCAGGAGGCCTGAGCCATGCATCCAGACATTCGCCGTATCGTGATCATTGGTGCCGGACAAGCAAGCGCTTGGGCAGCTCATACGCTGCGCCAACAAGGGTATATGGGGCGCCTGTCGGTGATCTCTGCCGAAGCGCAGGTGTTTTATGAGCGGCCGCCGCTCTCCAAACAGGTGCTGGCAGGCACCATGGCGCCGGCAGCGCTGCAGCTCTTTTCAGAGGAGGCGATCGCCGAGTTAGCTATTGATTGGCACAAGCCGGTGTTGGCCACCGCCATCGACCCGCAGCAACGGCAAGTGCACTTGGCCAACGGGGTGTGTCTGGCCTACGACAAATTGCTGATCGCCACCGGCAGTCGGGCCCGTGTGCCGGTCTCTGATTGGTTGGGGTTGGCGCAGGTAGTGACGCTGCGCACCCTTGACGATGCCGCTCGGTTGCGTGAGCGGCTGCTGCCTGGCCAGCGTTTGGCCATTTTGGGCGGCGGCTGGATTGGCCTTGAGGTGGCGGCGACGGCGCGATCACTGGGGGTAGCTGTCAGTTTGTTTGAACAGGGGAATCGCTTGTGCGCGCGCAGCGTGCGCCCTGAGCTCTCGGCGTTTCTGCTGCAACTGCATCAAGAGCAGGGAGTTGACGTGCAGCTGGCGTGTGGCGCCATCGACTTGGTGGCCACGGATTCTGGCGTAGTACAGCTGTGGCGAGCCGACCAGTGCATCGGCGAAGTGGACACCGTGGTGGTCGGGGCGGGGGCCGAGATTGCCTGCGAACTTGGCCGAGATGCTGGCTTGGCGGTTAATCACGGGCTGCTAGTCGATGAGTTTGGCCGCACCTCACACCCCGATATTTATGCCGCAGGGGATGTGGCCGTTCACCCTGAACTCGGCGTGTGTGTGCAGTCATGGGCGAATGCCCAGCATCAGGCCATCAGTGCGGCCAAGTCGATGTTGGGTGAACCTTGCGAGTATCGGGACCCGCTCTGGATCTGGTCGGATCAATACCAGTGCAATATTCAGATGTTAGGCACGCCAGCCAATCAGGCCAGTCGCTTGGTGGAACGCATTGTTAGCGAGCAGCAGCGGGCTTTTATCTACCTGGATGAAGAGAACCGGTTGACGTCCATGGTGACGATCAACGATGCCAAGCTGATGAAGCTTGGCAAGCGCTGGCTCAAGAGCGGCACTGTGTTGCCTGCGGCGCAATTGGCCGATCCTGCCGCCAACATGATGGCATTGAAACCCTAACAGGACGATAAGGTTAAACACCTATGGAAAGCATAAAAGAAACCCTGGTGATGGCGGAGCAGCCGGCCACTGCCAGCCTGCTCAAGCAGTGGTCGATCTCCGTCGTGCTGATGGTTTGTGTGGTGCTGGCCTTCTTTGACAAGATCAGCATTGCGGTGCTGTTCTCTGACCCCACCTTTCAAGATGCGATGGGTATCGGGGCTGACAAAACCCGGCTGGGCTGGCTGATGAGCAGCTTCTTGCTGGCTTATGGCCTCTCGTCGGTCTGCTTAAGTTTCATTGGCGACATCATCAACCCGCGCACCTGTTTACTGGTGAGTGTGGCGGCGTGGGGGATGCTGATGGCCATGATGGGGATGGCGACCAGCTATGAGCAGTTGCTGGTACTGCGGGTGCTACTGGGCATTGCCGAAGGGCCACTTTTTGCACTGGCGTACAGCATCGTCAAGCAGTGTTACAGCTCAGGCCAACAGGCACGGGCCAGCACCATGTTTCTGCTGGGCACCCCGATTGGCGCAGCGCTTGGGTTTCCGATCACCGCATTTATTCTCAAGGCCCATGGCTGGCAGATGACCTTTTTCGTCATGGCGGCGTTGACGCTCATCACCTTGATGGTGATCCACTGGGGCCTGAAAGGGGTGTCACTGCGCAGCGGGACCGCCCAAGGGGCGCCAAAGAAGCGGGTGACTTGGCTGCAACACTTTCGCAATAGCCAGCGGCTGCTCACATCCCCCTCTTTTTGGGCGCTTTGCCTGTTTAACACCGCCTTGCTGACCTATCTCTGGGGCCTCAACGGTTGGTTACCGAGCTATTTGATTGAGGCCAAAGGGGTCAATCTTGCCTCTTTTGGTGCCATGTCATCCCTGCCATTTATCGCCATGCTGTTCGGGGAGGTGGCGGGAGCGTTTCTCTCGGACAAAACCGGCAAGCGGGCGGCGCAGGTATTTGGTGGGCTGTTCGTCGCGGGGGGGGCGCTCTATCTGGTCTTGCAGATCCACGATCCGGTGTTCGCCATCTTAGCCCTGTCGGTCAGCGCCATGAGCTGGGGGTTTGGGGTCTCGGCAGTCTTTGCCTTATTGGCCAGCATCACCCCAGCTGAGGTGAGCGCGACCGCGGGTGGCATTTTCAATGGCTTTGGTAACTTCGCGGGGGCGGCTGCTCCGGTGCTGATGGGGTACATCGTGGCCCAAAGCGGCGACTTCAATCTGGGCCTGATGTTCTTAGTGTGGGTCGCGCTGATCGGCTCTTTGCTATTGCTAGCGCTCGTCAAAAAATATTGATCTGAACCCTGACCATTTTGCTTATTCCGCGCGGCGCGGAAGGGCTGGCTATTAGCCGAATTTGAGTCACAACCACTGAAGTGACAACCACTGAAGAGAAGAGGAAAACTGATGAACGCGACACTTGCGACCTGGGTAAAACCGACCGACAAGAGCCTGGGGGAGTGGCTAGATAGCCGCATCGCCCGTTTTAGTACCCGTCGTTATGACTTCGATGCCCTGAAATTCCAAGCGGACTATGACCCCAAATACCGCCGAGCGCAGATGCGTTACATGGGCACCGGTGCCACTGGCGTGCAGAGCGACAGCAACACCGTGCCAGCGGAGCATTTTACCTTCTCGACCATGGTGCTGCCTGCCCAGTGTGAAGGACCGCTCCATGTGCACGACGATGTGGAGGAGGTGTTCTTTATGTTGCGTGGCTCGATCACCCTGTTTGTCGAGCACGACGGCGAAACCTTCGAAACCCAGCTCAATGAGCGGGATTTGATCTCGATCCCTCCCGGTATTTATCGCGGCCTGCTGAATCATGGCGAAGAGGATGCCCTGATGTGCGTGATGCTCGGCACTGGCAAACCGACCACCCCGACTTACCCAGACAGCCACCCTCTGTCCAAGATCAAGCGAGCTTGAGCATGAGTGATTTGGTCAGTCGACTCGCCCGTTTTCCACTGCAACACCTGACGTTGGGTGGCCGTCAGCTCGCCTATCGCCGAGCCGGGGAGGGGCCCGTGTTGCTGTTGCTACACGGGATAAGTTCGGGCTCGGGCTCTTGGCTCAATCAGCTAGAGCAACTGGCGGCGCACTTCACCCTAGTGGCGTGGGACATGCCCGGCTATGGCCAGAGCGACCCACTGCCCACGGCCACCCCGACGGCGCAGAGCTATGCCGAGGTGCTGCATCAGCTGATCACTGCCCTTGAGCTAGCGCCGCCACTGCTGGTGGGCCATTCACTGGGGGCCATGGTGGCCAGTGCTTATGGTCGCTTGCATCCGGCGCAAATCCGCGGCCTGGTGCTGGCTAATCCGGCGCAAGGCTATGGCCGAGCAGAGCCAGCAACTCGGGAGCAGGTTTATCGCCAGCGGCCGCAGATGCTGCGCGCTTTGGGCGCGGCGGGGCTGGCGGCAACCCGTGGCCCAGTGCTGCTCGCTCCCCACGCGACCCCCGCGCAGCTGGCGTTGGTGGCCAATAGCATGATGGGGCTGACTCAGCGTGGCTTCGAGGCGGCCTCTTATCTGCTGGCTAATGACGAGATCCGTGACTATCTGGCCGGTTACCGTGCGCCGATCGGGGTGATCGATGGCGAGCAGGATGTCATCACGCCAGCCGAGGGGATCCGGGCGTTAGCGGCAGCCCATGGCAACCACTACTGCCACTCGTTACCCGCCGCCGGTCATGCCAGTTACATCGATCAGCCGGCGGCGTTTAACCGAGCCGTCATCCAGCTGGCTGCTCAGTTAAGCGAGCACCGCGGGCCTCACGCCAGCGTGAGCTAAGCACGCCGTTTAGCAACGCATCACCCAGTTAACGAGAAAGTGGAGTGCAATTGTGAGTTTTAACTTGGAAGGCAAGGTGGCGGTGGTCACCGGGGGCTCATCAGGGATCGGGCTTGAAACGGTGCGGTTATTGCTGGCCGAGGGGGTCAAGGTCGCGTGGTGTGGGCGTGACCCTGAGCGGCTAGCGGCATCACAGGCCCTGATGCTGAACCAGTTTCCCGCCGAGCGCTGCATGGCTTATCAATGCGATGTGCTTGATAACGCGGCGGTGGTGGCGTTTGCCACGGCCGTTGAAGCCCGTTTTGGTGGCACCGATCTGTTGATCAACAACGCCGGTCAAGGGCGGGTCGCCCACTTTGCCCAGACCGAGGATGAGCAGTGGCTGGCGGAAACCCGACTGAAAACCTTCAGCGTCATCTATCCCATCAAGGCCTTTATGGACCAGTTGACCCGTTCAGCGTGCCCCTCCATCACCAATGTCAATTCGTTGCTGGCACTGCAGCCTGAGCCACACATGATTGCGACCTCGGCCGCCCGCGCGGCGCTGCTCAACCTGACCCACTCGCTGGCCCATGAGTTTGCTGCCAAGGGGATTCGGGTCAACTCCATCTTGCTCGGCATGGTGGAGTCAGCCCAGTGGCGGCGGCGTTTTGCTGAGCGCAGCGATCAGCAACAGAGCTGGGAGGAGTGGACGGCCGAGATCGCCTTGCGCAGGGGCATTCCCATGGGGCGGTTGGGCAAGCCCGAAGAGCCCGCCCGCGCCTTGGTCTTTCTGGCCTCGCCACTGGCAGGCTATACCACCGGAGCGGCACTCGATGTCTCGGGTGGCTTTAACAAGCACCTGTAGGAGGAGCAATGAAACAACTGATGATGATCGGCTTTGGTGCCATGGCACGGGAAGTGTTAGCGCTGTTGCCTGCCGATGTGACCCTGCGCTGGTTGCTGGTGCCCGCCGCTAAGGTGGCGCAGGTACAAGCCGAGCTGGGGCCAACGGTGACGGTGCTCAGCCAGATTGATGGCTGTGATGCCTGCCCAGATTTGGTGGTGGAGTGCGCCGGGCAAGCCGCGGTACGGGAACATGGCGCGGCGGTGTTGGCCCGAGGCTGGTCTTTGGGCCTGATTTCGGTGGGGGCCTTGGCCGATGAGGCACTTAACCAGCAGCTGCGGGCAGCCGCCCATCAGGGCGGCGGTAACCTCTTGGTGCTGGCGGGAGCCATTGCCGGCATTGATGGTTTAGCCGCTGCCCGCGAAGGGGGGTTGGAGTCGGTCACCTATCAGGGGCGTAAAAGCCCCCAGAGCTGGCGCGGCAGTTATGCCGAGAGCCTGATCGATCTCAATCACATTGCCGAGCCGACCACCTTTTTTAGCGGCTCGGCGCGGGAGGCTGCCACCTTGTTCCCAGCCAATGCCAATGTAGCGGCCACCATTGCGCTAGCCGGATTGGGAATGGATCGCACTCGGGTTGAGCTGATTGTCGACCCGACCATCGGGCGCAATCAGCATCAGATCAAGGCATCGGGTCGCTTTGGTGAGCTCGACATCGCCATGAGCGGTCTGCCGCTGGTGGCTAATCCGAAAACCTCCACCTTGGCCGCCTTGAGCGTGGTGCGGGCTTGTCGCCAATGCAGCGACAGCATGGTCATTTAAGGAGCCACAGCATGATCAAACCTATCTATATCGCCGGTGAATGGCGGCAGGGACGTGGCCCCGTGAGCACCAGCTATTTCCCAGCCGATGGCAGCATCAATGAGCAGGTCAGTACCGCCAGCTTGGATGATGTGGAGGAAGCCGTCGTAGGGGCCGAACGAGCGTGGCGTGATCCCGCTTGGCGCCACAGCTTGCCCCATCAGCGCGCCGCCCTGCTCTATCGGGTGGCTGAACTGATCGAGCAGCGCAGTGAAACGTTGGCGTTGTTGCAGACCCGAGACAATGGCAAGCCGCTGGCGGAGACCCGCGCTCTGGTGGCTAGCGCTGCGGGGACGGCCCGCTATGTTGCGGCGGTGTGTGAAACCTTGGATGAGCAGTTGCCGACCCAGCGATCCACCGAGTTTATGACCCTCAGCGTGCATGAGCCGATAGGGGTCGTGGCGGCGATCACCCCATGGAACTCACCGATCGCGAGCGAAATGCAGAAGATTGCCCCCGCATTGGCGGCAGGTAATGCGGTGGTGCTCAAGCCGGCGGAGGCGACCCCGCTGGCCGCGCTGGCGCTGGCAGACATATTTGCAGAGGCGGGCCTGCCCAAGGGCTTGCTCAGCGTATTGCCCGGCCGTGGCTCCGTGGTGGGGGAGGCGCTGGCCCGCCATCCGTTGGTGAAAAAAATCTCGTTCACCGGCGGCACTAATACCGGGCGGCGGTTGGCCCACATTGCGGCCGACAAGTTGATCCCCACCTCGCTGGAGCTGGGCGGGAAATCCCCCACCATCGTGCTGGCGGATGCGGATCTGGAGTTGGCGGCCAAGGGGGTGGTGTATGGCATTTTCAGCTCTGCTGGCCAGGCTTGCATCGCAGGGGCGCGGCTGTTTGTCCATCAATCCGTGTATCAGGCTTTTGTTGAGCGAGTATTGGCGCTAACCCAAGGGCTGCGGATCGGTCACCCAGAGCAGCCAGGGGTACACATCGGCCCCTTGATCAATGAATCCCATCTGCAGTCGGTCGATGCCTATGTCGCCCTAGCGAAAGCGGAAGGGGGCGAGGTGTTATGCGGTGGGGCCCGCCTGAGCGAGGGGGCATACGCCAATGGCAGTTTTTACCCTCCCACTATCATCAGCGGCCTCGCCCCCCACGCGCGGGTTTGTCAGGAGGAGATCTTCGGCCCGGTGCTGGTGGTGCTGCCTTTTGCTGACGACGAGCAGTTGGTACAGCAGGCCAACGACAGCCTATTTGGCCTCGCGGCGGGGATCTGGAGTGAGGATTTTCGCCGTGCTTGGGCACTGGCGCGGCGGCTTGAGGTCGGCACAGTCTGGATCAACACCTATAAAAAATTCTCGGTCTCGGCCCCGTTTGGCGGCGTTAAAGAGAGTGGTTTGGGGCGGGAAAAAGGGCGCCAAGGGGTGCTCGCTTACATGCAGCAAAAGAGCATCTATCTGGGGCTGAGCGATCAACCTAATCCCTGGTGCAACTAATCGGGTCAATGGGCCCACGACAGAACAGAGCAAGGAACGGTTATGAGCAAGCAAGTGAATGTCGGCGAAGCCATCGCCAGAGTATTAGAAGCACATGGGGTGGCGAGCGTGTATGGGGTCATCTCCATTCATAATCTGCCCATCGCCGATGCCATCGGGCGGCGCGAGCAGATCCGGTTTGTGGCCGCGCGCGGCGAAGCTGGCGCGGTCAGCATGGCCGATGCCCATGGCCGCTTTACTGGATTGGGGGTGGCGATCACTAGCACTGGCGCTGGGGCGGGTAATGGGGTCGGAGGGCTGCTAGAGGCGCTCAATGCGGGCAGCCCGCTGCTGCACCTCACCGGTCAAGTTGAGCGGGAATATTTAGAGCGGGATGCCAGCTTTATCCATGAAACGCGGGATCAGCTGACCTTTCTCAAAGCCAGCAGCAAGGCGGCATTTCGGATCAACAGCCCAGAGCAGGCGGTCGGGGTGCTGCGCGATGCCATTCGGGTGGCTACCACCGTCCCAATGGGGCCGGTCAGTGTCGAGATCCCCATTGATGTGCAAGCCGCCCAGATCGCCCTGCCTAGCGAGCTTGGCCCTGTTCAGCCGCTGCAACTACCGGCCCCTGCTGAGCACGCGCTGGCCCCACTGATCGCCGCCTTGCAAGCGGCCAAGCAGCCGCTGCTGTGGGTCGGGGGTGGTGCCCTCCATTGTCAGGAGGAGGTGGCCGCCTTGGCCGATCTGGGGGTGGCGGTGATCTCCTCAACCCATGGCCGCGGCATCTTGTCGGATAAGCATCCAAGGAGCCTCGGCGCGTTGCATAACGCGGCGGCGGTCGAAGCCTTGATGGGGCAATGTGATCTGGCCATCGTGGTGGGGTCACGGCTGCGCAGCAATGAAACTCGCACTTACAGTCTGGCGTTGCCACGGCCGCTCTATCAGGTCGATGCCTATCCGGGAGCGGCGTCGCGCAACTACTCGGTTGATCATTTCGTGTGTGGTGACGCCAAGCAGGTATTAGTGGCGCTGCGCGATAGCTTGCAGGGAGAGAGCAAGGTCAATCGCAGGTTCGATCAGGCGATCAGTGAGGCCAAGCAGAGCGCCATCGCGGCGCTCACTGAGCAACTGGGCCCTTATGCCACCCTCTGCGGTCAGCTGCGCAACGCATTGCCTGAGGATGGCATTTTAGTGCGAGACATCACCATGTCTGGCAGCACCTGGGGCAGCCGCTTATTCCCGATCTGGGCAGCCAACAGCAACATTCACTCCTTGGCGGGGGCGATTGGCATGGGGTTGGCGATGGCGATCGGCACGGCGATCGCCAATCCCACCCGCAAGGTGGTGGGCTTGGTGGGGGATGGCGGCCTGATGCTGGGGGTCGGCGAGTTGGCCACCATGGTGCAAGAGCAAACCAACCTAGTGTTGCTGGTGATGAATGACGGGGGCTATGGGGTGATGCGCGGTATTCAGAACCAATATTTTGGCGGACGCCAGTATTTTAATCAGCTGCACACCCCAGACTTTAAGGCGTTAGGGGAGTCGATGGGCTTGGCCAGTTGGCAGGTGTCGGACTTGGCTGGTTTTGAACAGGCCATTACCCATGCGTGTCATCAGCCGGGGCCCGCACTGATTGAGGTCAAAATGGAGGGCATTGGCCCGCTCCACTTTGCCGGTCCACCACAGAAAAAACTCTACTGAGCTCGCAGCTGCCTAGGTCGCCATGCGGGTTAAGCGAGGAGGGATGGGCTGGTGGCCGTGTGTGCCGTCGGCGGGCCATAAAATAGCGTCATAAGAGGCTTTATGCGCGGCAATGGCGCGGTTCGACTACGGTTTTGCCCCCCTTTTTCGGTGGCCGAATGATGTTAGTCAAACTCCTTGGCGGGGGGTAGTGCTATAGTGCGCCCCCTGAAAAGGAGTTGTTCCCCCATGGTTATCACTGCCGACGCCATCAAGGTTGTGCTCGTTACTGCTCGTTGTGGTAGTTTTGCCGCCGCCTCTCAAGAGCTGCACAAGGTGCCCAGTGCCATTAGTTACACGGTGCACAAGTTAGAGGACTCCCTCGGGGTGAGCCTGTTTGAGCGGCAGGGTAAACAGCTGGTATTGACCGAGGCAGGCTACCACTTCATTAAGCGGGGTGAGTTGATTTTAGGGGAGCTGAACAGCCTGCAAGATTCAACCCGCCTCATCGCCATGGGGGTGGAGCCCAATATTCGCCTCTCGTTTAATAACATCATCTCGCTAGCACCGCTTACCCCTTTACTGCGTAAGTGCGAGCAGCTCTTTCCCCAAACCGAAATTCAGTTAGCCATTGATGTACACGATGGGGTATGGGATGCCCTGCTTAGCAAGCGGGCCGACATCGTGGTGGGGGCCCCCAATCAGGTGGTGTCTCACGGTGAGATCGGCGCCGAGCCGATGGGCACGGTGGAGTGGGTGTTTGCCGTCAGCCCCGCGCATCCGGTGGCCTCGCTGCCCCAACCACTGACCGAGCGCAATCTACGGCGTTATTCGGCGATCTGTATCCGTGATACCTCGGTGCGTTTGCAGCCCAAGGTGGCGTGGCTGCTACGGGGTCAACAGGCATTACTGGTGCCCGATTTCCACACTAAAATCCGGTTGCAGGCCGAGGGCGTTGGCATTGGCTTTTTACCCCGTCACTTTTGTCAGCCGCTGATCGACGATGGCCGTTTACAGGGCATGACGGTCGAGGCGCCCAAGCAGTCAACGCCGCTGTTTTTGGCGTGGCATCGCCAGAGTGCGCGCCCCTGTTTTAACTGGTGGTTGCAGCAACTGCGTGATCCGGCCTTGCAGTCTAGTCTGTTGGGGCCGTTGACCTAATCGGCGTGCGCGGTACACTGTCATAAAAAAGGCCGCATTTGCGGCCTTTTTAGCGTTAGGTTGCTTTGAGTTGGTTCGCTTAGTGGCCACTCTCAGCTGCTGCAGCCGGACGGCGGCTGACTAGCAGATAGCCGAGGCTTGCGACCAACATGGAGTCGAGCGAGGGGATCATGGTCAGGGTGATGATGCCGTTAACGGTCAGGAACCCGACCAAGGAGCCAACAATCCACACCAAGAAGGTCAACCATTTGATCTGCGGCTCTTGGGTGAGCAGGCTCTCGTCATACCCTTGGCCGCGATAGCGCAAGAAGTCTGCAACATAGATACCAGCAACCGGCGGAGTGGCGATCCCCAAAAACAGCAGGAAGGGAATAAACCAGCTCATGATGTCCATGCTACCCACCACGGTGGCCAGCACCCCCAGCGCCACCGTGATCTGCCACTTAGGGAAGCGCTCTAGCAGAGTAGAGACCACCAAGGTGCCTTGGAACATGTTGCCTGCGTTGCCCGTCACACAGGCAAATACCAGCAGCAGCGCCGCCGGAATAGCAGCACCCAGTGGTGCCATGGCACCTAGCAAGGAGCCTTGGCCGGTGATGTTGCTTGGGGTGGCGCCCGTCCAGAACAGTAAGGGGTAGGCGACCAAGAAGGTGAGCAGAGCGGCGATCAAGGCGTGCTTGCGGTTATGCACAAAACTGCCGAAATCGGGCAGGGTGGCCACCAGCACAATGATGGTGCCGACCACACTGGAGACCGCAACGCCAGTTTCCATGTTCGCTACCGCAGAGGTCACGGCTGCCGCTGGGGCACCCAGTGCCACGCTAAGGATGTAACAGAGCACCAGCGCGATGATGGGCACGGCCAACTGCGCCACCTTACCCAGCATGGCGAAGCCAAATGCGGTTGAGATGGTGAAAATAACGCAGCCGATGGCAACCAACACCGGTACCGGCATGGAGAGCCCTTGCTGGCTCAGCAGATCGTGCACCGTGTTACCAAACATATTGGCGGTGACCGAGATCCAGCCAAACAGGCTGATGGCCATCAGGATGTTGATGGCAATTGCCCCTTGGTTCCCGAAAGAGAACTTGACGATGCCATAGGTGGGCAGCCGCGCTTTTTCTCCGACACTGATGGTGATAGCAGAGAGGATGGCCAGGATCAGCCCGCCCAGCGCTACCACCTTGATCAGCTGATCTTCTAGCAACTGGTTGCCCAAACTAGAAGAGGAGAGCAGCACTGGGGTCATGGCGATCCCCAGTAAGATCATGGTGATGTGTAGGCCGGATGCGGTGCCCGGCGTCGGTTCAGCTTTACGCATGACGCACTCCTTCCCTTATTTGGTGTGGTGATGGCCAGTGTAATTGCGCCAGCCGCCGGTCTCGGTAATTTCCCGCTGCCCTTCAACCAGCCAAGGCTCAGCCAAGACCCCCAGCACCTCCTGACCATCTTGCAAGGTCACCTTGCCGATAGAGAGGCCCGCCGGCTCTTTTTGTAAAATGCTGCCAAGACCTGCTGGCGGTACGGCCCACAGCTCCAGCGCGATAGCCGCACCAGCATTGGGATAGCGCACCATACCTGGGTGGCGATCGTTAATGCTCCAGCAGCGGTAATCTGGGGTAGTGGCTGACTCGGCGACAAACTCAGCGCCTACCGCCAGCATGTTCGGATTGAGTTCAAGGCCGCGCATCAAGGTACCGTTGACGGCAAGCAGAACTTTGGTATCAGACATACGTACTCCTAGTGATTGAGAATGGTCATAACGGCAATGTGGTAAGGGGGCGCAGTGCCCCCCGGTTCGATTCAACGGCCCAAGAAACGAGTGCCGGCTTGGCCACTCACTGCTTTGCCCATGGATTCTGGATTGGTAATTAACCCGACCCCATCTGGGCAGCCAGCCAGATAGCTGAGCATGGCTTCGACTTTAGGACCCATACTACCGGCCCCAAAGTGGCCATCAGCTTGGAGCTGGGTGGCTTCTGCCAGACTCAAGGTATCGAGCCAGCGCTGCTGCGGGGTGCCAAAGTGGATGGCGACCCGCTCTACCCCTGTTGGGATGAGCAGCATGTCAGCTTGTAACTGGGTAGCCAGCAGGGCGGAGGCGCGGTCTTTGTCGATCACCGCTTGGGCCGCTTGCAGCGTGCCATCGGCCTCGCGCACCACGGGAATACCGCCGCCGCCACAGGCGATGACTAAGACCTCTTGATCCAGCAATGCCTTGATGGTCGGGGTCTCGACAATGCCAAGGGGCGCCGGAGAGGCCACCACACGGCGCCAGCCACGGCCCGCATCTTCGGCAATTTGCCACCCTTGCTGGGCGGCCAAGCGCTCAGCCAGAGCCTGATCCATGTGGGCGCCAATGGGCTTATCTGGGTGACTGAATGCCGGATCGTGGCGGTCGATCAAGGTTTGGGTGACCATGGCCACAACCTTGGTATCTTGCAGGCCGCGGCGGTGCAGCTCATTACCCAAGGCGTTTTGGAACATAAAGCCGATTGCCCCCTGAGTGTCGCCCACCGCATATTCGAGCGGCACGGTGGGAACCTCGCCGCTTGCCAGCTCACTGCGACGCAGGATGAAACCCACTTGTGGCCCGTTACCGTGGGTCAGGACGACCCGCCAGCCTGCGGCAATTAACTCGGCGACGTGCCGCGCGGTTTCTGCTACGGCATCGTATTGCTGATCAAGGCCAACTTGATCGTTGGCGCGGATCAGGGCGTTACCGCCAACGGCGACGACGGCCAATTTTTTCTGTTGCATGGTGTTATTCCTTTAATCCGTTAGCGATGACGCCAAGGGCCTCGACAAAACAGGCGAGGGGGGCGGTGGTGATGCCTGCGCCGATCTGACCTACGCCAGCTTGCTTGTGTGCAATCCCGGTATTGATCACCGGCAAAATGTTGCGATCGACTACCTTGCGCGCATCGATACAGGTTGCGGAACCGGCAAAGTTGAGGGCTGGCAAGGTAAAGGCCGGATGTTGGGCCAAGGTGATCTGCTGCATGGCCATGCTGTGGCCAATGGCATCGGCTGGGGTGCCGCCAACAAACTTGACGATGGCCGGTGACGCAGCCATGGCAAATCCCCCGATCCCTGCCGTTTCGGTGATGGCGGAGTCGCCTAAGTCGGCGGCAGCATCATCGACCCCGTAGCCCGGGAAGAACAAGCCATTGACCGGATTGGCCGGCGCTTGGAACCACTGATCACCTGCCCCAGAGAGGCGAATACCAAAATTGACGCCATTACGGGCCATCACCGTCACCATGGTGCTGTGGGGCACGCCGTGGGCGGCATCCAGCATCACCTTACAGGCAGCCATGGATAGGTTGAGGAAGAAGTGATCGTTGGCCGCAATAAAGGCCAATACTTCGCACCCTTTGGGCTGGCTGGCGAGCGCCACGGCGACCCGCTTGAAGAACAGACCGCTGGCCGCCGCATTGCGGTTGTGGCACTCATCGCCCATATGTAGTGCTTGTGCAATCAAGGGTTTGAGTTCAATTTCACCGGTTTGACGCAGGGCTTCAGCCAAGGTGGGGGCCAGCACATCGCCCATCCAGCGGAGCCGAGCCAGCACGTCATCACTGTTGGCGCCAAAACGCAGTACCTTGCCAAGTCCTTCGTTGAAGTTACAGAAGGCGCGATTACCGTGTGCTCGGTTTTCCACTACCCATACTGGCATTGAAGGGCTGATGATGCCTGCCATTGGGCCCACCGCTTGATAGTGGTGGCATGGCTCTAAAGCGACATCGCCGCGGGCGGCCATGGCCATGGCGCTGGCCACGTCAGCGGCCCATCCTTCAAACACGATGGCACCGGCAATTGCCCCTTGTACGGGGCCACACATGTCGGCCCATTTGATGGGGGGGCCGGCGTGCAAAATACGGCGCTGGCCAGATAATGCGGGGATCTCTTGATGGGCGACGCTCACGCCGACCAACACCGGTTGAGCAGCGAGGTAGCGCTCTAGTGCCACTTCGTTAGCGGCCCGGATCTGCTCATGTTCCAGCAAGGTTGCTAGGGTCCAGTTGGCGTGCTCGTCCCCCTCGGCGACGGGCTGCCACTGGAGATGAAGCACCTCACCCCCTGCGGTGGCTAAGTTGTCGGAGAAGCTTTGCAGCCCCAGCCCCAATACATTGAGGGGTTGCTGGAACAGGTTGTTTGTCGATTGGCTGTTCATCTTGATTCTCACTTCAGTTGCAGGGCCAAACGGGCGGCAAGTTGTGCCGCTTGAACGTTGCTGGAGGCGACCATGACCCCAGCTTGACGCAGGGCGGCGATCTGCTGCTCACGGGATTGCGGGTCCAGCTCGGTGCCACAGACATGGCCGATAAAGAGCAGCTGACGGCCCGCGAGATCGGCTTGCTGACGCGCTTTTGCCAAGATCTGCAGTAGTTCAGCGGTGGGATCGAGACTTGCGCCATAGCCGATGACCACATCAAACAACAAGATGGCTGTCGCGGGATCGGCGGCTTCTTGCAGCAAACGGGCATTGCGCAAGCTCGGATCGATCATCGGGTGCGGCCGACCTTGAGTGAACTCATCATCCCCCATATCGACCAAGCTATGGCCATGACCACGGGCTGACTCTTTGAGGGCACTGGCCCCTTTAACGGGAGCGTTCGATTCGCAGGTTAGGCCCTCAGCCAGCAGGGCTAGCTGTGCTTCATAGCAGAAGGTGCCCCCTGCGAAGATGCCGCGAATATCCCGTTGCCCTGCGGCCATCTTAGCCAACTGAGCCGTGGTGCTTGCCAAATTGGCATCATCGACCGTCACCGCTGCAGGCAGTGACTCACCGCGCAGGGCCGCTACGGCCACATCCGCAGCATGTTGCAGGCTAGAGGCAGGCAATACGCCGTGCTTGGCTAAGGTGCTTGGGTCTGCTCCCAAGAAGTGGACCACCACCGGTTTGCCACAAGTGCGTGCCAGTTTCAGCACTTGCTCACTGACGATGTCGGCAGGCGGCTTAGAGATAAGTACGATAAGGCGAGTGGCGGGATCTGCCGCCAACATGCGGATGCCCTGGAGCATCGTTTGGCCGCCAATTTCTGCGTGCAGGTCGCGACCACCAGTGCCAAGGGCTTGGGATACCCCTTCCCCCAGATGATGAATGCGGCAGCTCACCTCCTGTAGACCCGTGCCGGAGGCGGCAATCAGGCCAATGGCGCCTTGGCGTACTACGTTGGCAAAGCCAAGTGGCATGCCATTGACGATGGCAGTACCACAATCAGGGCCCATCACCAGTAGATCTCGTTGACCGGCAAATTGCTTGATTGCGTGTTCTTGTTCTTCCGATACGTTGTCGGAGAAGAGCATGACGTTCATGCCCAGTTGAAGCGCTTTGAGAGCCTCGGCTGCTGCGTAGCGACCGGGTACGGAGATCAGCGCCAAATTTGCGTCACCCGCACGCTCTTTGCCCATGGCGAGGCTGGTGGCGGGGCGCTTACCAACGATCCCTTGCTCTTGATCGACCGGCGCGGGGCGCAGCAACTCATCAGCCACGGTGAGGGCGAGCGTGCCGACGTCCTCATCAGCCAGTAGGGCAATCAGCAGATCGCTTGGTTTGGCGGTGGCGGTGATCGCCATGCCTGCGTCGCGCATCCGCTCTAAATTAGCCTCAGTTGCCATTGCCACTGAGGCTTGAATGATCCCCTCCAGTCCATTCAATCGTGCAGATATCTGCATCAGGGAGACGGAGTCCTTGTAGAGGTTTGGATAAATCTTGTAGTGCAACATGCCAGTGCTTCCGTGGTGGAGGGTGTCAGAGGGCCTGTTGATCTCTGGGCCCGCTGTTAATAAAAGGAAGGGGCGCAGCGTGGCGACCCCACCTAGCGATTAGCCTTTTAGGGCTGCAACCAAGGTATCGGCATCGCTGACCCAGCCAACGATGGCGCCTTGCGCTTGGATCATCTCCAAAGTGACGCGGTGGAACTCAGGGAAGTAAGAGGCGCAGCAGTCAGCGGGGATCAGCAGTTCATAGCCACGGTCGTTTGCTTCGCGAGCCGTGCTCTGAACGCACACCTCGGTGGTTACCCCGCAAATAACCAAGGAGCGAATACCACGGGCTTGCAGGATCAGATGTAGGTCAGTGGCATAGAAGGCCCCTTTACCTGGCTTGTCGATCACCGGCTCACCGGCGATGGGGTAGAGCTCTGGGATCAGGTCGTGACCGGCTTCGCCTTGCACCAGAATACGGCCCATCGCCCCTTGCTCGCCGATGAAACGCTTACCACCCCGCTCCAACTTAGCAGGCAAGCAATCGGTCAGATCAGGACGATGGCCTTCGCGGGTATGGATGACCAACATGCCGGTCGCACGCGCCGCTTCAAGTACCTTGCGGCAAGGCTCGATAGCACGACGAACGAGGGAGACATCGTTACCCAACGCATGGCCAAAACCATTGGGTTCAACGAAATCGCGCTGCATGTCGATCATGATGATGGCCGTCGTAGCGGGGTCGAAGGTGAAGTCGAAAGGCCGTGCGTTGATGCTCTTTTTCATGATGTGCTCCTACTGGATTGGATGGGGTATAACAGCAGTCTATGGATGGCACCGCAGGGGTGCGCAGAAAGAAATTGTGCTCCAGCATCAAAACATTTGAGGGATGCTGGCAGATGAACATGACGCTATGGCTGTAAACCTCGTCACGACTGGGGTTGTTGGGTCTGTGCTCAGTATGATAATGGGGCTGGGTCAGTGCCGGCAGATCCCGAAACTGTGATCTCCCTCGCCTATCTCTGCATCAGAAGTATCGCCGCTACGGTAGGTTTCGCCACTCGCGCCCAGAAAAAGGCTCGCGGTGCGCCACGGATGATAGGTTGGCTGCGCCGAGCATCCGCGCCTTTGTTATTTGCTCATTTAGCCCGAGGCCGTGCTCGGCCGGCTTAAGGTCGTAGTTGCCGTTGTGCCAATCATGCCGACCGAAATTAACACTCATCAAAGAATTTGGTTTGTTATTAGGTAGAGTTATTAATATTTAATTTTGATAATGCCGATTTAATGTGGTGGTTATTCTTATTATCTTATTTGTATTTAATGGATATTGAAGAGGTTTCTTTAATTGTCTTTTTTGTCATTATTGGCGACCAAGCTTAACATTATTTCCGCTTAATCTAAGAGGTTGTGAGCAGTTATTTTCGCGAAAATGTATCCAGTGCCATAAAAGGAGGGGCTAGGAGTGCTTTTCTGGTGGATTAATAGCGATTAAATGGTAGTATCGCCAGTGAAGCGACCTATGACTTAAATATCGCCTCGTCTATTGCCCCTCTCCTCGGGGCTTTTTTATTGATTTAGTACACCATTAACTCTAAATTAATTTTAATAAATAATATTTTCTCAATGTTGTTTGAATTTGTTTTTATATTTTTAATAAACATTTGGTGGTAGCTGTTGTTTTTTATTGATGGTTAATGCTGTTTTCACTTCTTTTAATAAAAATTAAAACATTCTACCGTTCTTAAATTTGCTAAAGTGATTTTTCCAAATTATTTTGGAGGTAATAAGTGTAATTACCCTAATAAGGGAATTGTTATGTTAATCCTAGCAGATTCATTTTACATCATGGAGAAGATAAATTGAAAATGACATCAATAGCTGCCAGCACGATATTGGCTGTGTTCTCTTCTGGGTTGGCGTATGCCGCTCCTGCTTATGAGAATGTACAAGTTAGTTCTACCATCCGTAATCACTCAGCTGGCGGCATTAACTATGCCCCATCCTTGGTCGAGTGTAATGGCACCGTGATTGCACCTGATCGGGTGGTACTGCTTGCAAGCTGCTTGGCGCGTGCTGGGGCGGATCGGGAAAAAACCTGGATCACCCTGCCCAATGGCCAGCGATTCTATGCGCCGATCACCCTGCCAGCCGATCACCTCTTCTATAACAGCCCCTCATATAATCCCTATCAGGTATTTGATGATGTGACGGTGACGGTGAATCCAGAGTATCAAGCTGCCGCAAAGAGTGATGAAAATAACATCGCAGTGATTAAGCTGCCTGCTGGTTCGGTCACTCCCCAATATCCGGTATATGATGCACAACGTGTGGCAGAGCAAGCTCTCCAGCCAGCGGATCGCGTTTCGTTAGCTTACAAGCAGTATTATGACTCGAGAGCGCTCTCATTTGAGCGATACGTTATTACTAACAGCACCGAAACCAGTATCCGCTTTGCCAAATTCTGTACTGCTGCTGATCTAGGCATTGTTGAAGCACCGGAAGATTATTGCGAAGGGCCACGCTATGTGCGTAGCAATACCGAATCTTATGGTATTTATACCGGCAATAATGCAACCAATCGTCTATTAGTGGGATTGCGCAGCAACACTGGCAATAATGCAGAAGCTAGTGCGGTATTATTAGCGCCGTATGCCGAGTGGCTTGAAGAGCAGCTGGCTCCTTGATATTCCATTAAATGAGTAAATAGTGGGTATTGAGAAAATGACTGAGTGGCTACCACTCAGTCATTTTTATATGTGGTGGTAGAACATGTGCTTTATGACTGCTTTTGTTATTGATTGATGATCGAGTGAATTAATGCCGACGTGAATAGCGAGGCAACGACTTGCCACTCTATCGCTAGGGTCATGTTGAACACCTGCCACTGGTCGGTGACTCAGCGTTAACCATAACGATGGGCTGCCCCGTTATATATCAAGCTTGCTGCGCCCTCATGGCGGCAATTTTTTTACCCCAACAAAGTTGCGCAATCCCTAGCAAACCAAATGCGGGTAGCAACACATACCAAGCCGGTACTTTGAGAGCGCCGACGATCAGCATGCTGCCAGAGCCAATCAATAAGATGAACACCAGGACCCGAAAGATGGGGACGGGGATGCGCTTATGGACATATTGACCCACTAGCGAACCCAAGATCATCGTTGGAATGCAGCAGATCACCAACTTGATGGTGGAGGCCGTCATGATCCCCCCAGTGACCAAGCCACCGATGATGGCGATGTTACTGGCGGTAAAGAAGGCATTGAGGGTGCCGCGAAAGGCCGCCGGTGCCAGATTGCGCAACATGCCATAAATCACCACGGGCGGCCCATTGGTCGAAAATGCAGCGCCCAATGCCCCTGCGGTTGCGCCCAGCGGTGCGGCGATCCACCCCTTGTTATAGATAGGCAAGCGAGGCACAAAGAGGCTGTAGAACGAGTAGAGGATCAGGAACCCGCCTAAGCCCGCCTTCATGATGCCATCGGGCAAGGATGAGAGGGCATAGAGCCCGACGGGAATGCCAAGCAGGGAAAAGCCAATCAACACGGCCGCTGACTTCCAATCCGTCTCTTTGCGCGACAGCCAAGTGGCATAGAGTGCGGTGGCAGTGCCCACGACCACCGACATCGGAGCGGCCATTTTGACGGGGATCAGCATGGTGACCAGCGGCATGGTGGTTAAGCCACCGCCAAATCCAGCGCAAATCCCAACAAAGGTATACAAGAACATCAGTGCGATCACGGTCAGCACGGTGCCTGTGTCGAGCAAGGCACCGTCCGGCGTGAAGAAGGTAAACCATTCCATCACGCGATTCCTGTTAGTTGAGGGTCAGCCCTGCATCGACGATAAAGTCCTGACCGGTACAGCCACAAGACTCTTCAGAGCCAAGAAACAGTGCCATCCGGGCGCAGTGTGAGCCATCAAGGCGGAATTTCAGCGCCTGCAACTCGACGAACTGGTTGACCGCTGCGGGATCGAGCTTGGCCCACATCGCATCTTGCTTCGGCGTACGAATAGCACCGGGTACCAAACTATTTACGCGAATGCCTCGGGCCCCTAACTCTTGTGCCAGCGTGCGGGTAAACCCGTGGATTGCCGCTTTTGACAAGGAGTAGCAGACCCGACCAGGGCGACCGCGCATCCAGTTGATGGAGCCCATATTGATGATGCTGCCGCTGCCTTTACGTTCCATCCCTGGCAACACGGCTTGAATCGCAAACAACTGGTGACGCAGGTTTATGTTGATGCGGTTGTCAAAATACTCTTCGGTCAGATCCTCAATCTTATGGTGATCGTCACTACCGGCGTTGTTGACCAGAATATCGACGCTGCCTAGCTGCTGCTCGATGGTCGCAAAACATGTTTTGAGCAGATCCAGATTGGTGACATCGCAAAACAGGAACAGGCAGTTCAGCTCGCGGGCCAGTGCTTCACCGGCGGTTTTATCAAAGTCGAGCAAGGCGACCTTGGCCCCTTGGCTGACAAAGGCGCGCACCAGCTCTTCACCGATACCACTGGCACCGCCAGTGATAACGGCCACCTTGTCGGCGATGGAGTGATAACGCACATGGTTGGAATAGTTCATAGGTGCTCCTAAATGATTAACAATAAATCAGAAGAAATATTTAAAACCGACCCGAATACGATAAGCCTGGGCATCAAGCTTGACGTTTTTGTCGTACCACTGTAATTCCAGATAGGGCATCCACTGCTCATTGATGCGATAGCGGGTATGGCTAGTTAATTCCCAGTGGTGATCTTTGCCATTAGCACTATTAAAATCATTAACCCGAGTGTAATAGTGTGGCTCAAAAATATGGGTCAGTTTTGGCGTAATCTTATTAATGATATACATGGTGTACTCATTGGTATCATCATGATCATATTCATCATTCAATGCTTTGGTCAGATAGTTGTTATGGTTGTAGCGATAACGGGCGATGGTAATAAAGGTGTCGGTAAAGCTGTATTTTGTATCAAAGTATGCCGCGCCACCGGAGCCTACGGATTTGGAGTTCACCAAGCCACCCACGCTGAAAGAGAGCTTAGGGGTCAGGCTAAACAGCGGATACCAGCCCTCAATCTCGTTATAGCTGTGCTTGAGCTTATCGAGCTTTTCGGTGTTATAGGCATTACTTGCCATGATCCCTGCACCGGATTCCCAGTTATATCCCAAGCGCAGTAATAACTCATGCTGGTCGGTAGCAAAGTTAAATGCTTCACGGGTTTCTAAATAGCCGCCAGCATAAGCCGCATTACAGCAGAGAAGAGAAATTAGGCCTATTTTTTTTGAAAAATGCATAGTGATTGACTCGCCAACTGTGATGATGGTGTGATTGTTTTAATTAATTTAAAATGATGTCATGGGGCCGGTTATTTACCCCATGACAAGAATTCAGTAAGCAGTGAATTACTGAATATTGCTCTTCACCACTTTATAGGTGGCGCAGAAATCTTCACGGCCCAAGCCGGTATTTAAGCCTTGCTGGTAAATGTTATTCACCAACTCGACACCGGGCAGGGTCAGGTTCTGTTCGGCCATGATGGTTTTCATGATGCCGACATCTTTGGCCATGTTCTCCAGCGAGAAGACGGTGTTGTAGTTCTCGGCGATCAGAGCGCCGATTTTGCTGGTCAGATAGAAGTTGCTGCCGCCACCGTAAGAGACGGCGGTGTTGAAGCTCTCTTTATCGATGCCGAAATGGTCGGCGGTGGCCAGCATCTCGTTGACACTGTTTTGGACTTGGGCGACCAGCACGTTGTGCAGCACCTTCATCACCAAACCACTGCCGTTATTGCCTAAATGGATCTGGTTGCTGCCCATCATCGCTAGCACCGACTTGACCTGCTCATAAGCGGCTTTATCGCCGCCGATGTAGATCCCAAGCTCAGCTGCGACGGCAGCAGGCACGGATTTCACCACCGGGGCGTCGAGCATCACGGCGCCGGTTTCGGCCACCTGACGAGACAACTCAACCGACACGGCCGGATCGATGGTCGACATATCAATGGTGATTTTGCCCGCAGCCAGGTGTGGCAGCAGTTCGGCATAGACCGCCTTGACGTGCTCGGAGCGGGGTACCATGGAGATGATCACGTCCGCTTGCTCTGCCAGCTTGGCAATGGAAGGGGCCGCAACCGCGCCCGCTTCAACCACCCGAGCAACCGCCTCTTGGTTGATGTCGAACACCACAACCTTGCCATCAAATTTCTTGACGATGTTTTTGGACATCGCCTCGCCCATCAGGCCAAGACCAATAAAGCCGATCGTTTTCATCCGTTATTTTCCTTAAAAGTGGGTTTAGCAAGACCAGCGACGTCAACACGCATGCTGAACAGGGCGCCAGAGAGCGGACGCTCGGCCAGTTCGGCCGCGTCCATGTTTTCACGGGTGGTAGTGATGAAGAGGGTTTTCATGTCTTCGCCACCAAAACAGACCATGGTGGGGCAACGCACTGGCAAGGGGTATTCGGCCAGCAGCTCCCCGTCGGCAGAGAAGCGGGCGATGCGATGGCCATCAAACAGCGCACTCCAGTAGCAGCCTTCCACATCGACCGCTGCGCCATCTGGGCGTCCCTTGCCTGCACCGGCTTCAAATTCGCGCAACAGCTGGCGCAAGCCCAGTGCACCATCGGCGGCCAGCGGTGTGCGGTAGAGGCGGCGGTTGGGGGTATCAGTGGTGTACATCCAGCACATATCTGGGCTAAAGGCCAAGCCGTTGGCACCCAGAATGTCGCATTGGATCACCGACATCCGCAGGTCTGCATCGACTCGGCACAGCAGCGCGCCGTTGTAGTCGCGAGGGCTCCAATAGGTGCCTGCGTAGAAGCGGCCAGCCTGATCAGTGCCGCCATCGTTAAAACGGGCCAGCGTTGGGTTGTTGGGGTTATCGGCGACCTTGCGCTCGATCTGACCGTGCTGATCGCACAGATAGATCCCCGTACGCATCGCTGCAATAAAGCCACCCTGTTCACGCAGGGCAAAACAGCCCACCTCTTCAGCAAACGGGATGGTGCTCAGGGCGCCGCTCTCGGGGTGATAGCGGTGCAGGCAACGCTCAAGAATATCGGTCCAGTAGAGCGCCTGTTCGGATGCACTCCAGGTGGGGCATTCGGGCAGGTGGCCACGGTAGTCTGCCAGTAGCAGAGCAGGATTAGGCATAGTGAGAAACCTCAAGCAGCATGGTGATCTGCAACTGCCCATGAGCGGGCACCGTGGCCATGGCGAGCGCAGGGTCACCGAAGCCACCGTTGTTAATGGCATCGTTGATATGAGAAACCGGCTCAATGGCGACGAAGTCGCGATCGGCGGGCGGCATAAACAGGATGGCGTGCGGCGCATCAGGGGAGCTGACCGTCACCATCAGCTTTTCATCGGGCCAGCGTACCCGTGCGCAGCCACTCCAGTGATGGAAGCAGTTATCGACCGTGGCCGGCTCAGGTTTGCGCCAGCTGCGATAGTCCCATTGGGCGGGTACGGGTGCGAGCCCAGTGGGCAGGGCATTGTGACCATTGAGCACTACCCCGCCCGCCGCAAACTGGATCTCGGCTTGCGCCGCGCGTGGGAAATAGGGGTGAAAGCCCAGTCCCGCTGGCACCGCCTGATCGGCCAGATTGTGGTAGGTGAGGGTGATGCACAGCGCATTCTCTTGCAGAGTAAAGCGCTGGGTTGCCCGATAAGGCCAAGGCCATTGCGCGGCGGACTCCCCTTGGGCGTCATGGGCAAGGACGAGCATGACACTGCGCTCATCTTCTGACTCCTCCACCTGCCATGGCTGCTGCCAGCCATTGCCGTGGATAGAGTGGGGATGATCGCCAAAGTTACGCTGCAGGGCATAGTCACAGCTGGCAAAGTGAAACTGTCCCTCTGCGATGCGGTTGGAGTAAGGCACCAGGGCAAAACTGCCGCCCTGGTTGACTGCGGCAAAGGGGCTATCAGGCAAGGAGCGCAAGATAGCCTTGCCATGCCAAGTCAGTCGGCTGATCACCCCACCCAGCTCAGGAATGAGCTCGAGGCTAAGTGGCCCAACGTCGCGGCGGACAGTCTGCATCAGTACACCTCACCACCAGAGACGCTCAGCTGCTCACCGCGAATAGCAGCCAGCTGTTCGCGGGCACGAGCCAGCAGATAGCTCATGTCAGAGCCGAGCGCGACAAAGCTAAAGCCCATCTCTTGGTATTTATTGACCAGTTCCGGGTTACCACCGACGATGCCGCAAGGCAGGCCTAGACGCTGGCACTTCTCCAACCCTTCACGGATCTTGGCTTGCACCTCGGGATGCGAGGGATTACCGATATGGCCCATGGCCGCGCTCATGTCGCCGGGGCCAATGAAGAAACCGGTCACCCCTTCAATCGCCATCTCTTCCATGGCATCAATGGCTTCGGGGGTTTCAATTTGCAGGATCAAGCAGAGCTCTTCGCGGGCTTTACGCACAAAGTCGGTGTCGGCACCGTAGCGGGACGCGCGATGCACCGCGGCAAAGCCACGCTTGCCAAGGGGCGGATAATAAGCGGCTTCAACCGCTTTGCGGGCTTCCTCGGCGCTGTTGACAAACGGCACCATCAACGAGGTGGCGCCGCCATCGAGGGCGCGCTTGATCAGCACCGTATCGTTCCATGCCAAGCGGTAGAGCGGGGTGGTGGCAGGATTGCTGGCTCGGATGGCGCGATCGATACGGATCGCGTCCAGCGTATCAACCGGCACATGCTCTTGATCCAGCACCAAAAAGTCAAAACCAATGGTCGCCATGGCTTCTGCCACGGTGTCGCTGCCGGTCATCATCCACGTGCCCAGTGGACGTGGGCCTTGGGTAATCGCGAGTTTGAATGGGTTCATCATATGCTCCTTTAGAAAATCGGCGGCTCAGGCACTTTGCTGCCAGCCTGGAGGAAATCGAAGTCACAGCCTTGATCGGCTTGGGTGACATGCTGTTGGTAGAGGGCGGCATAAGAGCGCTCATAGACCTTGTGCACCGGCTTAAGGGTGCGGCGGCGTTCGGCCAGCTCTTCGTCACTGACCAGCATGTTTAAGCTGCCCTTAGCGATGTCGAGCTCAATGATGTCGCCAGTGCGCACCAGTGCCAGCGGCCCGCCGATGGCCGATTCTGGCGCCACATGAAGGATGCAGGTGCCGTAGTGGGTGCCTGACATCCGGGCATCGGTGATCCGCACCATGTCGGTCACACCCTCTTGTAGTAACTTTTTCGGGATCGGCAAATTGCCCCATTCTGGCATCCCCGGTGCCCCAACTGGCCCAGCATTACGCAGGATCACCACCGAATCTTTGGTGATATCGAGCGCCGGATCATCAATCCGATCAGAGAGCTCTTGATGGCTATCAAAGACAATGGCGGCCCCTTTGTGATGGCGCAGCTCTGGTTTGGCAGCAGACGATTTCATCACCGCCCCATTAGGGCAGAGGTTGCCGCGCAGCACTGCCAGCGCACAGCCCTGGGAGAGCGGCACCACTGGGTTGTCGAGCGAGCGGATCACGTTGTCGTCATAGCAGTTGGCATTGGCAATCCAGGCAGCGACTGGCCGGTTGGTGACACCAATAGCGTCAAGGTTGAGGAACTGCTGTACCTTCTTGAGCTGGGCCATCAGGCCACCGGCGAAGAAGAACTCCTCCATCAGCTGATCGCCAGAGGGGAACAGGTTAGCCAGTACTGGGACTTCGCGGGCCACCGCTTCCATGTCTTCCAAGGTGAGGGTGATGCCAGCGCGGTTGGCCATGGCGATCAGGTGGATGGCCGCGTTGGTCGAACCGCCTAATGCCATATAGGCCACCACACCGTTAATGAAGTTGGCGCGGGTCAACCAGCGAGAGGGTTTGTGGTCGTGCCACACCATGTCGACGATGGTCTGACCGCACTGCGCCGCCATCTGTACGTGGCGGGAATCGGCCGCCGGAATCGAGCTGGCGCCGGGCAGCATAAAACCGATGGCATCAGCAATCGAGGTCATGGTGGACGCGGTGCCCATGGTGTTACAGGTGCCGATGGAGCGGGTCATGGCCCCTTCCAGCTCAACCCAATCGTGCTGAGTGATGGCACCCAGACGCAGCTGATCCCAGAACTTCTTGGTGTGGGTGCCGGCACCAGTGACGTGGCCACGCCACTTGCCGCTCGACATCGGGCCTGCTGGGCAGAAAATCACCGGTAAATCCATCGAAATGGCGCCCATCAGCAGCGCGGGGGTGGATTTGTCACAGCCCCCGAGCAGCACCGCCCCATCGATGGGGTGCTGGCGCAGCAGTTCTTCGGCTTCCATCGCCAAGAAGTTGCGATAGAGCATGGTGGTCGGCTTGACCAGCACTTCCCCGACCGACAGCGCGGGCAGCTCCACGGGGTAGCCCCCCGCCGCCCACACCGCGCGCTTGACTGCCTCGGCTCGCTCGCGCAGGTGGCTGTGACAGGGGCTCATCTCACTCCAGGTGTTGATGATGCCGATCACCGGTTTGCCCATGAACTCTTCACGATTCAAGCCGCTTTGCTGACTGCGCTGGCGGTGAGCGAAGGCACGGATGGTGTCGGGGGCATACCAGCGCTGGCTACGCAGCGCCGAGATGTCGAGTTTATGCAAATCGTTGGCATTGAATGACATAAGATACCGCTCTCTCTGTCTGGTTCATGAATGGTTAATTCAACAAAAACAAGCTATTGAAACTATTTTGTGGGGTGTCACGCCTGATCTAAGTGCCTCCTCCATGGGTGAGGCGCAGGTCAATGGGTGAGTCGCCCCTCTTCAACTGGTGACGTCGGCTGTCTTGCTGTGACGCTCTGCCAATCCCTGCACAATTTGCTGATAACGGGATTCGGTCAGGGAGTAGCAAAACAGCATCAAGATGGCGGCGCAGACCAAGGCACAGACCGGATAGATGAACATCAGGTTGGCGATGCTGGACTTGGTGGTGGCGCTTTGCTCGGCATTGGGCACATAGCCAGACCACGCCAACACCAGCCCTGGGATAAGCCCGGCCAAGGCGGCGGAGCATTTGCGGCAGAAGGTCAGGCTGCAATAGACCAGCCCCTCGGTGCGCACCCCGCTTTTCCACTCGCCATACTCGACGGTGTCGGAGACAAAGGCCCAGTTCAGGCTATTCACGAAGGCCGAGCCCCACAGTGCTAGCGAGGTAAACAGGATGTAGTCGATGGCGCTGTCGCCGTAGAGGTAGTTGAGCAGATCGCCACAGATCCACACTGCAATCCCCGCCAGATAGACCGGCACCTTGCCAAAGCGGCGCACCGCGAAGGGCACCAGCAGCACCCCCAAATAGATGCAGCCCATGCTGATAAAGCTCATGTAGGCGATCATTGAGACATCGCCAATCACATATTGGGCGTAGAACACCTGCACGATGAGCTTGGTGTTAAAGGCGGCCAAGGTCAGCAGATTGGCCAGTGCCAATACCCCTAATGGACGGTTGACCAGCACCGCGCGAGCATTATCGCGAAAGGTAGCCAGATTAGGGGGGGTGGCTGCGGGTGGCAGCACATGGCGCTCACGCATCTGGCTGTAGCAAAACAGCACCGCCAGCGCGCCAAGGCCGGAGTAGAGCATCACGGTGAAGGTGTAACCTGCTTGCGGGGTATCAAACAGCAGCACCAGCGGCATAAAGCCGACCGAGCAGAGCAGCAGGCCTGTGTTAGCGCCCCCTTGGCGCCATGCGGCCAATTCGGCGCGATCTTGCAGTTGTTTGGTCAGGGCCGGCACCATGGCGCCATAAGAGGCGTTGCCAAAGCTATAGAAGGCACCAAACAGCATAAAGAGCACGGTAAACAGCACGGTTTTGAGGTTAACCGGCAGATCAAAACTCATAAACAGCGCGGTGTTGATCAGCGCCAGCGGCACAATAGTCCAGAGCAAAAAGGGCCGAAACTTGCCTCTGGGTCCCAAGTTGGTGCGGCTATCGAGCACGCTACCGGTGATGAGATCGGTACAGGCGGTAAAAAATTTAGAGATCAAAAAGACACCGCCCGCCCATGCAGCTGGGATATTGGCGACATCAGTCAAGAAGATCAGCAGGTAGAGGGTGGTGCAGTTAAGTAAGAAGTTATAACCCAGGTCACCAACACCATAGGCCATCTTCTCTTGCCATCTCAGACGGTCATTTTCAAATTTGTTATCAGCCATGGGTGCGAATCCTTGAATACAGAGCAACAGAGAGCCGAGGCGCTCTGTTGCTCTTGTTTGTCACGAGTTAGTTTTGCGTGGCCGCGCGACGGGCGGTGAGGGCAGCGATGATCTCTTTGTAGCGCGCTTCATTCAGGCTATAGAACAGCGCCATGACCAGTGCGGTAACCACCGCCAGCGTCGCTGGGTAGATGAAGATGAGGCCAGTGATCCCGGCTTTGGCGCCATCGGTCTGCTCCACGTTGGGCATGTAACCGACCATCGCCAAGGCAAAGCCAGGAACAAAACCGGCGATAGCTTGCGAGCACTTACGGAAGAAGGTCATGCCGCAGTACACCAACCCTTCGGTCCGGGTGCCGGTTTTCCACTCACCATATTCCACGGTATCGGAAACAAACGCCCAGTTGAGGCTGTTCACAAACGAGGTACCAAAGAAGGCCAGCGAGGTGAATACCACATAGCTGGTTACGGTACCGCCAAACAGGTAGTTAGCCACATCCCCTGCGATCCACAGGCACAGCCCTGCCAGATAGACCGGCTTTTTACCAAAGCGGCGTACCAGCGCAGGCACTGACAGCACCCCCAGATAGATACAGCCCATGCTGACGAAGCTCATGTAAGCGATCATGGAGACGTCGCCAATCACGTACTGGGCGTAGAACACCTGCACCGACAGCTTGACGTTAAACGCAGACAGAGTCAGCAGGTTGGCAATAGCGAGCACCAGCAGCTGGTTGTTCTTCAAGACGGCTTTGAGCCCCTCCTTGACCGTTGGCTTCTCCACCACTTGCTCAGGGTCATCACCGATCACGGTGTGGTGCTCTTTGACGTTGAAGTAGCAGAAAAACGCCGCTGCCAAGCCAATGGAGGTGTAGACCAACGCGGCGACCAGATAACCGGTTTCTTGCGAATCAAACAGCAAGGCAATCGGCATGAAACCGACGGTGGCCAGCAGCAGGCCCGTGTTGGCACCCCCTTGGCGCCAGGCGGCCAGCTCGGCACGATCCTGAATGTTCTTGGTCATGGATGGCACCATGGCCCCATAGCTGGCATTACCCAGACTAAAGAACAGGCCAAAGCCCATGAAACAAAGAATAAACAGCACGGTCTTGGTGGTGTTGTCCAAATCAAAGTTACAGAACAACAGCATGTTAAAGATGAACAGCGGCACGATAGTCCACAGGATCATCGGGCGGAACTTACCCCGCGGGCCAAATTTCTTGCGAGTATCGAGGAAGATACCTGTGCCTAAATCGGTAAAGCCGGTAAACACTTTTGCGACTAAAAAGATCACTCCCGCCCACGCGGCATTAATGCCGGCGACGTCAGTGAGAAATTTCAGCAAATAAAGCGTGGTGATGTTTAAAACAAAGTTGTAACCAAAATCGCCGACGCCATAGGCAAATTTCTCCCTAAACGGCAGTCTGCTTTCGTTGTGTGACTGATCAACCATTTTATTCTCCATTGTGTGCAATCCTCCCAGCGGGAGCATAATCGTAGCGCTGCGACATGTTATGCAAGTGTGATGATGAGAAAGTGCGATCTGGATCTAATGTTTCAGGTCGAGTGGGTCTCCATGAGAGCCTACTTGGTTATTAATCAAGGCCTGAGCTAGATTGATGATAGAGTGATTATGGAGTGATGATTGGTGATCCAGATCTAGCTTTGAGTATCTTGGGATTGAATGCTTTTCGTAGCGCTATTATTGTTCGCCCAGTTCAAGGGGTTTCCCCCATTTTACAGGAGCTTGGTTATGCAACTTGATTTCTCATCACAGGTGCTCAATATTCGCCACAAGCAGCAGTTGCTGTTTTCCCATCAAGCAGATGCACCCGCCTTCTTTTTAGGCAAGGGCACCGAAAAGATGGAAATTTATCGCGGTAATTTCGATATAGAAGATTACATTGAGTCGCGCATTGCCCTGACTCACATTGCCCAGCTTGATAATCACCTGTTCAGCTTCGCCCCCAATGCGGCGAGCCCAGCGCTGCTGGAAGTGCAAGTGATCGTGGATGGCGATGATGTCACCCTGCAACCACGGGTGCTTGATGAGAGCTACAACCGCTTCTGGGTGCGCCTGCCTGCTGAGCGCAAAGAGCACGTGTGGGGCTGCGGCGAGCAGATGTCCTACTTCGATCTGCGCGGTCGTCACTTCCCGCTGTGGACCTCCGAACCCGGTGTTGGCCGTCATCCCCACAGCGAAATCAAGTGGAAAGCCGATGTGATGGGCAAAGCCGGTGGCGATTACTACCACACCAACTACCCCCAGCCGACCTTTGTCTCTTCCCGTAAATACAGCTGCCACGTCGAGACCACCGCCTACGCCGATTTTGATTTCCGCAACGAGGCGTTCCACGAGTTGCAGGTATGGGCTATTCCGCAGGCGGTGCAATTGCGCACAGCCGACAGCTACTTAGGCATCATTGAGAAGCTGTCCGCCCAGTTTGGCCGTCAGCCCAAGCTGCCTGAGTGGGTCTATAACGGCGCCATCCTCGGCCTCAAAGGCGGCGAAGTGAATACCTTCAGCCGGCTGGAAAATGCCCTCGATCACGGCATCAAGGTATCGGGTCTGTGGAGTGAAGACTGGTGTGGCCTGCGGGTGACCTCGTTTGGCAAACGCCTGTTCTGGGACTGGGATTGGCAGCACCATCAGGATCGCTACCCCAACCTGCCCGCCAAGATCAAAGCGCTCAATGACAAGGGCATCGAGTTCATGGCCTACGTCAACCCTTACCTGTGTGAGGATGGCAAGCTCTACCCAGTGGCCAAAGAGCTCGGCTACATGGCGCTGGATAAAGATGGCCAGGTCGCGTTGGTTGACTTTGGTGAGTTCTACTGCGGCTGTATCGACTTTACCAACCCCGATGCCATGGCGTGGTTCCGTGACACCGTGCTGCGCAAAAACATGCTGGACATGGGGATCAAGGGCTGGATGGCCGACTTTGGCGAATACCTGCCAACCGACAACATCTACCTGCACAACGGCGTCGATGCCAAGCTGATGCACAACGCCTGGCCGACCCTGTGGGCCCAGTGCAACGCCGAAGCGGTAGCGATGAATGGCCAAACGGGTGATGCCCTGTTCTTTATGCGTGCCGGTTACACCGGGGTGCAGAAGCACTGCCCGCTGCTGTGGGCCGGTGACCAGTGTGTCGACTTCAGCCGTCACGACGGTCTGGTCACGGTGATCTCTGGGGCGCTCTCCTCTGGCATGTTGGGTAACGCCTACCACCACTCAGACATCGGTGGTTACACCTCACTGTTTGGCAATCGCCGTACCAAGGAGCTGTTTGACCGCTGGGTTGAAATGGCCGCCTTTACCCCGGTGATGCGTACCCACGAAGGTAACCGCCCTGACGAGAACTTCCAGTTCGACCAAGATGGTGGCACCCTAGCCCACTTTGCGCGGATGACCCGTGTTTACTGCCACCTGAACCCTTACTTGCGCAGCCTAGTGGATGAAGCGGCAGAGAAAGGGTATCCGGTACAGCGCGCCCTGATGCTGCACTTTGAACACGATCCCGAGACCTACGCGATGCAGGATCAGTACCTCTATGGTTCTGAGCTGCTGGTAGCGCCGGTGCACAAAGGGGATGTGAGCGAGTGGACCACCTACCTGCCTGCAGGTGAGAAGTGGACCCATGTTTGGAGCGGTCAGACCTTTACCGGTGGTCAGCGGGTTACTCTGCCTGCGCCGATTGGCCAGCCGCCGGTGTTCTACCGTGCCAACAGTCAGTGGGCCTCGCTGTTTGCCGAGCTTAAAGATCTGGCGTAAAAAGACCTTGCGTAAAATGAGCGGTCATTTAAACCATTCATAACGTAAAGCGTGAATAACCGATGGCCGTGACCCTGTTCACGGCCATTATTTTTAGCGTTAGGAGCAGATAATCATGACCAGTACCCTGCACATTGTGCAAAACCCCAGTCAAGACGATATCGCGTTTTTACGAGACAGCCTGATTGACACCAACCGCGAGTTTGTCGGTGCCCAGCTGCGCCGCCCCCTTGCGGTTTTTCAGCAGGATCAGCAGCACAATCGGATCGGCGGGTGCAGTGGCCACACTTATGGCAACTGGCTCTATATCGAATATTTGTGGGTGGCCAGCAGCCAGCGGGGCAGTGGCGTAGGCGGGCAGTTATTGGCGGCGATGGAGCAAGCGGCCCTTGAGCGGGGCTGTCGCTTCGCGCTGCTCGATACCTTCAGCTTTCAGGCTCAGCCATTTTATGAAAAGAAAGGGTATCAGACCGTGATGACCCTGACTGAATTCCCCATTCATCACCAGCGTCACTACCTCACCAAACAGTTGGCGCCCTAATTCACCGCCGTCGTTGCCCGAGGGGTTGCCATCGCCTCGGGCGCAGCAACCCGCCTTGCTGGCGGCATTCTCGCCACGACTGGGCGCCTAGTGATCGCCCGCGCAGGCCCCCCTTGACCACCATGGTGACAGATGGCGGTCAAGGGGCTGTTGGTGGGCCAGTGCCTGCGTGGCGCGCTATTTGGCCATGGTCACCAGCCCTCATGTGTGGTGAGGGGTGGGACAGTAGGAAGCCATGGAGCGGTTTACGTTGTGTTAGCAGGGCCCCTTATCGTGGGTTACAGCACAAAGCGGGTGCTCTGCCTTGGGATAAGATCAAAACCGACATCAATAATGTCGCCTTTGTAGTCGGGGTCGCGGGCCATCTGCAACATCATGGCGGCGGTGTGGTTGGCGACGGCGTGAATATTGATATTGATGCTCGATAAGGTGACCGGTGCCAGATAGCCACTGCTGGGAAAATCCCCAAAACCGATGATAGCGAGCTGCTCGGGCACCTTGATGCGGCGCTCGACCGTCTCCATCAGCAGGGCGGTCGCAATCATATCGTTAGAGGCGAAAATACCGTCGAGCTGGCGCTCTTTGAGCAGGGTTTTGATCAAGATCTCGCGGGCCGCAGGGTAGACGTTTTCGCTATAGGGGATCTCCACTAGCAGCGGTGCAATCCCGGCTTGCTCCAAGGCTTGGCAAAAGCCGTTGTAACGGCTTTGGGCCCGCACGTCATCGGCAAACCGGGTGGTGAAATAGGCGATGCGCTGGCAGCCCGAGCGCAGCAGATAGGTCGCTGCATCATAACCGACCCGAATATGGTCGATGCCCACTTGGGCGGCAAAGGGGCTGGGTTCACCAATCTGCCACGCCTGGATCACCGGCGCGCCACAGTGCTCCAACATGCGGATCGTCGCATCACTGTGCTTGGCTCCCGTCAGGGCAATGGCCGCTGGCGACCATTGCAAAATGGCGCGGACTTGCTGCTCCTCTTTTTCCATGGAGTGATCGTGGGAGGCGATATAAAGCTGAAAGCCTGCATCACTGACAATATGTTCAATCTGTTGGACAAAATTGCTGAAGGTAATATTGGAAATAGAGGGCACAATAATGGCCATGGAGGAGCTGCGCCCAGCCGTAAACTGGCTGGCAATTTTATTGTGCACATACCCGAGCTCATCAATCGCCAGCTGAATTTTGCGCCCGGTTTTGTCACTGACCTTGTCTGGATGGCGAACATACAGTGACACGGTGGAGGGCGAGACCTTGGCCAGTGCCGCCACATCGTCCAATTTGATGGTCTGTTTACTTCTTGAAGACACGTTGTTTGGTTCCTGCGTATTTGACTGCGTAGCGGGGGGATCCGCCCTGAATGACGCAATATGGTCGAGCGTGCTAAGCCATGGCAGCACCTAATGGACTTAAGCCCGAGTTTATAAAACGTAAGGGGTAAAAAACAGGTTTATCTTGTGCCACCCTGTTGGCCAAACCGTGGCGGTGGTGTGGGTTGCTCGGTCGCCAAGGGGGCCTGTGATGGTCAATATGGCGGATGGTCACCGGCTCATCAGCGCGGTTTATCACCACTGGTCAAAGGAGAGCAGAGCATGATTCGTCAAGCGAGGGAAGAGGATATAGCGGCATTGGTGCAGTTGCGCATGGCGTTGTTTTGCGAGGTGGGGGAGCTCAGTGACCCGCTGGCCGACCGCGCGTTATGGCAGGCAACGGCGGATTACTTTAGCGCCGCGCAGCGGGATGGCAGGGCGCAATCTTGGCTGGCGCAAGTGGATAATACCCTGGTGGGATGCGCTACCTTAGCGCTGTTTGTGCGGCCCCCCTATCCTGGCAATTTAGCGGGCAAAGAGGGCTATCTGCTCAACATGTACACCTTGCCAGCTTATCGTAAACGGGGCATCGCCACCGCTCTGCTGGCGAACATGGCGAGCTATGCCAGGGCGCAGCAGCTGGGCAAGGTGTGGCTACACGCCAGCGCTGAAGGGCGGCCGCTGTATGAGCGGATGGGCTTTGTGGCTCATCCGGCCTATCTGGAGTGGTGTGTGCCCCCCTCACGTTAAGGCGCAATGGGGGGCGAGCTGCCGCGCTATCGCTTAGGCGAGTCGTCCTTGCAGCGGATAGATCCAGACCCGTTCGCCCACGGCGATGTTGGGCTGGGCGGGCACAATTTCGATCAGACAGTTGGCCGCGGCCATCGAGCTTAAGATACCAGATCCTTGTGCCCCTGTGGTGCGCACCCGCAGCTGACCGTTGCGGTCTTGCTGGAAGATGCCGCGCAAAAACTCGGTGCGGCCCGGTCGGCTTTTCATTTTCTCCTCGGCCAGCGCGCTCAGGCGCAGCGGTTGCCACCGCTTGCCTTGCAGGTGGGCGATAGCGGGCTCGACAAATTGCAGGAAGCAGATCATCGCCGCCACCGGATTGCCCGGCAGGCCGAAGAAGGGGATATTTCCCAACTTACCAAAGGCAAGCGGGCGGCCCGGCCGCATCTGAATGCGCCAAAAGTCGATCTGGCCAAGCTCAGCCAGCACTTGCTTGATAAAGTCGGCATTACCCACTGATACCCCGCCTGAGCTCAGCACCAGATCGGCGTTGGCGGCGGCCTGCTCCAGCTGCTGGCGCAGGATGGTTTGGTCATCGGGAATGATGCCAAGGTCCATCACCTCGCAACCGGCGGCGCGGATAAGGGCCATCAGGGTGAAGCGGTTGCTGTCAAAGATATGACCGGGGGCGAGCGCTTCACCCGGAGCCTGCACCTCGTCACCGGTACTGAACAGCGCCACTTTCAGCGGGGTGCGCACAGTGAGACTGGCTTGACCGAGCGAGGCGGCCAACCCCAGCTGAGGGGCACCAAGGCGGGTGCCAGCTGAGATGGCGACAGCGCCTTTGGCCAGATCTTCACCGGCGAGGCGCACATTCTGCCCTGCGCGAATGGGGGCGGTGACCGTGACCCACTCACCTTCAATAAGCGTCTCTTCCCGCATCACCACGGTATCGACCCCGGGCGGCAGCGGGGCGCCGGTCATGATCTGCACCGCTTGCCCCGTCAACACCGGTTCATGGCGCTGCTGGCCCGCCAGCACCTCTCCCACCAGTTGCCAGCGACCGGCGGCGAGATCGTCGCTGCGAAGGCCAATGCCATCCATCGCCGAGTTGGCGTGGGGCGGCACATTGATCGGGCTGACCAGATCGGCCGCCAGCACGGCGCCGTGGCAGTGGGCTAGCGCTGTGTCGCAGCGGGTTGCGCTGGGGCTAAGGCCTGCCAGAATGGCGCTGCGGGCCGCCTCGACCGAGAGAAAGCCCTTGCCTGCTTCCGGCTCCTTGCGCTGACTGCCAGCAAGCCATTGGCAGACGAAGTCGGCGATGGCGGCAAGGTCATTGATGTCGAGCTGGGGCAGGGTAGTCTGATGTGGCTGGTCGCTAACCAGCGCGATGATGTCGCCATCTTCGGGATAGAGCAGCGGTTTGCCGATTTCGGCGCGGTGCAGCTCGATTTTTGGGAAGTGTTCATGTTTAAACCCCTCCACCAGCAGCAGATCGAGCTCTGTCTGATCGAAGCTGGCCAGCAGCTGGCGAAAGTCGGCGTCGGCCGGCTCGGTTGCGCCATCGGGTGTTTGAGGCGGGGCAGTTTCCGTCATGCGGGCATGGCGACGGCGAGAGGCCACGATCATCTGGCGGGCCCCCGCTTTGCGCAGCCGATAGCTGTCTTTGCCCGGCTGATCGATATCAAAGTCGTGGTGGGCGTGCTTGAGCACCCCGATGCGCAGGCCGCGATCCACCAGCAGAGGGATCAACTGCTCCAGCAAGGTGGTCTTGCCGGTGCCGCTCCACGCGGCAAAGCCGAGCAGAGGCAAGGTGGGGGCCGAGGTCGTCATCGTCTGGGTCATTACGTGGCTCCTTGTCCGGTCGCAGCGTCATGCAGGCGCGCCGCAAAGGCGGCCAGCTCGTCTGGGCTATTGAGATTGATAAAGGCATCTGGCTGATCGGCAAAGCTCACCACCGCCATCTGGTGGCGGGCAAACCAGACATCTATTTTGCGCTCCCCCTCGGCCAGTGCGGCGCACAAAGAGGGCAGCAGGGAGCGGTGCAGCAGGGCCACCACCGGTTGCAGCCAGTCGCCATCGTGGGCCACCACCAGCTCGGTCTCGCGGGTCAGGGCGGCGCGAAAGCGGCGCATCAGATCCAGCGGCAGGGCAGGGCCATCACAGGGGACAAACAGCACCCAGTCATGCTTGGCAGCAGCCAGGCCAGCCTGCATCCCCGCCAGCGGCCCCAGATAGTGAGGGTTGTCGTCGCTGATAACGGGGGCCAGTTGCTGATAGCGGGGGTGGCTGCGGTTGGCATTGATCAGCACCTCATCCACTTGGGGCCGCACTCTGGCCAGCACGTGGTCGATCAACGGGCGGCCCGCCAATTCAACCCAGCCCTTGTCTACGCCGCCCATGCGGGTGGCGCGCCCGCCAGCCAAGATCACCGCCGATACGGCAAAGGGCTCAGAGGGGGATTCGCTTCTTAAGGTCATGATGCTCGATGATTTTTAAAGGGGTGGTCTGTTGCAGCTGGCCACGGGCCAAGGTCCATTGCCGCTCGCATACGTCGGTCAAGCCGTTCTGTTGATGGCTGATCACCACCAGACCGCAGCCATGTTCCCGCAGATCTTGCGCCAATGCGGCCATCAGGGCAACCGAATGTGGGTCCAGATTGGCGGTGGGCTCGTCCATCAGTAAAAAGGCCGGTTGCAGCGCCCACGCGCGGGCCATGGCTAGGCGCTGGCGCTCACCGCCCGATAGCACCGTCACGTGCTCGCGGGCTAACCCCTCCAGCTCGACGCGGCGCAGTGCCTCGAACACCCGCGCCTCTTTTTGGGCGGTCTCTTTGCCCAGTGCCCATGCCACATTGGCATGAACGCTGCGATCAAACAGATAGGGGGTTTGGTGCAGATAGGTCACGCGGCCCGGCCCCAGCGGCCGTTGAAATAGCCGATTGAGCCACTGCTGCCAACGTCCCGGCAGGTTGGTGTGGCCACGGGTCGGGGTGATAAGGCCCGCCAAAATCTTGAGCAGGGTGGTTTTGCCCACCCCGTTGGCACCGTGCAGCCAGATAGCATCCCCCGGCGCGATGGTGAGCCGCTCAATCTCGAACAGCTGGCGCTCGCCAAAGCGCATGGTGAGTTGATGGGCGGTCAGGGCCATGGGGTACTCCTGTGACGGGGAATGGGCGCCGCCATGGTCAGTGCTTCAAGTGGCTGTGACCACGACAGGCGGTCAGCAGCAGGTTGAGCAGCAGGGCGAGGGTGAGCAGCACGATGCCAAGGGCCACCCCCTGAGTGAAGGCGCCTTTTTGGGTCTCCAGCGCGATGGCGGTGGGGATATTACGGGTGAAGTGGAGGATATTACCGCCCACCATCATGGAGCAGCCCACCTCGGTAACGATGCGGCTAAATGCCCCGATCACCGCAGCTAGCAGGCCGAAGCGGCACTCGTGCATTAGGCCAAGCAGTGCCTTGGGCCAAGAGACCCCCAAGGTGAGGGCGGTCTCCCAGGCGCGCCGGTCACTGTGCACGAACGCCGCGTGGGCCATGGTGGCGATCACCGGAAACGCGATCAGCATCTGTCCCACCACCATCGCCTGCTGGGTAAACAGCAGCTTCCAGTCGCCAAACGGGCCAGAGCGCGACAGCAACATGTAGAGCAGCAGGCCAATCACCACGGTTGGCACCGATTGCAGGGTACTGAGGCAGGAGAGCCACAGCCAGCGACCGGGCAGCGGCAGATAAGCCAAGGCAAAGCCAAGCAACAGTGCCGGCACCAATACCAGCAGCAGGGCAATGCCGGAGACCGAAAAAGAGACCCCCACCACCTGCCACAGCGCACCGTCACCGCTCAACAGCAGGGCGAGGGCGGCCAAGGTCGTATCGAGCAGGGTCGGCATCAGGCCGCCTCGTTCAGGGTAGGAATGAGCAGCATCTTGGCTATCTGGTTGGGTCGTATCGGCACGATGGATGGGGTTCTCTACTGGGATTTAGCGGTCGGCAGGGGCTTGGCATCGGCCACAAACAGCGCTTGGCCAGCCACCTTGAACGCGCCGATCAACTGCTGACCATGGGCGGAGACTAACCAGTTTTTCAAGGCGCGAGCGCCGTCGCTGTTGAGATCGGGGTAGCGCTTAGGATTGACCAAGATCACCTGATAGGGGTTGAACAGGCGCTTATCGCCCTCCAGCAGCACAGCAAGATTCAGCTTGCTCTGATAGGCGAGCCAGGTGCCGCGGTCGGTCAGGGTGTAGCCACCGAGCTCCGAGGCCATGGTCAGGGTCGGCCCCATCCCTTGGCCGATGGACTTGTAGCCAGCAAACTCAGGGGTGACGTTGGCCGCTTGCCACAAGGTCTGCTCCTTGAGGTGAGTGCCGGACTCGTCGCCCCGGGAGATAAAGGTTTGCCCCTGCTCTTTGATCGCTTGTAGCCCCTTGGCCGCATCCTTGAGCTGACCGATCCCGGCGGGGTCTTGGCGTGGCCCTACGATCACAAAATCGTTGTGCATCAGGGCGGCGGGCTCGATGCCAAAGCCGGCGTCGACAAACTTTTTCTCGGCAGTTGGGGCGTGGGTCATCACCAAGTCGGCGTCGCCATTTTCGCCCATCTTCAGGCTCTGGCCAGTACCGGCCGCCATCACCAGCACCGGATAACCGGTCTCTTGGGTGAATTTGGGCAGCAGCCAGCCGAGTAAACCGGACTGCTCGGTGCTGGTGGTGGTAGCAAGGCGGATCGGCGGTTTTGGGCTCGCGGCATGGCTGATGCTGCTCACTAGCGTCAGGCCGAATAATGCCAAGGCCAGCCACAACGGGCGTAGGACGGGTTGGGCGAAGCGTTGGCGTAGCGGTGTCGTGATCATGGTGTGGCTGGCTCCGGCTAGTGGCAGAAGGTAACAAGTAAGCAAGCGAAGTAAGCAAGCGAAGTAAGCAAGCAAAGTGCCAGCTTGAAGCAAACAAGGTGCCAGTTTGCTCATTACCCTGTTATTGGCGTTTTTTGATGTAAAAACAGCCAGTTAATTTAGTTATTTGGGTGATCGCACCGTCATTTTCAAGGTTAGTGGTGGCGAAGTGGGGTAACTCGGGACAAAATGTCTCACTGCATGTGAGTTAACGGGGGCGGTCTTCGCACCCTCTCGAATCAGAGGTATTGTTTTCATGACCGTCCCCGCCAGTCGTTGGTCTGCCCTCTCGTTATTGATCGTCGACGATGAACCCGGCATGCGCAGCTTTTTAGCCAAGGCGCTCAGCACTCGCTTTGCCCAAATTGAAACCGCCGCCAGTGTTGAGGAAGCCGAAGCCCTGCGCAGCCGCCTGCATGTTGATCTCATCATCGCCGATATCCGCCTGCCGGGGCGCTCTGGCATTGAGTGGCATGAAGCCACCGATCCTAACACCCGCCGCAGTGATCTCATCTTTATGACTGGTTTTGGCGACATGGAGACCGCCCTTAAAGCGCTGCGCCTTGGCGCCAGCGATTTTATCCTCAAGCCGTTCAATCTGGATCAGATGGTACAAGCGGTGGACCGGGTGATTGAGCGTCGCCAGATGGAGCGAGAAAACCTGCTGCTGCGCCGAGAGGTGAGCAAGCTGTTTCCGCCGACCCTGATTGGCGACAGTAGCAAAACCTGTGAACTGAAGACCCTGATCGCAAGGGTCGCCCCCTCCAACGCTGCTGTATTGGTGGAGGGAGAATCCGGCACCGGCAAGGAGCTGGTGGCCCGCGCCCTGCACCAACTCTCTGGCCGGATGGGGGCCTTTGTCCCGCTCAACTGTGCGTCGATTGCCCCCGAGCTGCTGGAAAGCGAGCTGTTTGGCCACGTGCAGGGCGCCTTTACTGGCGCACGTAAGGGGCGCGATGGGTTGTTTCGCGTCGCCCATCAAGGCACTCTGTTTCTCGATGAGATTGGTGAAATGCCCCTTGCCATGCAATCGTCCCTGCTGCGGGTGTTGGAGCAAAAAGCCATTCGTCCGGTCGGCGCTGAGCGGGAGCTCGCGGTGGATGTGCGGATCGTCGCCGCCACCAACCGCAACCTCAAGGCCGAAGTGGCGGCAGGACGTTTTCGCGAAGATCTCTTCTATCGCCTTAACGTGGTGGCGGTGGCGGTGGCGCCGCTGCGCGAGCGAGTTGACGACATTCCAGCGCTGGTGCACCACTTTACCCGCCAGCTCACTGCCGAGATTGGGATGGGGGCCCTGCACTGGACCCACGAGGATGTGGCCGCCATGCAGGCGTATCCTTGGCCCGGTAACGTCCGTGAGCTGCGCAACTTAATTGAGCGCTGTTTGTTGCTGGGCAAACCCCCTGCCGAGTATTGGCAGAGCAGCAAACCGGCCGAGCAGGGGACAAGGGAAGAGGGCTATCCGCTGGCATGGCCGCTGGCAGAGGTGGAAAAAGCGCACATTCTGCAGGTGGTAGCCAGCCATGACGGCAACAAATCCGCGGCGGCGCGGGTGCTGGGGCTGGCCCGCAAAACCTTGGAGCGCAAGTTTAAGGAGTGGGCCATTGAGTGACGTTATCACCCTATTGGGACGTGAGCGGTATGCCGCGTGGTTAGGCGATCTGTGGGACGGTGTAATCAACCGTTGGGGGTGGCCATGCTAAGTCGGCTAGCCCAGCTTCCCCACAGGCTCAAAACCAAGGTGCGCTGGCGCCTGCTGCTGCTCACCTCGGTGCCCATCATGCTGACCTTGGTCGGGATGATCGGGCTTACCCTCTACTGGAACCTCACCTACAGTTGGCAAAATTTGCTGACCAGTGTGCGCGGTGATCTGGGGGTGGCGCACCATGCGGTGAGTGTGCAGCAACAGCGTCAAGCGGAGCATTTGGAGCACCTGCGCGATGCCTGGACCTTTCAGCAGCGGCTGCGTGAAACGCCAACGCAGCTCGCTGAGTGGATCGCTCCACAGGCTGAGCACTATGGTCTCGACTTTTTACGGTTACGCCGTGGGGCGGCGCTCAATGAACTGACAGCTACGGCGCGCACGGCCCTCGCGGCGGGGCGTAGCATCAGTCATTTTGTGGTCTGGTCACGACCACAATTGTTGGCGGTTTCTGCTGCCTTGGCCGATCGCGCCGTGCTGGCCTTGGCCGATGCGATGCCGCCACAGAGACAGCAAGCGATCCAGCCTGCCCGCGATGAGGTGGCGGGGGATACGTTGGCAGGCAAAGAGACCCGCGCGCTGATCAGCCTGTCGCTGACCCCGGTGTTTGACCGCGATGGCGCGCTGTGGGGGGTGCTGGAAGGGGGGGAGCTTATCAACGGCAGTACCCGGCTGGTGGATGAGATCAAAGGTCAGGTGTTTGCCAAAAACACCCTGCCAGAGGGCAGCCTTGGCACCGTTACCCTGTTTCTTGATGATCTGCGGGTCAGCACCAATGTGCCGATCAGCAGCAGCGAGCAACAAGGGCGGGCGTTGGGCACTCGGGTTTCAGGCCCCGTTCGTCAGCAGGTATTGGCGCAGGGAGAGCGATGGATCGATCGCGCTTTTGTCCACGATGCGTGGTATGTCTCCGGTTATGAGCCCCTGCTGGGGGCGGCTGGCGAGCGGCTGGGGATGCTCTACGTCGGTTTTCTTGAGTGGCCCTACATTCGCACCTATCTCACCAATTTATTGGAGCTGGGCTCCGGCGTGGTGCTGTTGCTGCTGCTCTCGGGGTTGTTGGTCTATCGCGGCGCGCGGGATCTGTTCACCCCCATCGAGCGCATGCACAAGGTGGTGCGCCATGTGCAATATGGCAAATCCGCTAGGGTCGGGCAGCTGGGCCTTGATCCCGACCACGAGCTGGCCCAGCTGGGCCGCCAGTTTGACGCCCTGCTGGATCGGCAGGCGGCGCATCAGCAACAGATGGCGCGCAGTGCCGATGAATTGGAGCAGAAGGTGGCCGAGCGCACCCAGAGTCAGCTTCATCAGCTCGACGTTACCGAGGATCACCGCCAACGGGTTGTTGATCTCATGGGCCACCCCGGCCGACAGCTCACCAAGGGCCGCCAGCTTTTCACTGATCAGCAGCTGCTGGCGGGCCTCAGTCAGCATCTGAATGTGCTCTTCCAGCTCGGCGGTCTTCTGCTTGAGGCGCTGGGTGCGCTCGGCCACCTTCTGCTCCAATTCATCGGCACTGCGCGCCATCTGTTGCTGATGCACCGCCTGCCGATCCACCAGGGCGTCAAACTCGCGGCCCAGCTCGGCCCGCTCGTGGT
>NZ_PGGC01000050.1 GCF_002795305.1 Aeromonas cavernicola
GTGACGACGCCGTGCTCGCCAGCAACACCTCCACCATTCCCATCTCCCTGCTGGCCAAGGGGCTGAAGCGCCCGCAGAACTTCTGCGGCATGCACTTCTTCAACCCGGTGCACCGCATGCCACTGGTGGAGATCATCCGCGGCGAGCAGACCTCCGATGAAACCATCAACCGCGTGGTGGCCTATGCCGCCGCCATGGGCAAGTCCCCGGTGGTGGTCAACGACTGCCCGGGCTTCTTCGTCAACCGGGTGCTGTTCCCCTACTTCTTCGGCTTCAACAAGCTGGTCGCCGATGGCGCCGACTTCGCCGCCGTCGACAAGGTGATGGAGAAAGAGTTCGGCTGGCCCATGGGCCCCGCCTACCTGCTGGACGTAGTCGGCATCGACACCGGTCACCATGCCGGTGACGTGATGGCGCAGGGCTTCCCGGCACGCATGAGCAAGGAAGGTCGCACTGCCATCGACGTGATGTACGAAGTGAACCGCTTCGGTCAGAAGAACAGCAAGGGCTTCTACGCCTACGAGCAGGACAAGAAGGGCAAGCCGAAGAAGGTGGCCGACGCAGCTAGCTACGAGCTGCTGGCCCCCATTGCCAAGCCGAAACAGGATTTCGACAAGGACGCCATCATCGCTCGCATGATGATCCCGATGATCAACGAGGTGGTGCTTTGCCTCGAAGAGGGCATCGTTGCCACGCCAGCCGAAGCCGACATTGCGCTGGTCTACGGGCTGGGTTTCCCCCCCTTCCGTGGTGGCGTGTTCCGTTATCTCGATACCATCGGGTTGGCCGCTTATGTGGCGCAAGCCGACCAGTATGCCGACTTGGGCCCGCTCTACCGCGTCAGCGACCGCTTGCGCGAGATGGCCGCCCAAGGCAACACCTTCTACTGATTGCCCAAAGGAGATCCATTGATGAAAGACGTAGTGATTGTCGACTGCATCCGGACCCCGATGGGCCGGTCCAAGGGCGGGGCCTTTCGCCACGTGCGGGCAGAAGATCTGTCGGCACACCTGATGACCTCCATCCTGCTGCGTAACCCCAAGCTCGACCCGAACGAGATTGAGGATATTTACTGGGGCTGCGTCCAGCAGACCTTAGAGCAGGGTTTCAACATTGCCCGCAACGCCGCGCTGCTGGCGGGTATTCCCAAGCAAGTGGGGGCGGTCACCGTCAACCGGCTGTGTGGTTCCTCCATGCAGGCGCTGCACGATGCGTCCCGCGCCATTCAAGTGGGCGATGGCGACATCTTCATCATCGGCGGCGTCGAGCACATGGGCCACGTACCGATGAATCATGGGGTAGACTTCCACCCCGGTATGGCCAAGTCGGTGGCCAAAGCCTCCGGCATGATGGGGCTGACTGCCGAGATGCTCGGCAAGCTACACGGCATTAGCCGGGCGCAGCAGGACGAATTTGCGGCCCGCTCCCACCGCCGCGCTTATGCTGCGACCGTGGCAGGGCGCTTTGCCAAGGAGATCGTCGGGCTGGAAGGCCATGACGCCAGCGGCGCCCGCTTCTTCTACGACTACGACGAAGTGATCCGCCCAGAGACCACGGTCGATGGCCTAAGCCAGTTACGGCCCGCCTTTGATCCGGTCAACGGCACCGTCACTGCTGGCAGCTCTTCAGCGCTGTCCGATGGCGCCGCCGCCATGCTGGTGATGAGCGCAGATCGCGCCAAGGCGCTCGGCCTCACGCCCCGCGCCAAGGTTCGGGCCATGGCCATCGCTGGCTGCGATGCCGCCATCATGGGTTACGGCCCAGTACCGGCGACCCAGAAGGCGCTCAAGCGGGCTGGCCTGACCGTTGGCGACATCGACCTGTTCGAGCTGAACGAGGCGTTTGCCGCCCAGTCGCTGCCCTGCGTGAAGGACCTCGGGCTACTCGATAAGCTGGAGGAGAAGGTCAACCTCAATGGCGGCGCCATTGCCCTCGGTCACCCGCTCGGCTGCTCCGGTGCACGCATCTCTACCACCCTCATCAATCTGATGGAGGAGCAGGATGCCACGCTGGGGGTGGCCACCATGTGTATCGGTCTGGGTCAGGGGATCGCCACCGTGTTTGAACGGGTCTAGACCCGACCCGCACGCGCAATGTGAACAAGTAGTGAGCTAGGTGAAATCGACCTAGTAGTGACTTACGGTGGTGGTGCCATCTTGCAACGCCACCGACTGGATCTGCGCGTTGGCCGCTCTCGCTTGAGGCGGCCTTTTTTTTGTTTTCAGTCAGTTAGCGTTAATGGCCGATCTTGGCCTGCACATTTGATAGGACGCTAACTTGCTTTTTGCGGTCCCGACAGGTTCAATCTGCACAAAAATGGGTGGATACACATACATATGTCAATGAGCAAACAGTTGCTGATCGTCGATGACGACCAAGAGATCCGCGAGCTGCTCAACGAGTACCTGACCCGAGCGGGCTTTGCAGTATTAACCGCAGCAGAAGGGGATGAGATGCGCCAGCAACTCGCCCTGCACAGTCCGGACCTGATTATTCTGGATATCATGATGCCCGGCGACGATGGGTTTACCCTCTGCCAACAGATCCGGCGTGACTCTCAAGTGCCCATCATCATGCTGACTGCCGCCTCCGACGAAGCCGATCGGGTGATCGGCCTTGAGCTGGGGGCCGATGACTATATCGCCAAGCCCTTCAGCCCCCGCGAGCTACTCGCCCGGATCAAAGCGCTGCTAAGGCGCGCCGAATTTCGCCAGCCAGAAAAAGAGAAGGAGCCGAGCCGCCGCCTGCGGTTTGCCGAGTGGACCCTCGACACCCTGAGCCACCAGCTCACCCGCGACGACGGCAGCCTGTTGGATCTCTCTGGCAGCGATGCCCAGTTGCTTGGCATGTTGTTGCAACAACCCGGGGTGGTACTGGATCGGGATACCATCTCCGATGCGACCCGTGGCCGCGAAAGCCTGCCGATGGAACGGGGGATCGACGTGCAGATCAGCCGACTACGCCAAAAACTGGGGGATAACGGCAAGAGCCCACGGATCATCAAAACCATTCGCGGCAGCGGTTACATGCTGATCGCCGAGGTACACGAGCTGCCATGAGCCACACCTGGTCGTGGCGGGCACTGCTGCCCCGCTCCCTGCTGTCACGGATGATCTTGCTGCTATTGCTGGCGATTTTGTTGTCGCAAACCATTTTGACCGGCATCTGGATGCAGCAGATCCAAAAGCGTGAGCTGGAAGGGATGCTCAGTACCTCCCGTAACTTGGCCATGTCGGCCGCGTCAACGGTCAGCTTCTTTAAGTCACTGCCACTGCAATATCGCCATATCGCGCTGGATCAGTTGCGCAATATGGGCGGCAGCCGCTTCTTCGTGTCGCTCAACGAGGATGAAATCCATATTCGGGCCATTCCCGACAGTGAGCGCAAAACGCTGGTGCTGCGGGAAGTGCAAAAAGTGCTAGCCGGTAAACTCTCCGATGCGATGACGATCAAAGTCGATTTTTCCCGGCCCGATGAGTTGCACGTCTTTAACAACGAGACCCTACTGGCTGACTTACCCTCCTCGTGGGCACGCTATGCCTTGTCGCTTGAGCCTCTTAATCCGCCAATTTTGGTGACGCAGATTGAGATCAAACCGGGAGAGTGGCTCTATCTGCCAGCGCCTTACATGACGCTGGATGACACCGTGATGCCAAGCAATCAGCTGCGTTTTATCGCCCTGATGACGGTGTTTCTCTGTTTCTTCACCTTTATGTTGGTGCGCTGGCAAACTCGGCCACTGCGCCGCCTCGCCAAGGCCGCCGTCAATTTAGGCAAAGATATCGATCAGCCTCCTCTCAAGGAAGAGGGGGCCTCGGAGATCGTGGCGGCAACCCGCGCCTTTAACATCATGCAACACCGCATTCGCCGTTATATCGATGATCGGGAGCGGCTGTTCAGCTCGATTTCCCACGATCTCAAAACCCCCATCACCCGGCTGCGGTTGCGGGTTGAACTGCTTGGTAATGAGCAGCAAATTGGCAAGTTCAACAAGGATCTCGACGAGCTAGAGCTGATGGTGAAAGGGGCGCTGCAGACGGTGAAAGAGACCGATATTCACGAGAATATCGAGCAAATCGACATCAATGCCCTGCTTGAACAGATGGCGGAGTCGCTCAATCTTCACGACCAACGGCTGACCATCGAAGGCCACTGCAAGTGGCCCTATCGTGGCAAGCTGCTGGCCCTCAAGCGCTGCATCGGCAATCTGTTCGATAACGGCATCCGCTATGGCCAACGGGTACGCGTCATCATCATGGATGACGCCGAGATCCTGACCCTGTTCATCATGGATGAGGGACCCGGCCTGCCCCCCGACCAGTTTGAACGGATCTTCGAACCCTATTATCGGCTCAGCACGGATCAAGCGGGCTCAGGCTTAGGTCTGGGGATCGCCCGCAACATCGCCCACGCCCACGGCGGCGATCTGGTGCTGGAAAATCGTCCGCAAGGTGGTTTGCAAGCCACGCTCTCGTTACCAAGGCAGTAAATGGTATGAAATGGTGTCTGTTGTCCCTTAGCGCGCTGCTCTCCCCTGCGGTGAGTGCGGCGCAGGTCGAGGTGCTCCATTGGTGGACCTCGGGTGGTGAGGCCCGTGCAGTGGAAGTGCTCAAGTCACAATGGGTGGCGCAAGGCAATCAGTGGAGCGATTTTGCCGTACAAGGGGGCGGCGGCAAGAGCGCCATGACGGTGCTGAAAAGTCGCGCGCTGGCCGCCAATCCGCCGGAGGCCGCCAACCTGAAGGGCTACGAGCTCAAAGAGTGGGCCGGATTGGGCTTTTTGCGCGATCTAACCCCCATGGCTGAGCAGCTTGGTTGGTATGATCAACTGCCACCAATGATCCGCGAGAGCCTGAGCCAACAGGGGGCCCTGATGGCGGTGCCCACCGGTATCCATCGGGTCAACTGGCTGTGGCTCAACCGCAAGGTATTCGAGCAGCAGCAGCTGACTCCGCCCGGCGACTGGGCCCAGTTTGTCACCATCGCCGAGCAGCTCAAGCGAGAGGGCATCACCCCGCTCGCCATCGGCAATGAGCCTTGGCAGCTCGCAGTGTTGTTTGAAGTGGTAGCGCTGGGGGAAGGGGGCAAGGCCTTTTACCGCAAGGCGTTTCTCGACCAAGAGAGCGCCACCCTGACTGGCCCCGACATGGTGCGGGTGCTGACTCGCTTCCAGCAGCTGCGCAGCTATGTGCCGCAAAAATATGCGGGGATGAAGTGGCATCAGGCAACCAATCTGCTGGAAAGTGGTGGGGCGGCGATGCAGCTGATGGGGGACTGGGTCAAAGGGGAGCTGAGCGCCGGTCACTATCGGCCGGGCGAAGACATCATCTGCCTGCCAAGCCCCGGCAGCCAAGGGCTGTTTAGCTACAACCTCGACTCCATCGCCCTGTTCAAACAGCGCGACCCGGCCCAGAACCATGCCCAAAACCAGCTGGTTAACCTGCTGATGACCCCGACATTCCAGCAGCAATTTAACCAAGCCAAAGGCTCGATCCCGGCGCTCATTAAGCTGGATATGAAGGGATTTGATCGGTGTGCTATTCGATCTCATCAAGATTTTTTACTGGCAGAACAGCAAGATAGTCTGTTACCCAGCATGGCCGAGGGGATGGCCGTGCCGACCAACATGCGCCAAGCGATCATGGATGTGCTCAGTAGCTTCTTTAACGACCCCAGCGCAGATCCGCAGCAGACTGCGCTGCACCTAGAGCGGGCCATGCGCTCGACCCGCTGATCGCCATCAATAACAAAGGCGGCATCATGCCGCCTTTGTTCGCTCCTGCCGGTGAGGGTCAGGATGGATCGTTTTCATCTTCATCATCATCGTAGCAATCGCTAAATTCGATCCAGACCCCTAATCCCACCATCACTAGGGTACCAAACCAAGTGCCGGTATTACCGATTGGACTCCCCATCACCATCATGGCGAAAGATAAAAAACCCATGCCTGCATAGGCTTGTAACCTGCTGTAAGAGACCTGCATATTCACACCTCCTTGTTGAATATGGTTCAATTTTTATATTACTCATAAGCAGCAAACTCGGTAGGAAAAGCGTGAATTTTAGTGAGATGTGCTGCCTTATCAGGGCTTTGTTTGATTATTTTTTAGCCCTGAGTATCATTGGCCGCCGAATAGCGTGAGGGTGGATAATAGATGAGTGATTTATTCTGCGGTGCAACCCATGAGCTCGATGCCATCGGCTTGCGCTGCCCAGAACCCGTGATGATGGTGCGTAAAAAAATCCGCCTGATTGGCGAAGGGGAGACCCTGTTGGTGCATGCCGATGATCCATCCACCACCCGCGATATTCCCAGTTTCTGCCGCTTTATGGATCACACCCTGATTGCCAGCGAGACAGACCAACTGCCCTACCGCTACCTGATCCGTAAGGGTCAGTAATCCCGAGCAACGGAGTTCCCATGCCCACTATTACCCGAATCGGCACCACCCAGCGTTGGTCTGATGTCGTCATCCACAACGGCACCCTCTACGTGGTGGAAGTGCCCGCGACCGATGAAGCGGATATTCACCAGCAAACCCGCGAAGTGCTGAGCAGCCTGCAACGCCTGCTAGAAGCCAATGGCTCCGGCGTCGACAAGATCCTGATGGCCAATATTTATCTCAAAGACATTGGCGACATCGCGGCGTTCAATGCCCTGTGGGATCAGTGGATTCCTACTGGCACCGCACCGGTGCGGGCCTGTGTGCAAGCGCGCCTCGCCCATGAAGGCTACAAGGTGGAAGTGCAGCTGACGGCTGCTGTTTAACTTAGCGCCCGCCGCAACCGAAAAGGCCCCGCCATTGCTGGCGGGGCCTTTTGCTACCTGAACCTCGGGCGACTTAGGCGGTCGGCGTCAGGGTAATGGTCACGCGGCGGTTCTGCGCCTTGCCCTCGGCGGTGCTGTTGCTGGCAACCGGCTGATCTGGGCCAACGCCCGTGGTGGCGATACGGCTACCGGCCACCCCGTGGCCAATCAGCTGGGCAGCGACGGAATCCGCCCGATCACGGGAGAGCTTCATGTTCAGGTCACGAGCACCAGTGCTGTCGGTGTGGCCAACCACGTTCAGGCGAGTTTTGTCGAACTCGGCCACCACCATGGCGACGCCAGAAAGGGTGTTGGCGCCAGCGGCTTTGAGCTGGGAACTGGCGCTATCGAAGGTAACGTTGTTGGGCATATTGAGGATCAGCTCGTCACCATTACGGGTGACGCTCACCCCAGTGCCTTCAAGCTTCTCGCGCAGCTTGGCTTCTTGCACGTCCATGTAGTAGCCGATACCGCCACCCAGCGCCGCCCCTGCGGCCACTCCAGTCAGAATCCCCTTTTTGCGATCCCCTTTGCTGGAGGAGAGCGCCCCGACCGCCGCCCCCGCAGCGGCGCCAGCCAGCACGCCCCACGCCCCTTTGGAGGTCTGGGATTCGCCAGTGTAGGGGTTAGTTGTACAGCCACTGAGGGCAACGGTCAGCGCCAACGCTGGCACCAAAATTTTGGCTCGCATGAAAAAACCTCTAGTAATCATCTAATCCGGCCCTATGCCGGGTGCCGAATTGTAACCTGCCTGCACGCCATTGCCTGACGCAAGCCTGAATTAACCGCGAGAGTGGTGTCTTTTTGCACAACTAACAGGAATGCCCCAATTAGCGCGGCAGCTGACACTCGCGGTGGCAAGGACAGCTGACCAGATGATCGTTCACCATTCCCACCGCCTGCATAAAGGCGTAACAGATGGTGCTGCCGACAAAGTTGAAGCCGAGCTTCTTGAGCGCCTTCGCCATGGCATCCGACTCCGCTGAGGTGGCCGGAATATCGCCGTTACCCTGGCGCTGGTTGACCATGGGGGCACCGCCGACAAAGCCCCACAGGTAATCGGCAAAGTCGATGCCCTGCTGCTGCAACGCCAGATAAGCGCGGGCATTTCTGATGATCGACTGCACCTTGAGTCGGTTGCGGATAATGCCGCTGTCCTGCATCAATCTATCCACATCCTGCTCGTCGAACTGGGCAATCTGCACCGGATCAAAGTCGGCATAGGCGCGGTAATAGCTGTCAGTGCGCTTCAAGATGGTGATCCACGACAGCCCCGCCTGCTGGCCGTCGAGGCAGAGCTTGGCAAACAGCTCGCGGGCGTCATAGACCGGCCGGCCCCACTGCTGGTCATGGTACTGAATATATTCTGGGTCTTTGGTTACCCAGGCGCAGCGCAGTTCCATCCTACGTATCTCCGGTGATTAGGTTGATACCCGAGCGGCTCATGGCGCTGGGCAACGTGGCGCGTAAAGCGCCAATATCGACGGCGTAACGGGGCTCAATCTCATGAATCCCCTGCAATTTCGCCTATTATCCGACCATGCCAGACGGTATACTCCCTCGGTTCACATTCAGCAAATCTTGCTCTGATTTTCACTTCGCGCGAAAAAAATTATGCAAAAATTCGATGTCAAAACCTTTCAGGGCCTGATCCTGCAGCTGCAGGACTATTGGTCCCGCCAGGGCTGTACCATCATTCAGCCGCTGGATATGGAAGTGGGTGCCGGTACGTCCCACCCCATGACCTGCTTACGCGCGCTGGGCCCAGAGCCCATCGCCTGCGCCTACGTGCAACCGTCCCGCCGTCCGACTGACGGCCGCTACGGTGAAAACCCGAACCGCCTGCAGCACTACTACCAGTTCCAGGTGATCATCAAGCCTTCCCCCGACAACATTCAGGAACTCTATCTGGGCTCCCTGAAAGAGCTGGGCATGGATCCTGAAATCCATGACATCCGCTTCGTGGAAGACAACTGGGAAAACCCGACACTGGGTGCCTGGGGTCTGGGTTGGGAAGTGTGGCTGAACGGCATGGAAGTGACCCAGTTCACCTACTTCCAGCAGGTTGGCGGCCTCGAGTGCAAGCCGGTCACCGGCGAGATCACCTACGGTCTCGAGCGTCTGGCCATGTACATTCAGGGCGTAGACAGCGTCTACGATCTGGTCTGGTCTGACGGCCCGCTGGGCAAGACCACCTACGGCGACGTGTTCCACCAGAACGAAGTGGAGCAATCCACCTACAACTTCGAACACGCCGATGTGGAGTTCCTGTTCCACTGCTTCGAGCAGTACGAGAAGGAAGCCCAGAACCTGCTGGCACTGGAAAAACCGCTGCCGCTGCCTGCCTACGAGCGCATCCTCAAAGCCGCTCACTCCTTCAACCTGCTGGATGCCCGCAAGGCCATCTCGGTCACCGAGCGTCAGCGCTACATCCTGCGCATTCGCACCCTGACCAAGGCGGTGGCGGAAGCCTACTACGCCTCCCGCGAAGCGCTGGGCTTCCCGATGTGCCAGCGCAGCGACGAAGAGCGTCAGCGCAGTGAGAACAAGCAAGGTTAAGGAACGGACATGGCACAACATACATTTCTGGTAGAGATCGGTACTGCTGAGCTGCCGCCCAAAGCCCTGCGCTCCCTGGCCGAAGCCTTTGCCGACAACCTCAAAAGCGAACTGAGCAAGGCCGATCTGGCCTTCGGCGACGTCGAGTGGTTTGCTTCACCGCGCCGTCTGGCGCTGAAGGTGCACGAGCTGGCTGGCGAACAGCCGAGCAAGAGCGTCGAGAAGCGCGGCCCAGCCGTGGCGCAGGCGTTCGATGCCGATGGCAAGCCGACCAAGGCTGCCGAAGGCTGGGCCCGTGGCAACGGCATCACCGTTGAGCAGGCAGAACGTCTGGTTACCGACAAGGGCGAGTGGCTGGTTCACACCGCCAAGGTCGAAGGCCGTCCGGCCGTCGACCTGCTGGGCGAACTGGTTGCTGCTGCACTGGCCAAGCTGCCCATCCCGAAAATGATGCGCTGGGGCGACAAGACCATCCAGTTCGTGCGTCCGGTGTTCACCGTGACCCTGCTGCTGGATGGCGAGCTGGTTCCCGCCACCATTCTGGGTATCGACTCTGCCCGCACCATTCGCGGTCACCGCTTTATGGGCGAGAGCGAGTTCACCATCGACAACGCCAGCCAGTACCCGCAGATCCTGCTGGAAAAAGGCAAAGTGGTTGCCGACTTTATGGTGCGCAAGGCCAAGATCAAGGCTGACGCCGAAGCGGCCGCTGCCGCCTTCGGTGGCGTTGCCGATCTGGATGACGCTCTGCTCGAAGAAGTGACCGCATTGGTCGAGTGGCCGGTGGTGCTGACCGCCAACTTCGAAGAGAAGTTCCTGGCCGTTCCCGCTGAAGCGCTGGTTCACACCATGAAGGGTGACCAGAAGTACTTCCCGGTCTACGACAAGAACGGCAAGCTGCTGCCGAAGTTCATCTTCGTCACCAACATCGAGTCCAAAGACCCGAGCCAGATCATCAGCGGCAACGAGAAGGTGGTTCGCCCCCGTCTCTCTGACGCCGAGTTCTTCTTCAAGACCGACCTCAAGCAGACTCTGGCCTCCCGCCTGCCGCGCCTTGAAACCGTGCTGTTCCAGCAACAGCTTGGCACCGTCAAGGCCAAGGTCGAGCGTATCGAGACCGTCGCCGGCTTTATCGCCGAGCGCATCGGTGCCAACGTGGCTCAGGCCAAGCGTGCCGGCCTGCTCTCCAAGTGCGATCTGATGACCAACATGGTCGGCGAGTTCACCGACACCCAGGGTGTCATGGGGATGCACTACGCCCGTCACGATGGCGAAGACGAAGCAGTGGCCGTGGCCCTCAACGAGCAGTACATGCCGCGCTTTGCCGGTGATGCCCTGCCGTCCGGTCTGGTGGCCTGCGCCGTCGCGCTGGCCGACAAGTTCGACACCCTGGCCGGTATCTTCGGCATCGGCATGCTGCCCAAGGGTGACAAAGACCCGTTCGCCCTGCGTCGCGCCGCCATCGGTGCCCTGCGCATCATGACCGAGAAGCAGCTGGATCTGGATCTGGTTGAACTGGTTGAAGAAGCGGTACGCGTCTACGGCGACAAGCTGACCAACAAAACCGTCGTTACCGACGTGGTCGACTTTATGCTGGGCCGCTTCCGCGCCGCCTATCAGGACGAAGGCATCGGTGCCGACGTGGTGCTGGCCGTACTGGCCCGCCGCCCGACCCGTCCGCTCGACTTCGACCGTCGCGTCAAGGCCGTCAGCCACTTCCGCACGCTGGATGCCGCACTGGCACTGGCTGCCGCCAACAAGCGCGTGAGCAACATTCTGGCCAAGGTCGAAGGCGAACTGCCGACTGCCGTCAAACCGGAACTGCTGGTCGATGCTGCCGAGAAGGCGCTGGCCACCCAGGTTGCCGAACTGCAAGGCGAACTGGCCCCGCTGTTCGCTGCCGGTGACTATCAGGCCGCCCTCACCCGTCTGGCCGCCCTGCGCGAGCCGGTCGATACCTTCTTCAACGAAGTGATGGTGATGGCCGACGACGAAGCCCTCAAGGCCAACCGCCTGGCGCTGCTGAACAACCTGCGCAACCTGTTCCTGCAAGTCGCGGATATCTCCCTGCTGCAGTAATTACGGTTTGTTAGCAACATCTCAAAACGGCGCCTTAAGGCGCCGTTTTTTATTATATGGATACACGAAATAGGGTGTGTAAGTTCTTATCGGCATATATGAATAACGGCAATATGACTGAAAATAAAGTAAAATCCACAACTTCCTTTTAGAAGGACACAAAAATAATCTAATGTCATAATTAATAAAATTAAAGTTACATCACATATTTAATTAAAATTTTTGATATGAATAAAAGACTATAGTAGTATTTTTCTCAACTCATTATTTTATATGGGAATGTATGAAAATAAATAACCAAACCAATCCGATTGAAATTAAATGTGTTGCAGACGCAATATGGCTAGCGACTTCAGAAAAATCACACAACTCTAAAAATTGGTGGTTTAGGGGGCACTCTAACTCAAGTCATAAGCTTATCCCAAGTCTATTCCGCCCCGTCAATGGTAATTACTATGATGAAAATAAACTAATCAGTGAATTTGTTAGAATTCATCCAGAAGCTAGAGAACGCCACACCGATACATTAGAGCTTTTGACATATGCACAACATTACGGATTACCAACAAGACTTCTTGATTGGACAGAAAACGTATTAGTTGCTCTATATTTTGCTTGTTCTGGAGATAAAGATATCGATGGGCGACTATTCTTCTTACCAGATTACATAGAGGATATATATTCCTTTGATTATTACAACTTTAATTTCGGCGAAATACTAACAAGAGAATTGATATTACTCAATGATGCTGATGATTTAAGAGAACTTTTCATTAAAGTTTTCAATATAATAGATGAACGTAATATTAGCTTCATTCGAAATCAGATAGCAATAAATAACAAGCCACTTGAGCAGCTATTGACACCTCAAGGTAACTTCCGCGGACAGCCCATAAATGTAGGCTTCGATTTAATTTTCAATGAGCTTCGTGGTGGTACAAACTACAGAATAAAACATGCAGGCTTCATGTATTCACCTAAACGTTTAAATAAAAGACTAATAACCCAACAAGGCTGTTTCACCTGTCACACTGGAAAAATACTAGCGAACAGACAATACATTAACATAAATGATGAGTTTGATAAAATGTCTCGCTCTTTTGTTATACCTAAAAAATTCAAAGACAAAATATTAAAAGAGCTTTCCTTCTGTGGGATCTATGAGGCGTCATTATTTCCTGAGTTGGAGTATCAAACAAAATATATTAAAAACTATTCACTTTTCGATACAAAATGGTAGAGCTCGTAGGTTCGATTAGCCATCAGGCGTAATCGGACGTTCGCGTACAGGACTGAAGATGGGACTCCCACCGATCTGTAGTAGCATAGTGAGTGTGGCCACGAAACTGCGCAAGGAGCTTGCGATTGGACAGAAAGTGGCTACGGCAGGACGGGTATGGGTCGGTCGATTATCACTGCTATTGAAGCTATGACGTCACATACCCTAAGTGTTTGTGCAGATAAATTTTACTCGGTTCTTTCCTGCTCTTGCAGCTTGCTTAAGGTCTCTTGCTCAAGAGGGTTCAGCCCTAATTGCTCACAAGCTTGCTCAAAATTTATCCCTAAGTGACACATCATGATATCAATCGCGGGCAGATAATTTTTCATTGTTTCCTCCATAGCACACCTCCAGATTATTCCCTTATGCATCAATAAGGGGCAACTACGCAATTAGACTTTAGATGTAGAGCACCACGTCATTACGTCACTATTTCATGCTCGACTCGGTCAACGTGAGTAGTACGCCGACACGGTGTTTATCGCTGCGGGAGGCAGGTGCAAAACACTGACACCAAGTAGCCTAATTTGTTAGGCTGCTTATGCCTCAGAATGAACGCCGGTTGAATAAGAGGAAGGTAGGGGATGCTGTTAAGCTTTTTGATCATTGCCTCAGGCTGGTGGCATGTTCGTGTAGCACACAGATCAAACATGCCACATTTTGGCCTGAGTAAGCCATTGACCATGTTGCTTATTATCGCATTGGCGTTTGGCTATCAAGGGTATGACCACGATGGTTCACACGCTTGGATTTTACTTGGCCTGTGCCTTTCACTGGCTGGCGATGTGCTGCTGATGTTACCGCACCAGCGCACGATGCAGGGCGCTGCTGCTTTTCTAGTTGCCCATCTTTGCTATATTGTCGGTTTCGCACAGGGCCCTTTGCTGCTGAATCTATTGGATGCACTGTTACTGCTGGTCGTCGCGGGCGCTTTATTTGGTTTACTGTGGGGTAAACTGGGGATTGTCCGGATCCCAGTGTTTCTCTACATATTAACCATTATCGCTATGGTGTGGGTTGCCGCTGGAACATGGCATGCATCGTTGACGGCAGGTAGCGCCGCTATATTCGTAGGGTCGCTACTGTTTCTTTGTTCCAACAGCATCCTTGCGCTCTACTATTTTCGCCAGCCGTTTCCCTATGCCAAAGCGTGGGCTACCAGTAGTTATTTTGCCGCTCAATTTTTAATTGCGGCCTCTCTGGCAGCATAACGGTCAGCGTCATAGTGATAGAACACTGATTGCTTGTGATGAGACTTTTGCTCATTTTGCAGGGTTTCATTTTTTGTGGTTTTTATCCTGATTAAGGGGCTGGCATGGATAACTGGATCAATCTCTATAGAGCATCACACACCCTTGAGGCCCACGCGCTGAAAGGGGCGCTCGAAGTCGAAGGCGTTGCCGTGCGGCTTAATGGCGATGGGTTATCCGGAGCGCTGGGAGAGCTGCCGGTAGATTTACTTCAAGTAACGCTACTTGTTCGGGCAGAGGATCGCAGTAAAGCGGGCCGGGTCATCGAGCGCTATCAACAGCGGCAAGGTAATGGTTGGTTATGTGGACAATGCGGGGAAGAGAATGGCGCTATCTTCGAAGTTTGTTGGTGCTGCCATCACGACCCTCACGATAATTAAATTCGACTCAGCGCACGGTAAAATCAATGTCCTCGCCTGCACTTACGTCGCTATACACCACGACATCGAGCCCTTTTTCACTTTGCGCGACTAATACAGAAACCACGATGTCACCGGACACATTAACCGTCGTGCGTGCCATATCAAGCAGCCTGTCGATCCCGGCAAGCAATGCCACCCCTTCTAATGGAATGCCTACCGCCGCCAAGGTCAGGGATAACAACAGGAGCCCAGCTCCTGGTGTTCCTACAGTCCCTATGCTGGCTAAGGTGGCAATGATAACAATGGTGACGTAATCCCCGAACTGCAGATCAACCCCAAACGCTTGTGCAACGAATAATGCAGCAACACCTTGGTAGAGCGCCGTGCCATCCATATTAAAAACGGCACCAATCGCTAACACCTTTTCAGTGATCACATGGCATACCCCCAGCCGTCTTTCCGCGCAGGCGAGACAAGTGGGTAACGTCGTCATGCTAGAGCTACTAGTAAAGGCGACTGCCTGTGCATCAACGATGCTTTTGAAATAATGGATCGGATTTAAGCGCGCTAAGAGCAAGAGCATGAGCGTGTAAACACCAAAAACATGGAGTATGCAGCCAAGATAGAGGACACCGATCACTTTGAGTAATGGCAGCAGGAGTTCAAGCCCATGGATACTGACCATCCACGCCATCAGGGCGCAGACACCATAGGGTGCTAGTACCATGATCATTTGGAGCAGCTTGAACATGCCTTCTGCCAGTGAGGCAAAAAATAAAATCGCAGGCCGGCCACGACGACCACTGGCATTAAGAGAAAACGCCAACGCAATCGCAAAGATGATGATGGGTAGTATCTTATCCCCAGCAATGCTCCAGTTTTGGCTAGCTAGCGCGCGTGAGGCATCTTCATCGATTAACATAGCTGGGGCCAACGGTGTGGGCTGCTGATAAGCCCCCAAACCGGCACCACTCCCCGGCTCCAATAGCCAGCCCATCATCAAGCCAATACCGATAGCCAACGCGGTGGATAGCAGATATAGCCCAATGGCTTTACCCCCGACCCTATCTAGCTTCTTACTTTTCAGTAGTGACGTAGTACCCGTAATGATCGAGCAAAATACCAGCGGAATCATTAATCCCTGAATTGCACTGACAAAGTAAATGCCGATAGGCCTAACCCATTGCGCTTGCTCACCAAAGGTCAGCCCAACACCGATGCCCACTGACATACCTAACAATGTCTTGAGCCAGAGCGGGCGGCAAGTCCAGAGGCGACAGAGCCTGATAAGCAGTCCTTGGGATAGCATGACATCCATGTCCTTGTAATTACCTAAGAGGTACATCCTCACGGCGTTAACGAGCAGCGGGGCTTGTTAGCAGATTAACGATAAAGTCCCATCGCGCACTAGCACTAGGCCTTGGTAAAGCGCCCATTCCCTGCATTCATCGCAACCTGCTGAGGTCATTCAATCCTAAAAAACTCAGCAGGCTGCTGGTATTTTTAACGCACAACGCGCTATATGAAAACAGTTTACATTTGCGACACATCATTCATCGCGGGGAGCAAGCCGCCCAAACAACGCGCCTAAGCCCCCACGACGAACCGACGAATATATGCTCTGTCGACCTTTGTCCAAGATACTTTAGCGGCCAACGCTGGGCCTCACGCCGAGTAACATCTTTTAGCCCAACATACGGGAGGATCGGCCAGCATCGGTTTTACTGTTGCATCACCGTAACGACGAACATCATCAGGCAAGGGAAATCTTGGGACATCCACCCTTGGTAGCCTTTCAGTCGCGCCGCTAGCACTCAGATGGGTGTCCCAGAATCTCCTTTGGTTGATCGTTACGTGACTGAGCACCCTAAAATGACCAATAAATCAACAAACAAAAAAGAGCTCGCATGGAACACAATTTGTAAGCGTCACTTCTCAGCTCAATGAAAAACCAGATATTTCAGTTAGTTGGCAGTGGTATGATCCCACATTCGAGTATGTTACAGAGTGACCACTAACAACGGGTCTGCCACCCATCATTAAGGAAGGAATATGCCTGATCAATTAGGGAACACGGTAACGCCAAGCACCGCCACTCTCGACTGGGTCAAGAAACTGATTGAGATTGATACCACCAGCAGAGAATCCAACCTTGGCTTAATCGAGATGGTGCGTGATGCCCTGCAAGCACAAGGGGTAACCAGCCACCTCACCTTTAACGCCGAGCGCAATAAAGCCAACTTGTTTGCGACCTTGCCAGCAGCAGATGGCCGAACTCAGGGTGGGATCGTGTTGTCAGGTCATACCGATGTCGTACCGGTTGACGGGCAACAGTGGAGTAGCGACCCATTCAAGCCAGTCGTGCGTAACGAGCGGTTATACGGGCGTGGCACATGCGATATGAAAGGGTTTATCGGCACCGCGCTGGCACTGCTCCCCCACACCTTGGCTCAGACCTTACAGCAGCCCATCCACCTTGCCTTTTCATATGATGAAGAGGTGGGCTGTTTGGGTGCCCCGCACATGCTTGCTGATTTGCAACGACGTGGTCTCCAACCTGCCGCGTGTGTTGTCGGCGAACCCACATCAATGCAAGTGGTGGTCGCCCATAAAGGTGTCAACGCCTTCCGTTGTCATGTGCACGGCCATGCTGCGCATTCGTCATTAACCCCAACAGGTTTAAATGCCATTGAGTACGCCGCAAAGTTGATCTGCTTTATTCGAGAGTTGGCGAATGAAATGCGTGCGCAAGGGCCGTTTGATCAGGCATTTGATGTCCCTTTCACAACCGCCCAAGTCAGCCAAATTCGAGGCGGCGTAGCGATCAATACCGTGCCTGACTACTGCACATTTGATTTTGAATATCGCAACTTGCCCACGGTACAAGCCCAGTCAATTTATGCACGCATTCACGCGTATGCTCACCAAGAGCTGTTGCCGCTGATGAAAGCAGAGCATGAATCGGCACATATTATGTTAGAAACCTTGGCGCAGGCCCCGTCACTGGAAGCCTCGGAACAAGCGGCAATCACCCAACTGGCTCGTGCCTTAACGCGCCATCACGATATCCGAAAAGTCGCTTATGCGACCGAGGCGGGACAATTTCAAGCACTCGGCATCCCGACGATTGTGTGCGGTCCCGGCGATATTATGCAGGCGCATCGCCCTGACGAATTTGTCAGCCTAGAGCAACTCGCCCGTTGTGAGCAATTTTTAAAACAACTAATACAAAGCCAAACTATTGGATAAGCCGCTTACCCAATATTTATCACGGTATCAGCGAAGGCTTTTTTATATTATTAATTTATTTGGATGATCATATGCAGCCCCAACACACCTCAACCGCCCCCCCTCAAACCCCGTGGAAAGTCATTACTGCCGCGTCAATTGGTAATGCCTTGGAATGGTTTGATTTAGTGGTTTACGCCTCGTTTGCCACGATTATTGGCAAATTATTTTTCCCTTCTGAAAATGACTATGTGGCGTTATTAACGGTCTTTTTAACCTTTGGCTTGTCCTATATCGTGCGGCCTTTAGGCGGCATAGTATTGGGCATCTATTCAGATCGCCACGGCCGCAAAGCCGGCATGACGTTATCCATTGCGTTAATGACCGTGGGTACATTTATGATCGCATTCATGCCAACCTTTGCGCAAATAGGGGTATATGCCACCGCAGGGATTGTGATTGCCCGCTTAATTCAAGGCTTTTCGGCTGGCGGCGAGTTTGGCAGTTCAACCGCTTATTTAGCCGAACAGAATCGTAAGCGTCGTGGTTTTTTTGCCAGTTGGCAAATTGCCAGCCAAGGCTTAACCGTGGTGCTAGCCTCAGCATTTGGCGCGGTCTTGACGTCACAATTAACCCCAGAACAATTAGAAAGTTGGGGCTGGCGCATTCCTTTTATCTTTGGTTTAAGCATTGGCCCAGTCGCTTATTACATTCGTACTCACCTGCATGAATCCAGTGAATTTACTGCGGAAAAAGTCGAAGATAATCCATTAGTCAGCACCGTTAAAAACCAAAAATCACAAGTGCTGATCGCCCTCGGGTTAGTGGTGTTAGCAACAGTTTCAAACTATTTAATTTTATATATGCCGACGTATGCGAAACGGGAATTAGCCATCCCGCAAGAGCTGGCCTTTATTGCCACCCTTGTTACCGGCAGTTTGCAATTTATTTTCTCACCCATTTTTGGTCATCTATCAGATCGTATTGGTCGTTTAAAAATCATGACCACCGCTGCCTTTTTATTCTTGATATTAGGTTATCCGATGTTTGCTTGGCTAACCTATTCGCCCCAATTTTCAACCTTGCTGATGGTTCAAAGCGCCATGGGGATTTTACTCGCAGCCTATTTTGGTTGTTTGCCGGCATTGATGACCGAATTGTTTCCTGCCCAAGTGCGAACCACTGGGATGGCGCTGAGTTACAATTTATCAGTGACATTTTTTGGTAGTTTTGCGCTAGTGATTATTACTTGGTTAATTCAAGTCACAGGCAGCAAACTCGCCCCCAGCTTTTATTGGATGTTTGCGGCGACGATTAGCCTAAGCACCCTGCTGGTGTTGGCCAGAATATTACGCAAACGGCCTGAAATGCTCAGACACATGTCGACGTAACCCCATCCCTTATTCAGGGAAAAGATATTTCGTGGTCAAGGTTGGGCTGAGCAACGCGAAGCCCAACCTTCGAGATATAACACTGCAGGTAATAAAGTGGGTGTCCCAGAATTTCCAGAATGTTGGTGCCCCAAGCGACTCACGTTATGGCACTGCACCGCTAGCAATATTGCCCCGCCACCCAGCCAGAGGACCAGGCCCACTGGAAGTTGTAGCCGCCGAGCCAGCCGGTCACATCCACCACTTCGCCGATGAAGTAGAGACCCGCCACCTTGCGCGCCGCCATGGTCTTGGAGGAGAGCTCGTTGGTATCGACGCCCCCTAAGGTCACTTCAGCAGTGCGATAGCCCTCGGTGCCGTTGGGCAGGATCTGCCAGTCACCCAGCAGGTTGGCCACCGCCTCCAGCTCCCGCTCGTTGTATTGGCGCATCGGCTTGCTGACCAGCTGACCCAGCTCCACCAGCTTGTCGACGAAGCGCTTGGGCAGCTCGCGCCCCAGCACGGTTTTCAGCTCCTGCGCCGGGTGCGCCTGTGCCCACTCACGCAGGGCGGCCGGAATATCCAGCTCCGGCAGCAGGTTGATGTGGATCTTCTCACCGGCATGCCAGTAGGAGGAGACCTGCAGGATAACGGGACCGGAGAGGCCGCGATGGGTGAACAGCATCGCCTCCTTGAAACGAGTGCCATCCTCGGCGGTCACCGCCACCGGCAGACTGATGCCCGCCAGATCGGCGAACGCCTCTTTCTCCGCCTGATGGAGGGTAAAGGGCACCAGCCCTGCGCGGGTCGGCAGCACCTTGAGACCGAACTGCTCCGCCAGCTTGAAGCCATAAGGGGTAGCCCCCAGCTTGGGCATGGAGAGGCCGCCGGTCGCCACCACCAGCGAGTGGCAGCTGATCTCACCCTTGCTGGTGGTCAGCACGAAGCCCTCGTCCTGTTTGCTGACGGTGAGGATCTCGGTCTGGAACTGCAGGGTCACCCCAGCCCAATCGCACTCAGTGAGCAGCACATCGACGATCTCCTTGGCGCTTTCGCGGCAGAACAACTGCCCGAGGGTGCGCTCGTGATAGTTGACCCCGTGGCGATCCACCAGATCGATGAAGTCCTGCTGGGTGTAGCGGGCCAGCGCCGACTTGCTGAAGTGGGGATTCTCCGACAGGTAGGCGTGAGCGCCCGCCTGATGGTTGGTGAAGTTGCAGCGACCACCGCCACTGATGAGGATCTTGCGGCCCGGCTTCTTGGCGTTGTCGAGCACTAGCACGGAGCGGCCACGGTAGCCTGCCTGCGCCGCACACATCAAGCCAGCCGCACCAGCTCCAATCACCACCACATCGACCTGCTTCATCATCACTCACTTATCAAAAGAAAAACGGCACTTGGCCAGAACCGTGATTGCCTCTGGCTGACATAACAACGGTGACTGCACACCAGAATAAATAACGGCCCTTAAAAGGGCCGTTATTGTACTGGCGCAGCACTCAGTGTCCAAGACTATCAGGCGTTGCTGTCCATGATGCTGGCAGGGGCGCCCTTGGCCAGTTCGGCCAGCTCTTTATCGATGAAGTAGAGGCCTTTGCCATCTTCACCCACCAGACCCAGACGGTCGACGATGCTTTTGAACAGCTTCTCCTCTTCATGCTGCTCGGCCACATACCACTGCAGGAAGTTGAAGGTGGAGTAGTCCTGAGTCGTAAAGGCAACATGGGCCAACCCATTGATGCATTGGGTGATGTGGTATTCATGTTCGAGCGTAGTGCGGAAAATATCCCCTAGCGACTTGAACTCATGGGGCGGGGCGTCGATGGCACCTAGCATCGGCATGGCGCCGGTCTCGCTCACATAGGTGAACAGACGCTCCATGTGCTGGCGCTCCTCAACCGCGTGCTGGCGTAGGAAAGTCGCCGCCCCTTCAAAGCCCTTGTCTTCACACCAGGCACTCATCTGCAGATAGAGGTTGGAGGAATAAAACTCCAAATTAATCTGCTCGTTCAATTTTTCGATCATCGCTTTGGCCAGCATCTTGTCTCTCCTCGTTGATTTGGTATCGATTGTCGCCACACCGTGGGCGTGAATCAACCCATTCGCACGAGAAGATCCCATTGTCACCAAAAGGAGCTCAAATGGATTGTTTTTGGTGCTGCTTGATTGCGCCAAGCAACCGATGGGGCTGACAGACGTTCAATGAAATCAACATAACGCTATGATTTTATTTGGTAAAATTACTTATTTAAAAGGACCGCAACACTGTATTGAGGTTGGGGGGCGGCAAAACAAGAGGGAGCGCGAGGCTCCCTAAGTGGTCTTCATATGCTTTTTGTTCTGTTGTGTTCATTGCGAAGCACAGGGCTATCCTATTGTGCCCCTGCCGCTTGAACAAGAGGGTGGATGTGACCTCCGTCAAACTCCGGTTTAATGGATGGCTAAAATTGGGCGATGGATCACCTAGAAGACTTTATCAGGGGCTAAAAGAAACCTATCTTAGGCGCGGCGTTGGGCTGGGCCAGTGAGACCATGCCAGCGGTAGCACCGCGCGATATTAGTAAGCGCAAGTTCGGTTAAGGAGATACCCCATGAGTGGAACCTATTACAAACACGTACTGGCTGCGATTGACCTATCGGAAGATAACCGCAAGGTGATCGAGAAGGCCGTTGACCGCGCCCGGTCTAACGGTGCCAAGTTATCGGTCATCCATGTCGATGTGGACCTCAAAGATCTCTATACCGAGATGATCGATATCGATATCGATAACGTGCAGGATCAGGTGATTGCTGAGGCGAAAGAGAAGCTGGAGGCTTTCTTAGCATCCGTCGACTACCCGATAGAGAAGAAACTGGTGATTTGTGGCGATTTGAGCGAGCGCGTCAATCAGGCCGTTAAGGAGTACGACATTGATCTGTTAGTGTGCGGCCATCGGCAAAGCTTCTGGAGCTTACTCACCTCCAGCGCCCGTCAGCTAATGAACACGGTACCTTGCGACATGTTGGTGGTGCCGTTGCAAAAATAGTTTCCCGCCCGATCTCAAGCTCCAGTAACACTCTTTGTCTTGTTACTGGAGTGGCTCACAGCCTACTGGCCGCGCTACCCCGCTGAATGTCCGTATAAGTCACCGGCTAACTGGTGCAGTAAGCGCTTAAACCAGCCAATGGCTTGGTCGTGAGCCGTAAGTGGATGCCCTGCCATCAGATAGACGATAGGGATAGCCGGTTCGAGCTGGTGCAGTTGGAGTGGATAGTGATGGCAGAAATGCCGACCTATCATCTCTGGCACCACCACCAGATAGCGGCCAGTGGCCATCAGCGGCGGTACCGCCATAAAGCTCGGGAGCCTCACCCCCAGCTCCCGCGCTACCCCAAGACGAGCTAGCCATAAATCGACCATTGCTTGGCTGTGGCCCCAGCTGGAAGTATGAATATGAGGGCGGCTCACCAGTTGTTCAGGGCCGAGTACCTCGGGCAGCTCGCTGCCAATTGGCGACAAACAGACCAACGGATTGCTGAACCACTCTTCTTGCCACAACCGAGGCGAGAGGTGGTTAGCGCCAGCAAAACCGATCACCAAATCCAACCCCCCCTTCTCCAGCTCCCGCTCGTAGTCGCTGTCCGCTAGTTCGCAGACTTCCAGACGGCAAAGAGGGGCTTGCTGATAAAGCAGGTCGACTAAGGCAGGTACCATGCCATGCTCCACTGAGCCTGGCGTGGCAATGCGAAAAATGCGCCGTGCCGTGGTGGGATCAAAGCCTGCGGCTTGGCGTAGCCCCTGCTCTAGCATGGCCAGAGCTTGGCGTATTGGTCCCGCGAGGGCTTTAGCCCGCTCCGTGGGCATCATTGCTCGGCGGCTCATAATAAATAAGGGATCATCAAGTGCTATTCTCAGTCGGCCGAGCGCATGGCTCACTGTTGACTGAGAAAGGTGAAGCTGCTCGGCTGCGCGTGTCACGTTGCGCTCTTGCATCAGGGTGTCAAACACCGTGAGGAGGTTCAAATCAAGTCGAGCGAGGGAGATATCCATCGATAATAGCCATAGCAGAATGCCAACAATTCATTTTTGACATACTAGCAGATTACCTAGAATGCGCAGGCTCAATCTATTGGAGATGAACATGCGTAGTTATCTGTTGTTACTGGCCATTGGCTTGCTGTGGGGATCACAATTCATCTTCATGCATCAAGCGGTCACCGAACTGCCCCCCATTTTAGTCGCCGCTGGTCGTGCCCTCTGCGGCAGCTTGACCCTAGGTCTGCTCTGCTTATTCATGCGGCTCAAAAGTGAACATACCCCGTGGCGTACTTACATGTTGATTGCCCTGCTCGATGCCACCATTCCGTTCATCATGGTGGCGTGGGGCCAGCAATATGTGGATAGCGCCGTCGCTGCCGTGGTGATGGGGTGCATCCCATTTGTTACCATTTTGATGGCTCCCTTGTTTGTCTCTGGCGAAAAAATCACCAAGAGCGGCTTATTGTCAGTGCTGATCGGCTTTATTGGGGTCTTGGTGCTGTTCTGGCCTAAGCTGGCCCAGGGCATGAATGCTGGTTTGCTCGGCGCTATGGCCATCTTGCTTGGCGCGAGCTGCTTCGCTATCGGTCTGTTGATGATCAAGCGTTTTGCTAAAGATCATCCCGTCGTAGTGGCGCGTAATATCCTGATCTCCTCGGCCATCCAGTTGTTACTGGCTGCGCCCTTGGTCATCGACCTGAGCACGGTCACGTTACCGAGCCATCACACCTTGAGTGCTATCACCATGCTAGGGGTGTTTTGTACCGGATTGGTCTACTTCCTCTATATGGCGCTGATCCAGCAAGCGGGGCCGACGTTCGCCTCTTTCAGCAACTATCTGGTGCCCCTATTTGGCGTCATGTTAGGCGCCTTATTCCTTGGCGAGCAGATACAATCCACGACTGGGGTGGCGCTGGCGCTGATCCTCGGTTCCGTTGCGATGAATCAATGGGCGCAGCAGCGCCGTAGCCAGCAGGCGTCATAATCACAACGAGAGGGCTGCCGTCGTTAGATTGCAGCCCTTGATCGCGACACGTGTGTTTAATAAGTGGCAACGCAGCCATTGGCTGAGTGTCGTTGATGCAAGCGGAGCGTGGGAAGTTCGGCGATAGATGTGGAAGACGATCCATCAAGCAGCAGTTATCTGCTGGCAGGTCCACAATGCGCTGTTGTTACGTCGGATTACGTGGCGGGTCGTACAGAGTCAATGAGACGGGTAGTGTTGGAGGAAGATGCTAAAAAACGCCCGCCGAACGAAGTAAACATGATTTAAAACAACTCAATATAAGATGTTTTGCATGAAATGCTTACTGAGCACCACCAGATGAAGTGAGTATCTCATCATGGTGTAGGCTATTCGAGCCTTTGGGGCTGGGGCGTTTTTATCAAGATAGGTGGCTTATACAACAGAGACCATAAGCCAACTAAGAGTCAATTACAGAGCAACAACGTTAGCTGCGGCAGGACCTTTTTGGCCTTGCTCGATGCTGAACTCTACACGCTGACCTTCGTCCAACGTTTTGAAGCTAGTGGACTGGATGGCAGAGAAATGTACAAACACATCTTTGCTACCGTCAGCAGGAGAGATAAAACCGAAACCTTTCTCAGCATTAAAAAACTTAACGGTACCAGTCATTTTGTTAGACATAACATTTTCCTTAAATAATATGGCTATAAGCCCAATAAAAACACATGACGGTTCATTAGCAACACGTTACGGAGCACTAAAGAAAAATAGTTTTTGATAACTCGTTTTTAAATTTACGATTGCTTTTATGCCTAAGATTATTTTTCTTTTACAAGAAGAATAAGTATCTTTGGTTTTAGCGCACCGATAAAAACAAAGCATATCAATACTGCTTAATTAAAATGACTGCCTAACATAATTAAAACCAAACTAATGAACTATCCGAATAATTAGAACACGTGTGCTTTACTAAAGCAAACGTTAATGTTGATATAATTTTTTTAGTGGCCAACAGACTGTATTAAAAGACATTCAATATTTTTAGCTCACCCAGCATCGGTCAATATGACCATCCTACTTGTTAGGAAACGGTTAGGGAGATGCTTCAATTGCTTAGATATTAGGGATTTCGCCCCTGCCAGCATGTCGAGGATTGCCACCCCTTAACGTGAGCATGAGTTGTATGCCATTTTATGGACTCACGAAGCTTGAAAAGTCTCTGGGGACAGCAGGTATCGTGGGCGTTATTACCAACCGATTACCTGATCATAGAAGGGCACTTCATTAAGCCTATTTTTACTTACTACCTTTGCCATTCGAGGCATATTTTGCGTTGGATATAGACGGTGGCTTCTATCCACCATATCTAATGATACCTACTTAGAAAGAGCTAGTACCATCGTGCGCTTCTATAATATCAATCTCGGTGTGATTACCTCCTAAATCGAGCCGCTGATACGATTAACTGGTAACCCGCCATTGCCGCAGCCTTTTCCGCTGGGTCATGCCCCGATCAGGCTTTTAGGCTAGAATGGGCGCCATTTCGAGCATGACCCGCCAGCCGGGCAATAACTGTGAGCGCCATTTTGTGAAAAAACCGACTCTGGCTGCCGTTCTGATCGTCAAGAATGAAGCCGACAACCTGCGCCTGTGCCTCGCCTCCCTCGACGGGCTAGTGGACGAGATCGTCATTCTGGACTCCGGCAGTCAGGACGAGACGCCCGCCATTGCTGCCGAATTTGCGGCCCGTTTCTTCGTCAACGACCAGTGGCCGGGCTTTGGCAAGCAGCGCCAGCTGGCCCAGTCCCACGTGCAGTCCGACTGGGTGCTGTGGCTGGATGCCGACGAGCGGCTCACCCCTGAGCTGAAAAGTGCCATCGCCAAGGTGATGGCCAATCCGGCCAGCGATACCATCTACTCTATCCCGCGCCTCTCCTGGGTGTTTGGCCGTTTTATTCGCCACAGCGGTTGGTATCCTGATCGGGTGCTGCGCCTCTATCCGAAGGCGCTCACCGGCTACAACGACGCACTGGTGCATGAGAAGGTGGCGGTGGGCGCCAACATGCAGATCGTCAAGCTGGATGGTGACCTGCTCCACTTTACTTATCGGGATCTGGAGCACTATCTGGTCAAATCCGCCGGTTATGCCCGCGCCTGGGCTGATCAACGCAGCGCCCGTGGCAAGCGGGGCTCCCTCAGTCAGGGGCTGATCCACGCTGTCGGCTGCTTTCTCAAGATGTATCTGCTCAAAGCGGGTTTCCTCGATGGCAAGCAGGGACTACTGCTGGCCATCCTCTCCGCCCACTCCACCTTGGTCAAATACGCCGACCTGTGGGTACGCCAGCAGCCACAGCAACCGGAATAACCCCAGCCTGCACAACACTGCCAGCGGACAATCTGGGCCAATAAAAAAAGACCCCCTTCAGAACGAAGGGGGTCTTTTCACACTGAGCCCCGCTTATTTTACGAGGCAAGTGGGCGTGCCAAGCAAGCTCGGCACAGTCAGCATTTAGCCGCCTACCGCGATGCGCTTCATGTCTTTCATGTAGCCACGCAGCACCTGACCAATCTGCTCGATCGGGTGGTTGCGAGTAGCCTCGTTGGCCGCCAGCAGGGCTTGGTTATCAACGCTCTGGCACTCAGCCTTGCTGGTACCCAGATCACCGGCTTTCAGGGTTGGCATAAAGTGCTCACGCAGCAACGGCTCTGCGGCATAGGCAAACAGGTAGTTACCGTACTCAGCGGTGTCAGAGATCACCACGTTCATCTCATACAGGCGCTTACGTGCCACGGTGTTGGCGATCAGCGGCAGCTCGTGCAGTGATTCGTAGTAGGCAGACTCTTCATAGATGCCAGACGCCACCATGGTTTCAAATGCCAGCTCAACACCCGCTTTGACCATAGCCACCATCACGATGCCATTGTCGAAGTACTCTTGCTCGGCGATCTTGCCCGCATAGACAGGTGCGTTTTCGAAGGCCGTTTTGCCGGTCTCTTCGCGCCAAGTCAGCAGTTTGACGTCATCTTCAGCCCAGTCGGCCATCATGCCGCTGGAGAAGGCGCCGCCGATAATGTCATCCATGTGCTTCTCAAACAGTGGGCGCATCAGGGTCTTGAGCTGCTCAGAGAGCTCGAACGCACGCAGCTTGGCTGGGTTAGAGAGGCGGTCCATCATCAGGCTGATGCCACCCTGCTTGAGGGCTTCGGTGATGGTTTCCCAACCGAACTGGATCAGTTTGCCAGCATAAGCAGGGTCAGTGCCTTCTGCGACCAGCTTGTCGTAGCAAAGCAAGGAGCCCGCTTGCAGCATACCGCAGAGGATGGTCTGCTCGCCCATCAGGTCAGATTTCACTTCTGCCACGAAGGAGGATTCCAACACCCCAGCACGGTCGCCGCCGGTGGCAGAAGCCCACGCTTTAGCGATGGCCATACCTTCGCCTTTAGGATCGTTCTCTGGGTGAACAGCGATCAGGGTCGGCACGCCGAAACCACGCTTGTACTCTTCACGTACTTCAGTACCTGGGCACTTGGGCGCCACCATAACGACCGTCAGGTCTGAACGGATTTGCTGGCCTTCCTCAACCACGTTGAAACCGTGGGAGTAACCCAGCGCCGCGCCCTGCTTCATCAGCGGCATGACAGTTTTGACAACGTCGGAGTGCTGCTTGTCAGGGGTCAAGTTCAGTACCAGATCGGCGGTCGGGATCAGCTCTTCATAAGTACCTACCGCGAAGCCGTTATCAGTGGCTTTCTGCCAAGAGGCGCGCTTCTCGGTAATGGCGGCTTTACGCAGGGCATAAGCGATATCCAGCCCGGAGTCACGCATGTTCAGACCCTGGTTCAGACCCTGAGCACCACAGCCAACGATCACCACCTTCTTGCCCTTCAGCGCGTTGCAACCGTCAGCAAATTCTGCCCGCTGCATAAAACGACATTTACCCAATTGGGCCAGCTGCTGGCGCAAGTTCAAGGTGTTGAAATAGTTAGCCATAGTGATTACTCCGTTCAATGGATTTGGCGCCGCGATCACGGCATGTCGACCCACTATAGCGCGGGACACACATTGCCTGAACTGATATATTCGAAACAGTATATTGCAGGAATTGAAAGATGGATTTGCGCAATCTTGAGCTGTTTCTTCACTTAGCCGACTCCCTCCACTTTGGCAAAAGTGCCGATGCCATGGCGGTCAGCCCCTCCACCTTGAGCCGAGCCATTCAGCGGCTGGAGCAGGAGACCGGCTGTGTGCTGTTCGAGCGAGATAATCGCTCGGTACGCCTGACGCCCGCAGGGGAGAAGCTGCGCCAGTTTGGTGGCGGCCTGCTGCAAGAGTGGCGCCAGCTCAAGCAAGAGCTCAAGCTGCGCGACGAGCCCTTGCAGGGCAGATTGCGGGTTTTCTGTTCCGTCACTGCCAGCTATTTTCTGCTGCCTGAAGTGTTGGCCCGTTTTCGCCGTCGTTATCCCCAGTTAGAGATCAAATTAGAGACCGGTGACCCCGCACTCGCGGTGGAGAAAATCCTGACGGACGAGGCGGATCTGGCCATCGCGGCCCGCCCCGACGCGCTGCCTGCCAAGCTGGAGTTTGCCAGCCTGCAGCGGGTGCCCTTGGTTTTTATTACGCCCCGCCAAGCGCCCCAGCTTAACCAGTGGTTTCGCCACGGGGAGCCGGATTGGGAGCGGCTGCCGCTGATCCTCTCCGAGCAAGGGCTGGCCCGCAAACGCAGTGACCAGTGGTTTCGTAACAAGGGGATCTCCCCCAATATTTACGCCGAAGTCGCAGGCAATGAGGGGATTGTCGCCATGGTGGCGCTCGGTTGTGGCGTTGGGCTGGTGCCCGCAGCGGTCATCGATCACAGCCCGCTGGGGGACAAGGTGCGGATCGTCGATTTAAAACCCGCGTTCAAACCATTTGATGTGGGGATCGGGGTGCTGAAACGGCGTTTAGAAGAGCCGCTGATCCGGGCCTTCTGGGATACCGCTCAAGATCACGCCACCAGTCGCTAATTCCTGACCCGCGGGCAGGCGATCAGCCTCCCCGTGATCGCCTGCTAAAAAGGGGGCGCGCGGGGTTTATCAAGATAACAAGCGTTGCCAATTTGCGCCCGTCGCGCGCTCGAAATCGGCCCTGACTGGGTGTACGCTCCATCATCGGTGCCCTCTCTGTGACCCATTTGGCGGCGCCCATCAGCCCTACTGAGATAAGTTGTTAGACGATCGTCATCCCCCTCTGCAACGGGAGTCACTATGGAAAGCTGCGGTCTGGACCGGCTGTTTAAGCCCCACTCAATTGCGGTCATTGGCGCCTCTGCCGATCCCAACAAGGCAGGCCATGTGATCGTGCGCCACCTGCTCGCGGGCCATTTTTCAGGGCCGATCCTCCCCGTCACACCCCATCATAAAGCGGTCGCTGGGGTGTTGGCCTATCCCAACATTGCCAGCCTGCCATTGGCACCCGATCTCGCCATTCTCTGCACCCGACGGGAGCGGGTGCTGACGCTGCTCGATGAGCTGGGTCGCAAAGGCGCAGGGGCCGCCATCATCTTGGCGGGGGATTTTTCCGACCATGAGCGCCAGCAACTGAAGCAGGTCGGCCAACAATATGGCATTCGCTTGCTCGGCCCCAACAGCATGGGGATGTTGCTGCCCGGTCAGGGCATTAACGCCAGCTTTTCACCGATTGCCGCCAAGCCGGGACAGGTCGCCTTTCTGTCGCAATCCGCCGCCGTCAGCACCACCATTTTGGATTGGGCCAAGCAGCACGAGCTGGGCTTCTCGGCCTTTATCTCGCTGGGGGATCACTGCGACATCGACTTTGGTCAGCTGCTGGATCAGCTCTCGCGCGATAGCGTGACCCGCGCCATCTTGCTCTATATGGATAAGCTGCACGATGCCCGCCACTTTCTCTCGGCGGCGCGAGCCGCCTCCCGCAACAAGCCTATTTTGGTGCTCAAAAGTGGCCGCCATGATCCCGCCCATGGCCTAGATAATGTCTATGATGCCGCCATCCGCCGCGCAGGGATGCTGCGAGTGCGAGATACCCATGAACTGTTTGCCGCCGTCGAAACCCTGAGCCACTCGATGACCCTCAAGGGGGAGCGACTCGCCATCATCTCCAATGGGCGGGGGCTGGCTAATATGGCGGTGGATGTGCTGCTGGGACGGGGTGGCAAACTGGCCCGCACCCCGCTCGACATTGGCAGCGATGCCACCATCACCACCTATCAGGACGCGCTGGACAGCGTGCTACAGGAGGATGGCATCGACGCCATCCTGATCATCCACGCCCCCTCGCTCACCGCGCCGAGTGCCCCGCTGGCCAGCCATCTTATTGTCCACCTCAAGCAGCACCCACGGGCCCGCCGTTTCAACATCCTCACCAACTGGGCTGGCGAATATTCGGCACAAGAGGGGCGCAAACTGTTTACCGAGGCGGGTATCCCAACCTATCGCACCCCCGAAAGCGCCATGGCGGCTTTTATGCACATGGTGGAATATCGCCGTAACCAGAAGCAGCTGATGGAGACCCCCGCATCACTGCAAGGCCATCAGCTCAATGTCGAGCTCTGCCAGCAATTGATTCAACAAGCCCAAGCACGCCAACAGCGGCGACTTGATACCCATCTTGTGCACCCGATTTTGCAGGCATGTGGCCTATCCACTCTGCCCACTTGGATCGTCAGCGATGCCATCGAGGCCGCCTTAACCGCCGAGCAGATTGGTTATCCGGTCGCGGTTAAACTGCGCTCACCAGACATCCTCCATAAATCGGCAGTGCATGGGGTGATGCTGAATCTGCGCACCTCCGCTGAGGTAGCACACGCCGCCGATGCGATTTTGGATCGGGTAAAACAGCACGACCCGGGGGCCCGCATCGAGGGCTTGCTGGTGCAGCGGATGGCCCGCCGCAGCGGCGGCTTGGAGCTACGAGTGCGGATTCAGCAAGACCCGGTATTTGGCCCGGTAATCTTACTCGGCGAGTCGGGCAGTGAGCCGCACGAGATGGTGGCCGCGCTACCGCCGCTTAATCAGGCGCTGGCCCGCTACCAGATCCTCGATGCCCTGAAAAGTCGCAAAATCCGCGAGCAGGCGACCCTGACGCCGCTCGATATCGACGCCCTTAGCCAGGTGTTGTGCCAACTCTCAGCGCTGCTGCTCGCCTTTCCCCAGATCCGCGAACTGGATTTGCACCCGCTGCAAGCCTGTGACGACGAGATGGTGGTGTTAGATGCCAGCCTGACGCTGGCCGATCCCGGCCAGCCCGTCAGCCATCAGCTGGCCATCTCCCCCTATCCCACCGAGTTGGAAGAGGGGGCCTGGCTCAAGGATCAGCGCCATATTTTACTGCGGCCGATCCGCCCAGAAGATGAGCCCGCCCATAAGCAGTTCGTGCGGCAAGTGTCAGATGAAGATCGCTATAAGCGCTTTTTTGCCGATGTCGGCGAACTGGGCCACGAGGAGCTGGCCCGGATGACCCAAATCGATTACGACCGCGAGATGGCGTTTGTGGCCGTGGGGCAGGATGGTGAGCTGCAAGGGCAAATCGTGGGAGTGGTGCGCGCTATCTCGACCCCAGACTTGAGCGATGCCGAGTTTGCTATTTTGGTCCGATCCGACCTCAAAGGGGTGGGCCTTGGCAAACTACTGCTGGAAAAAATCGTGCGCTACGCCACCGAGCATGGCATTGGCCAGCTCTCGGGCATGACCATGCCCAGCAATCGCGGCATGATCAATTTGGCCAAACGCTTAGGGTTCAAGATTGATGTGCAGATGGAAGAGGGGGTCGTCAATATGGCGCGCCCCTGTGCCGCCCCCCCAGCGGCCGTTACACCGGATTAAACCGATGGGGCGCGGCGGATAAATTGGGCTCTTTTGCGACCATTCCAGCGGAGGTTCTTACAATTCGCTGCTGATTTACGGATAATAAACCGGTTTTTAACCTGAACACGGGAATCTCTGGATGGTGATGTTGTGAAGTCCGAGCCGACTGCTCCTCTTATTCCCATCAGCGAGTGGTTATCCCCCGAATGCTGCGAGTTACCCACCTCTTTACGCCCTTGGTTGCTAGAACGTGGCTCCATGACGCAGCGCCTGCGCCGCTACAACCGCCACTTTTCGGTCGAGTGGCTGGGTAATGCTCCCGTGCAGCTCAGCCCAGACGAGCAACGCTGGGTGGCATCACCCGAGCCCACTGGCTATTGCCGCACCGTGACATTACATGGCGATGCGGGGCCAGTGGTGCTGGGTTGGACCCTGTTTAGCCATGCCGCTTTGCACGGGTGTGGCTTGGCCGAGTTGGGCCATCAACCCTTGGGTGAGCGGGTGTTTGATGGCGAGCCGGTGCGGCGTGACCAACTGCAGCTGGCGCGGTTTGCGCTCGCTACGGGGGCGAGCGGTGAGGTAATCCAGCTGTGGGGGCGGCGCTCCCGGCTGTTTTTGGGGCAATGGCCGTTGCTGGTGCACGAGCTGTTTTTGCCCTCCCTGATCATAAACAAGGAGCTGGAGTGAATTTGTTGACCAAGGAGCGGGGACTGGCCTATGTGCAGTTGGCCCGCATGGATAAGCCTATCGGCACCTTGCTATTACTGTGGCCCACCTTGTGGGCGCTGTGGCTCGCAGCGGATGGGATGCCGCAATACTGGGTGCTATTTGCATTTGTGCTCGGGGTATTTTTGATGCGATCCGCTGGCTGCGTCATCAACGACTATGCCGACCGCCACTTCGATGGCCACGTGAAACGCACCGCTGGCCGCCCGCTGCCGACCGGCCGCGTGGCCGCCAAAGAGGCATTGATGTTGTTTGTGGTGTTGGCGGCCATCGCATTTGGGCTGGTGTTGACCCTCAACACCCTGACCATCGCGCTGTCGTTTGGCGGCTTGCTACTTGCCATCTGCTACCCGTTCATGAAGCGTTATATTCCGATCCCCCAGTTGGTACTCGGCTTGGCCTTCTCTTGGTCGATCCCGATGGCTTATGCGGCGCAAGCCAATGCCTTGCCACTGGCCGCTTGGCTTATTTTTACGGCCAATTTGCTGTGGACCATTGCGTACGATACCCAGTACGCCATGGTCGATCGGGACGATGACCTCACCCTCGGCCTGCAATCGAGCGCCATTATGTTTGGCCGCCACGACAAGTTGGTGATTGGTCTGCTGCAATTAGCGACCCTGCTGATGTTGCTGGCCGTTGGCCAGCTCATGCAGCTAGGTGCTTGTTATTACTGGGGATTGCTAGGGGCTGCCGTGCTATTTGTCTACCAGCAGCGGCTGATCAGCGGGCGGCAACGGGACGCCTGCTTCAAGGCGTTTCTCAACAATAACTATGTGGGCGCTCTGATATTTATCGGCCTGCTGCTGGATCGACTGCCCAGCTAGTCGGCCGACTCGGTTAACCGCCGCCATCACGGGTTGATGGCGGCATCTGCTTAGAAGTTGTAAGTCAGGCCTAGGTTGTAACGGCGACCATCAAGCACCGTGCCGTAACTGCTGTAATCCACCGTTTTATCAAACAAGTTGTAGACCCCAGCCGTCACGTTCAGCTGTTTGTTCGCCTTATAGACCAACCCAGTATCAAAGAAGGTATAAGACGGGGTGCCCTCCGCCATCCGCACCCGGCTCAGGTACTCTGACGTTTTGCCCCGGAAGTTGACCCGCGACCAGAACCCCAGCATCTCATTGGCTTGCCAATCTAAGGTGCTGTTGAACATGTGGCGTGGCATCTGGTTTAACGCGCGTCCCGCCAGCGGGCCACTCTTTTGCTCAGACTGGGTGAAGGTATAGCTGGAGCTCAGCGACCAGCGATCATTGATCGCCCAATCCATCATGCTCTCCACCCCGCGCATGTTGGCTTTATCGACGTTGATGCGATCGCTGATAAAGTCGTAGCTGTGGCCATTGAGGGTACAGGCGGGGTCGTTCTTGCTAGAGCAGCGGCGCACTTCCGAGATCTTGTTTTTGAAGTCGGTGTTAAACAGAGTCAGCCCAGCATTGAGCCCCGCCTGCCCATCCCACAATACCCCCAACTCGTGGCTGACACTGGTCTCGGGTTGCAGGTCTGGATTACCGACCAGCACCCCATCCAAGCTACCGCCGCCCGTCACCTGCCCCCACCCTGCGGCGGACATCCGCAGATCCGGTGAGCGATAACCCGTTGATATGCCGCCTTTTAGCGTCCAATCATCGGCCAGATGCCAGACCCCATACAGCCTTGGACTCCAGTGCGAGCCATAGTTTTGATCCCGATCCATCCGCACCCCGCCGGTCAGGGCAAACTGCTCGGTCAGCGACCACTCATCTTCGACAAACAGCGCCCAACTCCAGCGGGTCAGCTGAGTAGCCGGATTCGCTACTTGCAGCCGGTTGCCCTGATCGTGCAAATCTTCATAGCGATATTGGCCGCCGACGCTCAGGTAGTGATCGCCCAACATCACTTGACTATGGGTATCTGCAATGGTGTTGGTGAGCTCCATTTCGCGGCCGGGGTTAGTATTGACCTCCTGCTGCAGATAGCTGCTGGATGAGCCGAACTCATACTGACCATCATGGGTTAAGGCATAGTTGGTGCGCTCGTAGCGGTTGAGGCTGGTTTGGGCGCTAGGATTGATCGAACTGCCCGGTGTCCGATCCCGATCTTGCAGGCTGCGGCTCGCTTCGAAATCAAAACGATTACGCGCATCAGGGGTGAAGCTAACGACCGCCGTGCCACTGCGGGTCTCTTGCTCGGCATATCCTTGCAGGAACTTATCTTCAGCCCGATGGGCCAACTGGCCATTGAGCCGCAGCCCCAAGGTGCCATCAATCAGCGCACCTGCGGTGTAGGCATTAGTTTGAAAGCTGTCTCCGGCCTCCTTGTTTTCTTGGAAGGTCGAGTCAGCGTGTACCGAGCCTTGCCAAGCTAGGTTCGCGGTCTTGCGGGTGATCACGTTAATCACCCCCCCCATCGCATCAGAGCCATAGCGAGAAGACATGGGGCCACGCACCACTTCAATCCGCTCGATCGCTTGTAACGGTGGCAACCAGCCCTGCTCAATACCCGGTCCATCGCTATTTGGGCGAGTGCCGCGGCTATCAACCTTCTTGCCATCGATCAGCATCAGCGTGTATCTGGAGCCCATTCCCCGAATGCTGATATCGCTGCTGCTGCCACCACCGGTCACCACTACCCCTGGCACATCCTTGAGGGCATCAGTGACATCGCGGTAGGCCCGTTTTTCCAGCTGCTCTCGGGTGATCACCGAGATCGTCGCAGCGGAGTCTTCGATCTTCTGCTGGAAGCCCGATGCCGTTACCACCATCACCTCACTCTCTGCCGCATACGCCTGAGCACTGAGGGCTGCACAGATCAACACAGAGAGTGGATTAGGATTTATTTTTCTCATCGCTAGCCTGAACCTTTAAGTCGGAGAGTGGCGTAGTCCTTCACTTCACTCGAAAAGATCGACGTCAGCCTCCTGCCGACAACCTGATTGATAAAACACTCATTTTAAAGACATTTTATTCATCGGCAGGCATTGTAAACAGCAAGAGAGTCCCAATCAAATGATAATCGTTATCATTGCTTTTCGTTGTTATCTAGAGACACCCAGCTGACACAACGTGATTCACCATGCCAACAGGATCTGTAACAAGCGCCATGGGACGCGGTTGCGAGCCAGCAGGTCGGCTTGCATAATGTGCCACTGCACGCAACAAGGAGGCACAGATGACACTGGACGCAGAAATAGAGCAGCTGGCGGTTGAGCTCGGCCAACGCCTGAGCCAGCGCAATGGGCTGGCAGCCACCGCCGAATCTTGTACCGGTGGCGGCGTCGCTACCGCCATCACCGATATCGCCGGCAGCTCCGGTTGGTTCGATCGCGGTTTTGTCACCTACACCAACGAGGCCAAGCAGCAGATGCTGGGGGTCAGTCGTGACAGCCTTAAGCACCATGGTGCCGTGAGCGAAGCCGTGGTACAGGAGATGGCCCGTGGCGCACTGGCGCACTCATCGGCCTCGGTCAGCGTCGCCATCAGCGGCATTGCAGGCCCCGGCGGCGCCACTGCCGATAAACCGGTAGGCACCGTCTGGTTTGCTTGGGCAGATCGCCACGATCATCACCACACCCTGCAGGCACACTTCGATGGCAACCGCCGCCAAGTACGCCAACAAGCGGTCAAACAAGCACTGCTGGGGCTGCTCACCCTGCTCAAATAAATTGGGCTTGATACTGTATGAATAGACAGTATACTTAGCCCAACTTCCCCCCTTAATCACGATTTCCAGCGGAGAGTGGCATGGATCAGAACAAACAGAAGGCACTGGCGGCAGCACTCGGTCAGATTGAAAAGCAGTTCGGCAAAGGCTCCATCATGCGTCTGGGCGACAGCAAGACCATGGACATTGAAGCCATCTCTACCGGCTCCCTTTCGTTGGATGTCGCCTTAGGGATCGGTGGCCTGCCCTGTGGCCGCATCGTCGAAATCTACGGCCCAGAATCCTCTGGTAAAACCACCCTTACCCTACAAGTCATTGCCGAAGCCCAAAAAATGGGCAAGACCTGTGCCTTCGTGGATGCAGAACACGCCCTCGACCCCATCTACGCTGGCAAGCTGGGGGTCAACGTCGATGATCTGCTGATCTCCCAACCCGATACCGGGGAGCAGGCGCTGGAAATCTGCGACATGCTGGTGCGCTCCAACGCCGTTGACGTCATCATTGTCGACTCCGTGGCAGCGCTGACCCCGAAAGCAGAAATCGAAGGGGAAATGGGCGACTCTCACGTCGGCCTGCAAGCCCGTTTGATGTCACAAGCGCTGCGCAAGCTGACCGCCAACATCAAAAACGCCAACTGCCTGTGCATTTTCATCAACCAAATCCGGATGAAAATCGGCGTCATGTTCGGCAGCCCAGAGACCACCACCGGCGGTAACGCGCTCAAGTTTTACGCCTCCGTCCGTCTGGATATCCGCCGGATCGGCGCCATCAAGGACGGTGACGAAGTGGTCGGTAACGAGACCCGCGTCAAAGTGGTCAAGAACAAGGTAGCCCCTCCCTTCAAACAGGCTGAATTCCAGATCTTCTACGGCGCGGGTATCTCTAAAGAAGGCGAGCTGGTCGACTTGGGCGTCAAACACAAACTGATCGACAAAGCGGGGGCTTGGTACAGCTACAACGGCGAGAAGGTTGGCCAAGGTAAGGCCAACGTCATGAAGCTGTTCGCCGAGAACAAAGCCATGGCGGCCGAAGTAGAAGCCCGCCTGCGCGAGTTGCTGCTCTCCGGCGCCGCCCCAGTAGAAGGCAAACCCGCTGCTGCGGCTGAGTACGACGAACTTGAAGCAGAAAGTGAACAAGAGTTCGAATAAGCGTGAAAGGAAGGCCGAGTTAATCCTCGGCCTTGTCATTTATGGTTGATCTATGTGCAGCTGATGAGCCGAGTAGCCAACAGGCTACGCCAGAACCGACCCTCGCAGAGCAGCTCGCATCTGCCCGCACCTTTGCCATGCGCAGCCTGGCTCGCCGTGAAAGCGCCGAGTCTGAACTTGCTAACCGGCTGCGTCAGCAAGGCTACCAAGCACAGGTGATCGACGCGGTGGTCGAGCACTGCCGCAGTTACAACTGGGTCAATGATCAGCGTTACGGCGCCATGGCGGTGCGGGCTGGTGCCGCCAAAGGCCATGGTCCCCTTAAAATCCGCTTCGACTTACGCCGCAAAGGACTAGACGACGACCAAATAGACACCGCATTCGAACAACCAGAGCTCGATTGGTTTGAACTTGCGTTGCAGCTGCTCACACGGCGCACCGATGCAACCGAGCTGGCCGAGTTCAAACTGCGGATGAAATGGCTTAACTACCTACGCAGACGAGGATTCACCCAAGAGCAAGCGCATTACGCCGTTACCACGCATCAAGCCAATTCACGCTAACCGGCCGCACCAAACGTGGCACCGTCATTCACTTCCTTCATTCCCTTCAGGTACTGCTTTCTGGTTGTGCAGTGTGGCGGCAGCCCGCTCGGTTTGAATAGGTGAAAGCAGGGCTGCTGCGCGGTTGGCGCAGCGAATCAGATCAAGGTTGGCAGCGTGCCAGTCACGTAGAGGGCAATAAGCACAGTTCGGGTGAATTCGATGAGCCATCAGGCGTAATAAGAGATTCGCGTAAATGGATGCTTTTGCTAGCGCAACAAATCGCGTTTTTCCCTTTAGCTGGCCACCGAGGCAGACATGTTGTAACTGAGAGCCACGAAGCCCGACGTTTACCACGAAATATCTTTTCCCTGAATAAGGGGAAATTTTACGTCGATATATGTCCGAGTATTTCAGGCCGTTTGCGTAATATTCGACCATGTAAAACTTGGACATTCACCTCATTCCAACATTTTACTATTCAACTGGAGAACAAGAGAGACGCAGCATAAATAGACGTCACACACGGCTCAATCTGATTCTTGCAGCCTTTATTAGCGTGATAATTTCAGCGCTGCCAATATTTACCCAACTTACTGAAATCACCATTCAAAAAAACATAAGCGAACAAACCAATCAAAGCCCCCCAAAATGCGCCACCAATTCCTAAAAATTTAATGTTGGCAGCAGTAGCAACAAAAGTAATCAAAGCTGCTTCACGAGATTTTGCTTCAGCCATTGCGGTCGAAAGGCTATTAACTATAGTTCCCAGCAAAGCCAAACCAGCCAAAATGGCAATAAACGTGTTAGGGAAAGCCATAAAAATACGTGCAAGCGTTACCCCAAAAATACCAATTAACACATACAATAAACCGCAAGATATACCTGCAATCCAACGCTTAGAAGGGTCTTCATGAGCTTCCTTACCTGTACATATAGCAGCGGTGATCGCGGCAGACGTTACCGCAGTTGAACCGAAAACAGACATAATCAAAGAACCCAAGCCAGTTACCGCCACGATCGTATTGGCGCTAGTTTTAAAAGAATCATTACGTAACACCAAAATCCCCGGCATGTATTGCCCAGTTAAGGTAATTAAAAAAATGGGGATAGCCACACTCAACAAAGCCTGTATAGAAAAAACGGGAAAGGTAAACACAGGTTTTGCAAACGCAAACGTGATGTCCGATAAATCCATACGCTGTTGTAACAACAAAAATCCCAAACCCAATAAAAAAATACCAAGAACGGCATAGCGAGCTGTAAAACGCTTTAACAACACATAAATGACCATTAAAAATCCGGCTAAAATAGGTTCAACCGTAATCGTGCCAAATGCAGCAACACCAAATTGCAGCAAAATACCCGCTAATAAACCAGCCGCAATACCTGAAGGAATAATACGAATAAGTTTTTCAAAATAACCTGATAAGCCCAATACAATAAACGCAGCCGCTGAAATCATATAAGCGCCTATTGCTTCAGCATATGATGTGGTTGCAAACGCTGTAATTAAGAAAGCAATTGCAGGTGTTGACCAAGCGGTAATGATGGGTTCACGATGGCGCCAGCTTAAAAAAAGGCCTGTTACACCCGCACCAATGGACGCTGACCAAACCCACGAAGCCGTTAATTCAGGACTTAAATTAGCCGCTTTAGCCGCCTGTAAAATTAAAACAAAGGTGCTGCCATAGCCGACAATAATCGATACAAAACCAGCCACAACAGGATGAAGCACGCTTTTTAGGTGCAAGAAGAAGCTGGATGAAAACATATCCGAACGTGAAAGGGGATTCATAAAAACACTTTCTGTGATTTTTAATAATGGTGTTGGATATTACGCTCTCACAATAGATCTTGCAGCTGTTGTGGATTTTTTAATGCCAAAGCTAGGACACCCCTCTTTTGTGATGCAGCATAAGGCTATCGCATGGCGCGGAGCTGCATGCTAGGGAATAAGGTGGATGTCCTCACTCCTGCTCCCTCCTTACTTATCCTGTTAGCTTCCTCGTTTTGTTTATGTTGATAAACAGAACGGATAGATGGCGTTAAAGGTCGACCACATCTGGCCGCTAAAAATGCAACATCTATTTCAAAAGTTTGAGCTTCATCCGCTCAAGCGTCATCCAGCCACCGAGATGTGAATGAGTGTTCATCTGTTTCTAATGACGACAGCCGTCTACGAAACGTAAATCATATCAACCTTGTTTCACTGACCATCAAGGATGAAACGTGCTGAATAAAGAGTGGTTAATACAAACATCTGACGCGGGGCTTGTTTCATTAAAAATTGCGGCAGGCTTAACACGGCCCACCTCAGAATTGGCGGTGCAAAGGCTGCTGTCAGCCTCCCGTTATACGCGCTACCAACCACTCCATGACGGCATCAAACAAGCCGTTGTTCTGCTTAACACACTGCTGACGGACCCCTCCACGCCCATTCCCGAACCTGAAATTAATATCGCGCAACGACATGATGCAGAAGTACTCATTGAAATTGAAAAAAACGGCATGAGCGCCAGTGCCGATATCACCGTGGATTGGGGGGGGAAGCCACTTGGCATGACCCAATTACAAGAGGCCATCACCGCCAGTGGGGTCAAAAAAGGGCTCATAGGGAAGATCCAGCTGCTTGCTGGACTCCAAACAGCACAAATCGCGAGCCCCGGCAGTCACGTTAAAATGCTCATCGCCAAGGGACAAGAGGCCATCAACGGTCAAGATACTCTCTTTGAACGGCTGGTTGAAACTCCCGCAGAACGTATTCTAAAACCCCGAGAAAAAGAGCAGGGCAAAATTGATCTACGTGATTTAGGCTCCATCATCACGGTAAAAATAGGGGCACACCTAATGCGGCGCCATCCTGCCACCTTGGGCACGCCGGGGTTCACCGTCACAGGGCAGGAGTTAGCGCCAAAACCAGGCAAAGAGAGCAGCATGAGTGCAGGTGAAGGCACTTGTTTCGCCCTGCATGACAACGATCTGCTGATTGCCGCACGAGCAGGACTACCATGCGAAGATAAGTGCGGCATGAGAGTAGATGATGTTCTGAACGTCAAAAATGTAGACGCCCGCCATGGTCACGTCACATTTGAAGGCGGGCTGTTAGTGAACGGCGACATTCGGCCAGGAATGAAAGTAAAGGTCAGTGGCGACATAGTTATCAGCGGTTTTGTCGAGGGCGGTGTGATCGAAGCTGGCGGTAATATCACGGTCAACAATGGCATCATCGGCCGCTGCAATGAAGAGGGTGAATATCTCTGCCGACTCACCGCGCAAGGTTCCATTCAAGCGCGCTATGCCCAGTATGCTCAGCTCAAAGCAGGAGGGAATATCGAGGTACAAAGCCAACTCACCCATTGCCACTGCATCAGTGGCCAAGACATCAGAGTCGGCGACAGTGCGATGCAAAAAGGCTATCTACTCGGTGGCATCACCACCGCAGCCCACTTAATTATGGCCCCTGTTTTTGGGGTATCTGCGGCAAACCACACCCAGCTACGTATCGATGGTGGCTATCAAGAATACAAAGAGCGAGAGCGCACATTGCGTGCTCAGCGCACGGCTTGCCAAGAACAGCTCGATAAACTCAAGCATCTCCTCATCAAACTGGTGCAGCTCCCGATCCAGCAGCGTAATCCTGAAACATTAAGAAAAATCAAAAGAATACGAGATCAAGAAGTGGCGAAACAGCGCAGCATTGAATTAGAACTGGTCGCCAATCAGGCAGAACTAGAGCGCCTAATGGCCACCATGGATATCATTGCCACCAAAAAAGTATTGCCCGGCGTCACCGTCGAAATGGCGCACCACAAAATGCGAGTCGACATTGAACACAGTGCCATTCGCTTTTTGATTCGGGATGAACAGCTCATCATGCAGCCTTACGATGGCAGATAAGCACCACTGACCGCCTTAGGTGCCATCACCTTATCTCCTCCGACAGGGTGACTATCCCGCCCGCCCTCAACGTTGCCCAATCTGCGCACCCATTTTCAAAACTGACCAGCAAAGCCATCGTCCACTAACCGGCTAGCTTCAAGAGGTTGCAATAACCAAAACGGGCCTGTAACTACAGGCCCGTTTTGCTGGTCAGAATACCCTCTCCTATGCCGTGCCAACAGCTCAGAAGCAGGAAGAGAAATGCTGGTCCACCAGCTTGATAAAGTTGCGCTTGCGTTTGTATTCGGTCGCCAGCGCCCTGAGCTGCTGGCTAAAACTCTCTTGTAGCGCCTTGTCATCCCCCAGTGACGGCTCCCGCTTGCGCAGCGCCGCCACCGCTTGCTCATAGCCATCGTTATGACCTGTGGCCACATAACAGGCGGCAACTCGGAAGGTATAACTGATGGCCAGCAGCGGATTGTCAGGGGCGATCTTGTCCGCCAGGATAAGGAGCAGCTCTGGGCTTATCTTGTGAGTGGCCACCCACTCGCAAGCATCCTGAACCCGATCCAGCTCCAGATAGAAGCGCACCAGCGCATCCTGATGAGAGGATAAATTGAACGGCTGCCTGACCGCAGTCTGATCCTTGAAGCACTGCTCGACCCAGAGCAGCAGGGTCTCGTCCTGCCACGCCAACTGCTGTTGCAACTGGCGCAGCCGCTTGAACCCGTCAAAATGGGGCTCCCGCTTAAACCCTGCCAAAGCCAGACGCCATGCCCGCCCCTTCTCGCCAAGGGCGATAGCGAGCCGGATCTCGACCTCATCGCACTCACGCTTTTCATGGGGTGATACCGCCAGCTTGCGCGCCTTGGCGAGCCAAAATTCCCCCTCCAGCGGCTCGTTATGCTCGCAACAGATATTGCAGATCCGGAGCCAATCCCATGGCGTGCTGGCGATACTGGCCAGCAAGGTCAGCTCGCGCCGCCAGTCACCGGCGGCGCGAGCCGCATCCAGCAAGGGGCGAGCATAGCGTTGCAGCGCCCAGTCACGCTCATGGCCAGGCGCTTGTGCCGTCCGCACGCTGGCCAACTGCTGCTCGCAGCGCGCCAGCAAGGCTGGACTGTGCACTATGTCACCAAACGCCTCCTCTTCTGGGAAGATATCCTGCGGCTGCTCGATGAGGTGAGTAAACAGCCAGTCAACCTTGTCACTCTCTGGCCAGGGCAAGCCCGCAAAAAGCACTGGGAGTCGCTTGCAAATCGCCAGCTCCAGCTCACAGCGATCCCCGTTGGAGTCATCGATATGCAGCAGTACCTTATTGAGCCGTTCCAGCGCGTGACAGGTCAACTGCCACTGTTGCTCAAGTGGCAGGGTGTCGATCCCTTCCCAGATCTCGTCAAAGAGCTCGGCAGCGTTCATAAAGTAGTCGCTCACCTCCTGCCACTCCCACACATCCCGCTTGGGCAGCGCCTTGTTGATCAGGGTTTTCAGCTTGGCAGGTGAGAACGGCTGCTCACTCAGCGCCACTTTCCTCAACCAATAGTTCCAGCGTGTCGGGTCGCGCCGGCTCTCATCGATCAGCATCTCGATCAACACCGGTTTCTCTTGCTGCTCGAAATAGCTGCGCAGTTTGGCCCGCTCATCAGGCAGCTGTGCCACCGCCCCCGGCTCACTGTCCAAACCACTTAGCTGCATATTGAAGGTCAGCGCGGTGGCGATCCCGTGTTTGCAGAGCGTCTGATAGCTGGCAGCGGGGCAATTGCAGTGGCTCACCAGCGCCTGACCGACCTCCAGCCTGACCCGATAGACATGGCTGCCCAGCACCCGTGCGGTGATTGTGTCGCCATCCCGGCTAAGCTGCTGTACCGCCCCCTGGCTGGCCAGTTTCATCCCCTTGGCAAAACTGGCCTCACTACTTTGCGCCTTGAGTTCGGCAATATCGATCAGTGCTGGGCACTCTGGGGAACGGCGGGCCAAAGGAGCCTCCTTATGTGACGTGAGTGGCGTAATGATGGTCAGAGGATGTGATGGCACCCATCCGGGTACACCGATTTAACGAAAGAACATCTCATCAAAGCTCCGCTCTTCATCCCAGATGACGTGCTGACGCGCATCCCAGCGTTCGGCCAGATAAGGCTTGAGGGTTGCTAGGCTGGTGATGGTCGCCAGCTGCCCGTGCAACTGCTTGATGTCGCGTTGCAGATAGTGCTGGTGCTCCTCGAACGCGAGATCCGTCTTCTTTTTGGAGCGCTGCTTGAACTTGTGCAAGACCGCCCCCAGCACCCCGTCGACCCCATCGTAATAACGGGCTACCAGCTCATGTTGCTTCTGTTTGAGTGCCGGATTAATGGCTGCCAGATTCTCTTCACTCAGCAAGTTATCTGCCTCGGGCAGATGGCTGTGAGCCAGGTGCAGCAGGGTAAACATATCCCGCTTCTCCCACGCTTGGATCAGCTCTCCCATCAGGCGGGTCTTCTCTTCGCGCTTAAGCGGGTCTTGCTCCCGGTCGGGATGCAGCGTCATCGTCAGCTTGCGATAGAGCTGTTTAAGGCTTGAGTTATCGAGCAGTTGCTCAACCTTGGCAACCTCATCCGGATGGGCTGTGCCATGACGGGCCTGCCACTGTTCGAAGGTCTCGTCACTGGCAGAGGGGTCATCGGCAAAGGGGTCATCGCCACGGTCCGGCGCGTCATCATCCCACTCATGCTCATCACCGCCCCGTTTTTGGGCCTGGGCCTGCATATAGTCGCGCAACTTCTCGGGATTTCTGACCATCTCGCGCAGCAGCTCGATATCGTCGGGGCGCTCACCGAACGCCTCTTGCAATATGTCGCTGATAACGTCGCATTGGGCCTCGATCATCTCCTCATCGAACTGGCTGACGCTGCCCGCTTGCACCGCCATATAGAGTGACTCCAGATCCAGCTCCCCGCGAAACGGGTTGGCTTCAAGATATCTCATCAGATCTTCAATCCAGCCATGGAGCATCTCGCGCTGCCACTGGGTAAAACTCTTGCGGGCGGTGAAACAGGCCAACCGCTGGCACAACTGAAAAATCAGCCCGCACTGCTCACGCTCCAGAGGCTCAATGTCGCTGACAAAGCGCTGATAGATATCCGCCCCTTCTTGCTCCTGTTTGGCCAGCTTGGCCTGCAGCTTTTCGATGGCTTGCCACTGACGATGAAAATCGGCCAAGGCTGGACTCTCGTGGCGTGGCACGGCCGTTTTGCCCTTGGCCGAGGTTTTACTTTTGGTCAGTGACATGAACACTCCAGATTAAAATAGGGACGGTGGCTACCGTGGCGACGGCAGATTATCAGAGGGAGATGGTGACGACTACCCGCGCGACATTGGCCATGTTGCGGTGAGGTGGCGATAATGTGGCGGTGTAATTCACGTTGTTCATTACACCCTACGACGCGGATTTTTGGGTTGCCCGTTGGCGCGGTTTGGCGGAGGCCCGCTCGGCTTGAATGCGGGGCAGCAACGTAGGGTGCAATAAGCGAAGCGCATTGCACCACTTTTGCACCTTCCGTTCGGCCATGTTGCGGTGAGGTGGCGGTATCATTCACGTTGTTCATTACACCCTACAATGCTGGGCCTCTCTCGCACATCCTGCATGTTGAGTATTCGCCGAGATCAAAGGGGCTAATGCCAGCCCCCAACTATGTTTACTGGCTCCAAGCGTTTGATAATACTTCTGCTTGCTTCAGGACCATCTCTATAGCATCAGGTTGCTGGTCTGGGGGGTACCGCCATTTCTGCAAGCATCGCCGCACCAAAATGCGGAGCTTGGCTCGCACGCTTTCACGGACTTGCCAGTCCACTGTGGTACTGGCACGCAGCTTTTCGGTGATCTCGGTGGCTATCTTCTTTAGCACCTCGTCGCCCAACTCACGCACAGCGCTTTCGTTATTAGCCAGTGCGTCGTAGAAGGCGATTTCATCATGGCCGAGTCCCAGCGCAACTTCCCGCGCCAGGGTGGCCTGAAACTCCTTGGCCATCTGGATCAGCTCTTCGATGACCTGAGCGGTTTCAATCGCGCGGTTATGGTATTTGCGCAACGTTTCTAGCAGCCGGTCACCGTACTTTTTCTCCTGCACCACATTGTTGCGAGTTCGTGCTTTGATCTCATCGCGCAGCAGCTTTTCCAGCAGCTCCACCGCCAAGTTGCGGCTGTCCATCTGGCGGACGTCTTCGAGAAACTCGTCGGACAGCAGCCCGATATTCGGCTTGTCCAGCCCTGCCAACGCGAACACATCGGCCACACCATCCGAGATGATGGCATTGTCTAGGATCTGCTTGAGCGCGCTGTTCTTCTCAGCGTCACTGCGCTTCTTGTCCACGGTGGTGAACTTTGCAATGGCCGCCTTGATGGCTGAGAAGAAGGCGATCTCCTTGCGCAGAGCCCCCGCCTCGTCCAGCGTACCGCACAGCGAGAAGGCCTTGGCCACCGCCACCATGGTGTCGAGGAAGCGTGTCTTCCCGTCTTTGAGCCCGAGGATGTGGTTAGCTGCTGGCACCAGCAGCGGAATAGCCTGAGTCTCGAACGCACCGTAGTCAAAACCGTGCATCATGCCGCGCAAGATGTCCATTTTCTCCAGCAGCACCGCCAGTGCTTCGGCTGCGTTATGCGTCGGGTCGCCCTTGCCCTTGGCATCGGTGTAAGTCTTGAGCGCAGCTTTCAGCTCGTTGGCGATACCGATGTAATCGACCACCAGACCGCCCGGCTTGTTCTTGAAAACCCGGTTGACGCGGGCGATGGCCTGCATCAGGTTGTGGCCCTTCATGGGCTTGTCGATATACATGGTGTGACAACAAGGCGCGTCAAACCCCGTCAGCCACATATCACGCACGATCACCAAGCGGAGCGGGTCGCTCACATCCTTAAAGCGCGCCTCCAGCCGCTTCTTCACCTGCTTACTATACAGATGCGGTTGTAACAGCGGCTTGTCAGCGGCCGATCCCGTCATCACGATCTTAATCGCTCCCTTATCAGGATCGCTGCTGTGCCATTCAGGGCGCAGCGCAACGATGGCGTTATAAAGCTGCGCGCAGATGTCGCGGCTCATGGATACAATCATCGCCTTACCATCAACCACCGAGACGCGTGCCTCGAAGTGTTGGATGAGATCTCGGGCCACCTGCTGAAGCCTTGGCTCCGAACCCACCAACTTTTCCAAGGCCGCCCACTCGCTCTTGGTTTTCTCGCGGTTCGCAATGTCCTCTTCGTCTTCGACGACCTCTTCCACCTGCTCGTTGAGCGTGTCGATTTCGGCCTGGTTCACATCAAGCTTGGCCAATCGGCTCTCATAGAAGATCGGCACCGTCGCGCCATCGTCCACCGCATCCTGAATGTCGTAGATACTGACGTAATCGCCAAACACCGCGCGAGTGTCTTTGTCCTCCAGCGCAATCGGCGTACCGGTGAAGCCGATGAAAGTCGCGTTCGTGAGCGCATCGCGCAGGTGCTTGGCATAGCCGAACACGTACTTGCCAGTCTTAGTGTCCAGCCGCCCCTTGGTGCCGTACTGGCTACGGTGAGCCTCGTCCGAGATCACCACGATATTGGTGCGGCCAGAGAGCAGTGGATGTGTCTCTTCATCCTCCAGTAGCGCGAACTTCTGCACCGTGGTGAAGATGATGCCGCCGGCTTCGCGGGATGCCAGCATTTCGCGCAGCTCATCACGGTCGCCGGCTTGAACCGGGATGGTCTTGAGCAGATCGCTGGCAGCACTGAAGGTGGCAAACAACTGGCCGTCCAGATCGTTACGGTCCGTCACTACCACCAGCGTGGGATTTTTCATCTCGGGCTGTTGCAGCAGTTTGCCTGCGTAGCAAGCCATGGTGATGCTCTTACCCGAGCCTTGGGTATGCCAAACAACGCCCGCCTTGCGTGAACCCGGCTTAACCACCTTGCCATAGGTAGCCCGTTCTTCGTCTACCGCCGGCAAGCCCTTATCGGCTTCCTGCGTGGCAATCACCGTGGCCCGCACCGCCTCGCGCACGGCATGGAACTGGTGATAGCCCGCGATCTTTTTGATGATGGCATCGCCATCCTGCTCGAACAGCACGAAGTGGCGCACGTAGTCCAAGAACAATTCCGGCTTGAAGAAGCCGCGCACTACCGTTTCGAGTTCCATCTGTAGGCGAGGCCGGTCGTCTTCGTTGGCGATGGTGCGCCAAGGCAGCATCCGCTCTGCATTGGCGGTCAGCGAACCCACGCGCGCCGTCCAGCCATCGCTCACCACCAGCGCAGCGTTGCTGTTGAACAGGTCGCCGATCTCGTCCTTGTAGGTCTGCAACTGATTGAAAGCGTCCCACACATCGGTCTGCTCATTGGCGGGGTTCTTCAGCTCCACCACGGCCAGCGGCAGGCCGTTCACAAACGCAATCACATCTGGGCGGCGTGGCTGCTTGGTGCCGGTGATGGTGAACTGGTTTACCACCAGAAAGTCGTTGTTGCTGGGTTGGGCGAAATCGATGAAGTGCACCAGGTCACTCTTCTTCTCATCGCCCTGTGCAAACTCAACCATCACCCCGCTGAGCAGCAGGCGATGCACGCTGCGGTTGCGCACCACCATCTGTGGTTCACTTACCGACAAGAGTGCATGTACCGCTTGATCCAAGGCTGAGGGCGGCATATGCGGATTGATGCGGGCCAACGTGGTCAGTAGGCGCTCGCGCAGCACCACCTGCCGGTAGTCGGTGCGCTCGGGGGCGCTGCTGTCGGGGGCGATATCTGGGCCGTGGGCAAAGCGCCAGCCTGCCTCCTGAAACCAGCCGATGCACAGTTCTTCGAGTTGTTGTTCGTTCAGCACAATTGCTCCCTCTCTTCGCCGTTACCCTGCTTGTGCGTTACCGTGGTGTTATGTAGCGGGGAATGTCCTGCTTGACGGATGCCCACCGGCGCTCTAGCACTTGCCTCAATACGACCGACGCCTCTGCACCCTGTGTACGCGTCGGTTCTCATGTCTGCATCACTTATGGCCATAGCGCCCACTTTTCCCACTCCACAAATACCCCAACGTCAGCCAATGAGATCCGCTGGTTGGCCAATACAGGAAACGCCTTGGCCAATCCTGCGGTTGCTGTAATTGGTCTGCAAACGAGAGCCAGGGTTTGATGGGTTTCATCCAAACACCACCTGCTTGTGTGCCACGGCAATGGCAAGCCTAAGAACCTGATCCAGCAAGCTGTGATCCGGCTTGCCATCGGCACCTTCGGGAGTGGCGTACCAAAGTGGCCGAATCTTCAACTGCAACAGACGGTCTTCCTTGCGGGCCCGCTCTTGCGGTGTGGCGGGCTCGTTCAGTAGGGCAAAGTGATCCGGAATTTCAAATGCCCCCTCGTCCACTACAGACTTGAACAGATCAAGCGTCTTGTCCTGCTCTAGACTACAACCCAGAAATAACAGTGAGTGACTGATAAAAATTTGCCGCAGCGCCCTGGGTAACTGATTCTGGAATGCGATAGGTGTGCCACCAGCCTCTCCGTAGGCCGCCTGGTATTGCGCTTGCGTGAACACATGGGTGTTGGCTTGCCCGGCGTCGCCATGCAGCTTGAGGATGCAACGCTCACCACGCAACAAGCGCTGCACAAAATTGTTACCGGCCTGGGTGCCGTACATGTAGCCGTCTAATGAATCCCCTTTTTCCTTGAACAAGTCTTCGATGACTGTGTCGAAATTGGTGGTAACTATGCAGCCGTGGGCAAGCTGAGGGAGCAGTGTAACTGGTCCGGTAATCGTGCCGCGCTGACGAAATTCGGTCTTGATGAAATGCTGTACCTGCTGGGCTGCCGCATCGTGTAGCACTTGGGCGGCTTGCAGGTAGTCGTATTGCGCCATCAGCGGTTCAATGTCCTGCACCCCTAGACCATCCAGCTTTTGCGCGATCTTGCGTAGGGCCTCGCCCCACATCGGATAACCACAAGCTTTGGACAGTCCGGCACCGACAAAAGGCGCAATCCGCCCAAACCGAATCGCATCCACCAAATCAAGAAACACAGCTTGTTGATCCGAGTCCTTGATAAAGGCTGTAGCAGCCTCGTGCTGATTAACCTGGCACTGCCCCTCCCAGTGATCCAACTCATCCAGATAGGCGTCACGTTCCACCCAGTACAGGGCATCGCTCACCTTCACCAGATATTCATGCTCCGGGTCGCGCAGGCTCCTGAATGTCAGCGGTTCAGCCTCATCCAGCACGGCGTTGAATTCCTGATTAGACGCATACGCCGCTTGTAATGCCTCCTCGACCTTATCAACGATCAGCTTGTTTTCACGTAGCTTTTTGATGTCCATCAGGCGGCCCCGGTGGATTCGGCGAGTGTTTTGACGGACAACTCGCCGGAGAGCAGTTTGGGGAGAAGGGTGTCGCGAAGCTCAGAAAGGGATTTATTTTGCGATCTCAGGCTGTCGATGTAAGCGTAGTGCGGCCTTAACTTAGCTGAAAACGCAACCATTAGAGGCTCGTCTGGACATGGAAACCTCCAACCCATAATGGCGTTTTTGTCCCCACGTGGCATCTTGGCGCCTTTGGCTGTACGGGTCATGAACTCAAAAAACGCATCTTGGTACATCAAGTTGTATACAAACTCAGTCCACTGAAAATCAGCAGGCTTAAATGCCAGCACATCTGCGGAGCGCCCACCGTCAAAGCGTGCCATCCAAATTTTCTTGAAGTACGGACGAATGTTGGAGATAAGAACATGCCCCACCTTGAAGTTCGGAACTGTAGCCACAGATGGCAACGAGGTAGCACGAGTAATACCAGCCCTGTTCTCAAGCATATTTTCCGTGGAAATGTAAAGGTCCTGAGTCAATGACGAGACCTCAACCTTCCCAGTGGTAAATTCCGCAATGTCAGCTACTGACTTGAAAGCCCACCCCTTCGGAATTTCCCCCAACTCCGACTCCTCCATCGCATCAGGAAACAACGCAGCGGTGGCGGCGAGTTGCTGGTATTGCTCGGGCGGCAGCGTATCGAGTTCAACCTCGGCCTTACCGCTGATAATGCTCATCGCAGCGCGCAGCGGGTCGCGGCCTTCGGCTTTGGCGGCGATCTTGACTTTGACCGGGTCGAAATCGACAAACCACGATTTGAAGAGGGCTTGCGCCATGGCTTCAAGGGTTTGGTTGATACGGCGATTGAGGTCGATTTTTGAGTCGAGGTCGCCAAGGATTTTTGCGATGACTCGCTGTGAACTTGGTGGAGGAAGCGGGACTTCAATGGATCGAAGAGTACTTAACGGTTGACCAATGCCAGGAGTACCAACTTGCGAAGCATTCTTGAGCAATTCGTGGCGCCCAGCGGCCGATTTGAAAAAATAATAAATGTAGTCAGGTTCTGCCTTGGAACGATCACAGGAAAGTGTCATCAGGCTCGACGACATTACATACCTAGGGAACTGGTCTGGAACTATCCCTACTTCACCAATAGCGCCACGATGAGGAAAGACGAGATCTCCAGGATAAACACAGCAATTTGACAAGTCATCCGCAGTCTTTTCCGAAACATAGACCCACTCCCCAGAGAAAACCTTGCCTCCTGTTAGGTTGGTTCCACGAATAACTGGAACACCTGAATAGGTATAAGCATCACTCTTCATTCTTGAGCCGAATGGTCCAATGGCCGTTCTTGCGGCGAACTCTGAAACTGCCTTAGAAGTCATATCCCAACCCCGCCAAGTTCTTCTTGATTTCAACTTCCTGCTTGGTGCTTTCACCAAATTGCTGCGCCAACTGCGCCGTCAGGCGGGCCATGTTGCTATTCATTGCGCTCCCCCAAATCAGCCGCCAGCTCCACTTCCAGCGCTTCAATGCTTGGCAGTTTGTCGCGCAGGGCTTCGGGCAGGGTGTGCGACAAGGTATAGGTGGCCAGACCGAGTGGTTTCTGGATGTCGGACAGGGCATATTCCGCCACCAGCCGGTCTTTGCTTTTGCACAGCAACAGGCCGATGGTGGGTGCATCGCCTTCATTGCGCAGTTGTTCGTCCACCGCTTTCAAATAGAAATTGAGCTTGCCCGCGAACTCGGGCTCGAAGTCCACGGTTTTCAGCTCCACCACGACGTAGCAGTGCAGGCGGGCATGGTAGAAGAGCAAATCGAGAAAAAATTCACGCTCGCCGACTTGCAGGGGCACCTGCCGCCCCATGTAGGCAAAGCCTGCCCCCAGTTCCAGCAAAAAATGGGTGATGTGGTCAATCAAGGCCCGTTCCAGTTCGCGTTCAGTGTGCTCGGGGGTGAGTGACAAAAAGTCGAACACGTAAGGGTCTTTGAGCACTTGGGTAGCCAAGTCAGATTGCGGCGCGGGCAGGGTGTGGGCAAAGTTGGTCAGGGCGTTGCCATCGCGCTGCCAGAGGCCGCTTTCGATCTGGTGGGTGAGTACGCTGCGGCTCCAGCCGTGGGTTTGGGTTTGCTGCACGTAATACAAAGCTTCGGCATGGCGCTGACATTTGCTGATGATGGTGAGGTTGTGGCCCCAGGGGATGCTGACTAATTGGGCAACAGCCTGTTGCCCAATTGCACTGCTAGCCCAAAAGCTGTGCCATTGGCGAATGTACTTAAGGTTGCGCAGTGAAAACCCTTTTATCTCAGGGAATGCCTGCATCAGATCTTGGCTGAGATGCTCCAAGAAGCCGCTGCCCCATGCTTGGGCCGCTTGCTTGGCTTGGATGTCGGCACCCAGCCCCCAATAAAACTGGAGCAACTCGGTGTTCACTGCCACGGCGGCTTTGAGCTGCACTTGGCGGAAGCGGGTTTTAAGGTCGCTCAGCCATTGACGATAGCTGGCGGGCTCAGTCACTTTATTGGCCATTATTCTGCTTCTCCAGTACCACAAAACAGAGGTACTCGTTCATCACATCCAGCGCGATGGCTTTGCCGGCTTGCAGGGCGGCAAGATGCGCCTCTGTCAGCATGAATACGTCCCCTCCCCAACGCTTGCCAAAGGGCTGCTCGGTCGTTTCCGGATCGAACGGTCTCGTCACAATGGCTGTGCGTGCATCGCTCATAGTCCGTACCCCAATCCCGCCAAGTTCTTCTTAATCTCCTCCTCCAGCGTGGCGCTTTCGGCAAATTGCTGCGCCAACTGGGTTGTTAGCCGGGCCATCTTGTCGGCAAAGGCTTCGCCGTCCTCCTCTTGCGCCTGTGCTCCCACATAACGCCCCGGCGTCAGCACATGCTCGTGCTTGCGAATGTCGTCCAGCGAAGCTGAATAGCAGAAACCCGGTATGTCTTCGTAGCCCTCATCATGCTGCCAAGCGTGGAAGGTGTCGGCGATCTTCTTGATGTCATCCACGGTGAAGTCGCGCAGTACCCGATCTTTCATATAACCAAGCTGGCGGGCGTCGATAAATAGGAACTGACGACGGCGGTCGCGCTTTTTCTTGTCGAGATTGAAGCCGTTGGCTTTGTCGCGGGTTAAAAACCAGATGCAGGCGGGGATCTGGGTGTTGGTAAATAACTGGCCGGGCAGCGCCACCATGCACTCCACATAGCCATCTTCGATCAGTTTTTTGCGGATCTCACCCTCGTTGTTGGTGTTGCTGCTCATCGAGCCGTTGGCCAGCAGCAGCGCCATGCTGCCAGTGGGGGCGAGGTGGTAGAGCATATGCTGCAACCAGGCAAAGTTGGCGTTGCCTTGTGGCGGCGTGCCGGCGATCCAGCGCGGGTCGCTATCCAGCTTAGCGCTCCACCACTCCTTCATATTGAAGGGCGGGTTGGCCATCACGTAGTCGGCGCGCAGGTCGGGGTGCAAGTCATTGAGCATGGTATCGCCGGGCTGGCCGCCGAAGTTAAAGTCGAGGCCCCGAATGGCCATGTTCATGGCCGCCAGCTTCCAGGTGGTGGGGTTGCTCTCCTGGCCGTAGACGCTGATCTGGCCGGTTTTGCCTTTGGCAACTTTGCCGCCGTGCTCGGCGATAAACTCCTCGCTCTGCACAAAGAAGCCGCCCGAGCCCATAGCCGGGTCGTACACCCGGCCCTTGAAGGGCTGCAACATCTCGACGATCAGGGTAACGATGCTCTTGGGCGTGTAGTACTGGCCGCCTTTCTTGCCTTCGGCCAAGGCGAATTGGCCGAGGAAGTATTCGTAGACATGGCCGAGGATATCTTTGCTTTTGAGGCTCAGCACTTGCCCGTGGTAGCTGGGCTGACTGAAGTTAGTGGCAGAGAAGTGGGCAATCAGATCTGCCAGCTTGTGGCTCTCTATTTCGGTGCGCGCGAACTCTTTGTCGAGCACATTTTTGAGCTTGCCATTCTCGCGCTCCACCGCTTCCATGGCGTTGTCGATCAGCCAACCGACGGTGCGCATCTTTTCGGGAGTGTCTTTGCCCGGCACGTTCCAAGGCAAGGGTTCGCCAGGTGGCAGCTGGGCTAGATCACGCAGGGTTTGCCAGCGTGCCTCAAAAGGCACCCAAAACACGTTCTTTTCGGTGTAGTAGTCGCGCACCTCCAGCTCGGCGGCGATATCGGCCTCGTAGTCATCGGGGAAATCAGCCGGATCCATGTAGTAGTCATGGTCGGGATCGCGAAACTGGGTGTTGAGCTCGGTCTGCCGTTCTTCAAAGGCATCCGACACATACTTCAGGAAGATCAGACCCAGTACCACATGCTTGTAACGCGAGGCATCCAGAGAAGAACGCAGCTTGTCGGCGGCGGTCCAGAGCTTTTTCTCTAGTTCGTCGAAAAATTGCTTTTCAATATCTTTCACGGTGTCTTCCAAATCGGTGAGTTGAGCTTGAGTTGAGCTAAAGACGCAAGACGCGATGAAGGTTAACCATATCTGCATACCCTGCGTTTTTGATGGGCGCAGAATACCACAGGGTTACTGGTGCTGGCGGGCTTTCGAAACCTGTTACATCACCTGAAATCTTGGTTGCCATGGTCGTCACTCTTCCAAAAAGTAATCGGAATCCAGGGTCTTGATGGTAAGGGTCTGGCGGGTGGTGACGCCGACGCCATATTCGATCATCAGGGCCGCGAGGTGGGCGCCGTCGATCAGCACGATGCGCTTCTCAATCAGCCCGACATACTCCTGCGCCTCGCGGCTAAAGCCGGAGGTGGTGATAAAGACCCCCTTGCGGGCTTTGTGCAGATCCAGCGCGCCGGCGAAGGCTTGGATCTCGGGGCGGCCGACGGTTTTATCGGTGTAGCGCTTGGCCTGTAGGTAGATGGAGTCAAGCCCCAGCCGATCCTCTTTGATAATGCCGTCGATGCCGCCATCGCTGCTGTAGCGGGTGGTGTGGGCAGCATCCTGCTGGCTGCCGCCATAGCCCATGGCCACCATCAGATCGACCACCAGCTGCTCGAAAAAACGGGGGGAGAGGGCCAAGATCTCGGCCAGTAGATCGTCGGCCAACGCCTGATTGATGGCGGCCAGCGCCTGCTCGATCTGCTCTTGTGGCGTTGCCGATAGGCCATAAGCATCATCACTGGTCTGAGAGCCAGAGGGACTATCGGTTAACAGATCGGCCAAAGATGCCGCTGCTTCCTTGCGCGACAGGCCATCGGTCTCGTAGAAGTCGTTAAATTCAGAGAACTGGGCCAGATAGCGATTGTCGATGGTCTGCCCCGAGGCCAGCGCCGCGCGGCCCCGCTCGGTGATCAGACACTGGCCGCGTTGGGGTTGGCTGATTAACCCCGCCTTGACCAGATAGGTCTTGGCCCAGCCCACTCGGCTGCGCACCGTGGTTTGGCGGCCGCTTGGCAGGGTGTCGGCCAGTTGCTCGGCGCTAAAGGCGTAGTGGCGGCAAACCCGCTCATGCACTTCACGCAGGGGACGGGTGATGCCATCGGCCAAGCTCATCAACAGCACGGGCAGCATGGCTTCATAGCTGGGCAGGGTCTCTTTCATCG
>NZ_PGGC01000051.1 GCF_002795305.1 Aeromonas cavernicola
CGAGCACTTCGGCCAGCCGCTCGCGCTCGAAGCGTTTTGCCCACTGCTCATCGTGCAGGATGCGGGTGGCCCGCTCACTGGCCGGCAGCCCTGGGTGGCAGCTCTCCAGCAGTAGTCCCCGCAGCCCAGCAGGCTCGCGGCTGGCGTGGTAGAGGGCCAGTCGCCCCCCCAGCGAATAACCCGCCAGCAGATAGCGCTCAATGTTGCGGCTGGCCGAAGTGCTCGACGACTGGTATCGGCAAGGGGTGTTTGCCGATCTCGACGAGATAGAACGGGCCCGGCAGATAGCTCGTCGCCTTGGCAATCAGGCCTGCGCCATCGCAGCCATGCTGCGTACCACCTCGCTCGGCAAGCAGCCGGATCTCGCCCCCTGGCTCATGGCGGGCCCGCTGCCGGTCACCTATGTGAGTGGCAAACGGGATCGCAAATTCCATCAGCTGGCTTGCCAGCTGGCGAAGCAACATCGCAGAATCAACCACTTGGTGCTGGAGGGCGGCCATAATCTGCACGCCCATCAGCCTGATCACTTTGCCCGGCTCCTCGCGGAGTGGGTCAACCAACAACAACAAGAAGAAGAGAAGCGTCATGATTGAAGCAATGACTGAAGCGGAACTTTATGCCCCCGCCGAGTGGCGTGATTGCTCCGCCGGTTACGAAGATATCCTCTATCACAAGTCCGGTGATGGCATTGCCAAGATCACCATCAACCGCCCCCAGGTACGCAACGCCTTCCGTCCCCGCACCGTCAAAGAGATGCTGCAGGCGCTGGCCGATGCCCGTTATGACGATCAGATCGGCACCATCATCCTGACCGGTTTTGGCGAGCAAGCCTTCTGCGCCGGCGGTGACCAGAAGATCCGTGGCGACTACGGTGGTTACCGCGATGACGAGGGGACTCACCACCTCAACGTGCTCGACTTCCAGCGCGACATCCGCACCTGCCCAAAACCGGTGGTGGCCATGGTGGCCGGCTACGCGGTCGGTGGCGGCCACGTGCTACACATGATGTGTGACCTGACCATCGCCGCCGACAACGCCCAGTTTGGCCAGACTGGCCCGAAAGTGGGCTCCTTCGATGGCGGCTGGGGGGCTGCCTACATGGCTCGCATCGTCGGCCAGAAGAAGGCCCGCGAGATCTGGTTCCTCTGCCGCATGTACGATGCCCAACAAGCCCTCGACATGGGGCTGGTCAACACCGTCGTGCCGTTGGCGGAACTGGAGCGAGAGACCGTGCGCTGGTGCCGCGAGATGCTGCAACACAGCCCGATGGCGCTGCGCTGCCTGAAAGCCGCCCTCAATGCTGACTGTGATGGTCAGGCAGGGTTGCAGGAGCTGGCGGGTAATGCCACCATGCTGTTTTACATGACCGAAGAGGGTCAGGAAGGGCGTAACGCATTTAACGAGAAACGCCGTCCCGACTTCTCCAAATACAAGCGGAATCCCTGATGACACTCGCCCTCTATCGCTATCAACTGCCTTTTACTCAGCCTCAGACCTTTCACGGCAAGGTGGAGGTGGTGCGAGAAGGGTTGTTGGTGCGCATCAATGACGGCTGGGGGGAAATCGCCCCCCTGCCCGGCTTCTCGACAGAGAGCCTGCAACAGGCAGAAACAGAGGCCCTTGCCGCACTGGCAGCCTTGGCCGCGGGAGAAATCCCCAGCCCCGCGCTGCCGTCGGTGCAATTTGGTCTCGACTGCGCACGCCGCCAGTGGCCCGAGCAGAGCAACCCGTTACCCGAGCCCTATCCCCTCATTCAAGGCTCACCGCAAGAGCTGCTGCGCAACTGGAAAGAGTGGCTACACCGCTCGCCAACCAAAGCAAAGCTGAAAGTGGCGCGCTACCCGATGCGGGATGAATTGGCGTTGATCCGCTTGCTGTTTGACCGGATGCCTGCGCTAAAGTTGGTGCTGGATGCCAATCAGGGCTGGACCCGCGAAGAGGCTTGGACTTTTTGCAGCCATCTCGACCCCAATCGCATCGAGTATCTGGAAGACCCTTGCGCCGACTTCGCGGACATCGCCTTTGTCGCTAACCGCACCGGCATGCCGGTGGCGCTGGATGAGCTGCTGGCGCAAGGCAAGCCATGGGAGCCGATCCCGCAGCTGCGCGCGCTGGTACTCAAACCCACCTTACTCGGCTCGCTAGCCAACTGCGAAGCACTGCTCGCTCGCGCCCACGAACTCAGGCTCAAGGTGATCATCTCCTCCTGCTTCGAATCGGATCTGGGCCTAAACCAGCTCACACGTCTGGCCGGTGAATGGGCGCCGGATCAGGCGCCGGGTCTCGATACCCGCCGCTGGATGGCAGGCAATCTGCTGGGGGATGATGGCAAACCGGATCTGAGCCGGCTGGAGCAGCTGTATTACCGTGATTAACCCTTCCCACTCACACGAACCAACACCGTGCCCAGTACGCCACTGGGCCATCACCGCTCCCGACCATATTGCCATCCATACCACCTCCCCCCTCAGTTACCGCCAGCTCGATGCCCGCCTCAACAGCGTGAGCCAACAGCTGGAACGGTATGGGGTACGCCGTGGCAATCATCTGGCGGCGGTGGTGCGCGGTGCGCTGGAAGATGTGCTGCTGGCGTGGGCCTGCGTGCGCAGCGGCGTGGTGTTCTGCCCGCTCAACCCCGCCTTCCCCGTTACAAAGCAGCGCGAGCTAGCAGTGCAGCTCGATGCTGACGCCTTCTGGTCAGCAGGGGAGATCCCGCCAGGAAACTGGCTACCCTTGCCGCTCGACTTCACGCGCGAATTGCCTGCAAGTGAGGAGGCGTGGCTGCTGACACCAACCCAGCTCAGCAACATGATCCTCACCTCCGGCTCCAGCGGCACGCCCAAAGCGGTGGTGCATCGGCTGAGCCACCATCTCGCCTCGGCCCGCGGCTCTGCCAGTCTGATCCCGCTTGATGAAGCCTGCGGCTGGCTGCTCTCACTGCCGCTGTTTCATATCGGCGGCTACGCCATCCTGTTTCGGGTCTTTCTGGCGGGCGCAACGCTAGTGCTGGATCAGCGTGAACGGCCCCTCAAGGAGCGGCTGGAGTGTCAACCCATCACTCACGCCTCCTTGGTACCGACTCAGCTCTGGCGCCTGCTGGCAGCGGGCTTTGACCCGGCCCGCACCCGATTGCGCGAACTGCTGCTCGGTGGCGCTGCCATTCCGCAGCCGCTGGTACATCGCCTCTGCGCCATGGGGCTGGTCCCCAAGGTAAGCTATGGCCTCTCCGAAATGGGCAGTCAGGTCTGCACCGCTGTACCCGGCGAGGCAGGTGTGGTTGGTAAACCACTGCCGGGGCGGGAGGTGTGCATCAAGGAGCAGGAGATCTGCGTGCGCGGCGCCACTCTGTTTGCCGGTTACTACCGGGCGGGTGGGCTGGAACTGCCCCTCGATGGCGAAGGCTGGTTTCATACCCGCGACAAGGGGCGGTTCACTGCGGCAGGTGAGCTGCTGGTGGAAGGGCGACTCGACAACCTTTTTATCTCGGGCGGGGAGAATATCCAACCCGAGACCATCGAACAGCGACTGCTCGATCATCCCGCCGTCGCCCGTGCGTTAGTCGTGCCAATCCCCAGTGAAGAGTGGGGGGAGCGACCCGCTGCGTTTATCGACTGGCATAACGAGCCAATTTCCTGCAGCGAACTAGCGGCTTGGGTCCGCGCCGCCTTACCCAGCTTTATGGTGCCAGACCATTGGCAACCGTGGCCTACACTCGATGACAGCTTCAAACCGCAACGAAAACATTACCAACAACTCATGGTAAACCCTGCACACACCATATTCTGTCGCACCCTTTCAGGTCCGCACTCGGCAGTGGAATAGCACAACAGCTATTTATTTTCTGCACCAAGCGCCGATAGTTACTTATGTTGCTGCCTCAGCTCATCTCACCAGTGATGGTGTTCATCGCTCCGCAAACACAGGTAATAAAAGGGAATGTGACATGCTGCGAGTGCCAATACGATAAACAACGCAGATACCCCAAGACCCCAAAATAGGGACAATGAGCCAGCATCACCTCACTATCACATCATTGAGCTTCATACCCCGCATCATGGATATCTTTGAATATTTCTGGATATGTAAATATATTGCGAACATTGTTCGCTTTGGGTTAGCCAAACCCAATATGTTGATAATAAACACTTTTAATTTCGATTCGTTTGAATAACATTACCATAGTGGTAAAATATCTCCCCCTTAGCAGTAGAGTGAGTCACGTATGAGTAGCAAAACATACAAAATAGCAGGGGATATCTTCTTTTCTGCTGCCATCTTTCGGCTCTCCAAAGGACAAAAGGATATAAAACTTAGTAATAAGGAGGCGGAGTTACTTGAACTACTTTGTAATGACGCAGGGACCGTTATTACTAGAGGAATATTACTGAACGCATTATGGCCGAATCAGGATAATACTGATACCAACCTGAATCGACAAATCCTATCGTTGAGAAGAAAGTTTGAATCTTTGGGATTATTGGAGGCTATCGATACTATCCCTAGAGTTGGCTATATATTTTGCGCACCAATAGAAACGATTACCGACGAATGCCCTGTAGCCACTATTAATAATGAAGAAAATAAAATAGTAACTGATCAACTCGACGATACAAAAAAATACACTAGAAGAAAGTATGATCATTATTTATCAAAAAGAAAAGTGCTTATCGTCGCTCTCTCCGTAATATTATTAGTCTTTTTTACTTTATTAGGTTATTCGTTAGTTGAGCGCGATGAAATAAAAATGATCAACGTTGATAATGTCTCATTTTATATAAATAGAAATTCTGAGAAAAAGTTAAATTTAGAAACAAGAAAAATCATCCCGGTCATTAAGGAAATTAATAGCAGCAATAGACATATTTCTATTTTTGTTGGGCAAGAGGCAATAAGTTATTTGACCATTGATCAGAAAAACAAAAAAATATCTACTAATGTTTTTTTACTAAGAAGCGGGCACCCGATATTAGAAGAACTACAGTGTGTTATTATGAGCATGGAAAATCCTGGTGATAAAATAACTAATAATTATGATAAACGAGATACGACTGTTAGGTACCATAGTAATTGTAGAACAACCGACCAATGGGTTGATATGACCCAGCAGAATAATATATTAACAACAATGGACCGAGAGATCATTGTCACTAAGTTTATTGCTAAAGATAGTTCAGGAAATACCTTATTTGACATTGACTCATTCGGGTATGCCAAAAGAGAGAATAACAAGTTCATAGTTGATATGAATAACAATATAGTCAACTTTATAGGTCAGCAGGCACTAATAAACAACAAAATAGCAACCACACTCATTGCTGCATTAATACCACCTAAACAGAAATCTATATTTACTCGCTTAAAAAAAGGGGTCCAGATGTCCAACTATATTGGCGGGATCATAATTTGGCCGGGAAAAGAATTTTTAAATGTGTCTCAAAAAAATATTTAATTATTCGTAAGACACTACAAAATTAGTAACCGCACTGTAAGTGCCAGGTTGAATATTCCTAGCAGCAATTGCAGAGGGCTGACCAACAACCGCGGCATAAAATTTCAAGTCATGTTGCGTGGCATTAGCTAGGCTATGCCCCGGTGATGCTTGACCTAAATTAAGTGGAGCGGCAGCCTGATCATAAAGCCTAATAGCCGCCCCTTTGGCAGACCCAGCAGAAAATGCAAGAGCGCCTACCACTTGACTATCCGCGGTACCACTAAAAACGATCCTTGCCATTCGAAAAATTCCAGGCTTACAGTCACGCAAAGTAATCGTAAATGGCACTTTTTCACCATTACCATCAGCATACAGCTCTTTGACATCAACAATGCCCATCTCCACTGACTGCGTGGCAGATTCAGGAGCAAGTAGACAAGGGCGCTCGACAATTCGACCATGTAGACGCACCGTATCACCTAATAACTCTACGCCTTCATCAGCAGCATTAACCAGCATTGAATAAGAAGCTAAAAATATTACTAGCCATATTTGAAACATCTCACCTTACCTTATTGGAATGCAGCAACAATTGTTGCTGTCGCATAAAAGTCGCCTGCAGGTATATTGGCTCCTTGAGGGGAAACGGGGGCCGCAATAAAGCCCCAATCACCTATATTTCCTTGCATATTTACAGGATAAAACTGCCGTAACTTTAACTCGTCACCGTTAAGTTGCTTAAATTTAATTCCCAAATTATTTATGATTTGACTACCTTGATAACCATTGCTGGAGGTCGCTAAGTAGTCTTGATTAAATGAGGCAGGCCGGCCACTGATCCCCAAACTAATTTTCAAGGCGTTACCTTCAAATGCCCCACCTTCACATCTGAAGGTCAGTGGCACGGTTTTTTCAAAACTATTGCCATCTAAACCACTGGTAGGAATATCACCAAACTCAACTTCAATTGTCTGGCCGGCATTAATGACACAACGCTCTGGCACATATAATAACGCAGAGCTGATCGTAATACGTGACATGGGAATGCTATTAAAGGTTTCAACCGTTCGACCAATTCTGCCATACATTTCGACAATCTGCCGATCACTGATTTGAATACCATTGATAATTGGCCGTCTTACCCTGAAACTAACAATACCTGCACTACCACTTCGAAAATTACCAGACGAGAAACTAGCACCAACATTGCACCAAAAATTATCAAGTAGATTACTTCTGTTATCAAAAGGCACTTGGACATATTGATCTAAGTTCCCATCAATCCAGATCTGCACTCTCATATCTAAAAAGTCATTTAATCTTACATAACCATCACCTACTGGGGGCAAATTACTAATATACACCCCACGATAATAGACTGGAGACCACCGAGGTACAGCAGCAGTAGGGCAGGTGATATTACCGGAGTAATTAGAGTTTAAATCCCAAGTAAAGCCTGGCGTAACATAACCAATCTCATTTCTGAGATTAGAATTATTTAGATCAATAACATAGTTCATGGGAGTTACGGGCGTTACATAACCATTTGCCATCGCCGTGCTGGCAAATAATAAGCTAACAATACAGGCTGGTCGTAACATATGATTACTCACCCTTACGAACCTGACAGTTATTGCCAGAGCACTGATATGTTAAATCTATGTAACCACCATAATCATTTACGTAACTAATAATGAAGTTGTTACCCACTGCCTCAGGGATCGCAGCCCGCATATCAGACTTAGGTGCAACCATCACAGCTGAAAATCCTTTTATCGATGTTTTTTCTTTACCCTTAGGGTGGGCCAAACCAACGTAAGTAATAAAATACGGGGTCGGGTTATGGATCTGTAACGCTAAGCCTTGCTTAGTAATTGTCACTTGATCTTGCCAAACAGCATTGCGTTCTGGGATGATCTGTTGTGGCCGATAAAATAGTTTTATTTTTGACTGAACGGCAATCTGCATAATATTTGCCTTGTCACTTTTAGGTGGAATCTCACGTAAGTTAAAATAGTAAATAGATTCGCGATCTTTCGGCAAGGCGTCTACAGCAGGCACGGTTGCAATACGTACAATCGACTTTTGATTAGCATCGACTCTTTGAACTGGCGGCAAAATAACAAACGGCGATGAGATTTTTTTACCTTCTGAGTCTTCAATCCAAGACTGTGCCAAATAAGGCAATGTTTGATTCTCATTTTTAATGTTGATACTGATCGACTTTGCACCACCAGGATAAACAGCACGAGTACGATCAAGCACAATAGCCGCTGTCGCATTTAACGAGAAAACAGTTAACAGGGTTAGAGTTGTCAAAGAGTGCAGCTTTTTCATCATTATCCCATCATTTACAAGTGAGTTTATTCATAGAAACATCGGCCATTTCTTGTGGAGCTATGATCTTACATTGACGAGCCCCTCCCCAAGAAACATCAAAAGACTGACCACCTTTGACGCCAGTCAGGTAAATCATGCCATCCTCATCGACAACAGCATTGACTCGACCTGACTCTTCGGCAACTGTAGCACCAAAGGGAGGGTAAGAACCATTAGGCAACACCACCCTGGCTAGAAATTTAAAACCTTTTGCAACATCAAAATTAACATAACCGATAGACCCTTCAATTAAAGTCCCTTCTTTAATTCCATCGGTGGTATCAACATCATCCTCTAGCAAATCAATATCGATACGCATGTCATTTTTCCGATAGTCGGTAATGCTACTAACTACTGCCAATCCTTGGCTATTTGTCACTGCCATACCATTATTAAGCGAAATACCCGATGCGTCGCCGGTATCAACCATCATACGGGTACCACCACGTTGACCACCCTGATGCAGTGCCATACCATGTTCCGTCATTGTCATTCCGCCACGAACACTGCCGCCTAAAGAGGTAAACTCACTTTGCACACTCGATGCATTGAGGTTTACCGCAGCAACACTATTAGTATGGCTATAATATCCACGGGATACAGCATGACCATTCGCCTGAACACCTGCACTTAGCTGATAAGTATCATTTGGACGACTGTAATCATGATAATTTGCCAAATGAGTCACACCACTATTTGTGGATTGCACGCTATAACCAACACTTTTTCTATCAGCGAATGGCACACTAACACTAAACGAAATATTGTCATCATCTTGAGAATTCCCTAATTTCGTTCTAAATGCTGACAGATAAAGAGAGATATTATTAATATTTCCAATATTTACTGACTTACTAAGCGATAGACCATAACGGTCTTCAGCTGCATGATCCCAGTAAGTACGGTGGTTATAATCTAGGAACAGAGTTAGTGCTTTAGTCGCATCATCGGCCCAAAATGTTTTATTGGCCGTAATGATATATGACTCTTTATCACCCCACACTTCCTCGTTATCAATGAACGAAAAATCACTATTCTCCAAGCGCTCCTTTCTGCTAAGAAACTGAGGCATAGTCATAAAATCTTGCTGGGAAAAACGATAACCCGCAAACGTAATAGCACTGTTATAGTCATCGAATTGTTTAGCGTAGTTGACTCGAAATGATTGACCCGCTTTGGTTGACTGCTCGGGTAAGTCGGCAACGGAACGCGTCAAATCAGCAGAGAAAGCGCCAAAAGAATAGAGATCACGGCCAATACCTAAGCCAAATGAGTTATATTCTCCAGCAATTAAACTACCACCATAAAGAGACCAAGAGTTAGCGACCCCCCACGAAAAATCACCGGTAATAAAACTAGGACCGTGAATATCATGCGCAGAATCACCCTCTTCAGAGGGGGCACCTGCGGTGAGGTTGTATCGCACGTAACCCGGTCTTGTTAGATAAGGAACCGTCGCTGTATCGACTTGAAACGAACTACGACTACCATCTTGCTCTTCGACAGTCACATCCAAACGACCCCGAACAGAGCTATCTAGCTCCTGAATTCTAAATGGCCCCGCAGGCACGTTCGTCTCATAAATAATCCGGCCGGACTGAGAAATGGTCACTTTAGCATTGGTTTTGGCAATACCACTTACCTGAGGGGCATAACCTTGTAAGCTCGGCGGTAACATACGCTCGTCATTCGCTAAATTAACACCGGTATAACGAAATCCATCGATCAGCTGCGAGTTCAGCTGTTGTTCACCGACGGTTAATTTAGCTGCCATATACGGTAAAGGGCGATAGGCATACACTCTATTTACACTTGAAGAACGCTGACTATTTGCACCCGAAGAATAATTGGTTTGATAATCCCCACGTAAACGCCAAGCGGAGTAATTCATCCCTAGTGTACCGTAACTACTTATATTAGTTACGGATTGCTGGTTAGCATCGTTGAATTGACCATTGATATTGTAATCAATCATGGCGCCAGTGATCCCAGACTCCCACTGCTCTGGGGGAATCCAGTTTGGATCACTGTATTTCATCCACGCTTGGGGGATCGCGATTCGAAGAAAACCATTTGCGATGTCGTTGGTAATAATCACACCATCCAACGCCAGCAAATTTGCACATTCGCCTTGGTGCCAGCTATCTATTTTGTCAATGGCTTCTTTGGTTAATGCCATCATGGGGATAATGTCGTGGGGTAAACAGGCTACTCCACCTTTATCTTTTTGCTCTGCTACCTCATAGAAAGGTATCGTTTGAAGTGGCAATTTATTTTTGTTAACTTCAATTTCTAACAAATAATCACCGGGAAGTATAAAGCCCTCATCTTTAAATTGGCTAATATCTATCGTTGTCTGATCTGCAACATCCAGTGCATCAATATTAAATTCCGTTTCTGCAGATACGTTATATACCACGCTGACTAGACATGATACGCATAGCATTTTTTTTATATTGAAATAATTTTTATTTCTTACAGACTTTAATATTAAAACGCTCATAAGATTACTCAAAAAGACATTACTGTATTCCCAAAAACATCTGTAAAAATATTACATTTACATATAATCTAATTCAAAAAATGCAACATTATTTTCATAAACAGTATCGCCACTTTTAGCTAAACCCACATCTAGTTCCATGCGGCTATTTACAACATCTGAAATGATAAAAGAGTATTCCGATGACTTTTTGTATTCACCTTGGCTAACTATCACCAATTCATCACTAACAGCACCACTAATGGATACTTTAATCACGGGCAATTGAAAGTCGACGGGGCCCTCTTTTTGGCAACCACTGAGTTTTAACTGTCCAGTACTGTCTTTTTGTAACAAAAAATCGCCTAGCAAGTCTAAGGTACAGCTTGGCTCTGCTACTCCATCCATTGCCTCATCAGCATGAGATACATTCATCAGCATCACAATCTGTAATACGAGCAACACAAAAATTGGAATTTTCATATTTGAGACGCAACATATTAGGAAGGAATTGATCATATGAAGCTGTGGTAGCTAGCGCTACCACAGCATTTTCACACGTTAAAGCAGAGCTATTTACTCGTAAGCCAGAGTAAAGTTAGTTACCGCGGTGAACGCACCAGCAACTAATGGGTTAGCGGTAGAATCATCATAACCTTTCAATGCTGCAGCATAAACCAAGGTATTAGTACCATTGGTCAAGGTAGTGGCAGGAGTAGCCTGACCCAGAACAACTGGAGCACCACTTACACCAAACATCTTGATACCAGCACCACGAGCTTGACCGCCACCGATAGCCAACAGATCATTTTCAACGCTGTCTACAGTGCCGCCGAAAGTCACTTTGACTGCATCGTCAGCAGCAGTGATCTGGCAGTTTTCCAAAACGATGGAGAACTGTTTCTCAGCAGACTGGCCACCGTCGGTAAGCTGTCTGATACTGATCTGACCCAGTTCAACAACTTGGTTCTCAGAATCGGCAGATACAGAGCAAGGCGCATTGATGATTTCGCCATTGAAAGTCACCTGGCCGGAACCTTGTTGAGCCATTGCAGCACCGCTCAGCATCAAAGAGGCAACACCCATAGCGATCAGAGTTTTGTTAGCTTTCATTATATTGTACCTAAATTAACGTGAATTAACGTGTGTTGTTGTGCTTCATCAACTATCACTAGTAGATAAAGTTGTTTGCCACCCTAGCTAGACCAAATAACCCTAACGTTACGCAATCACAATTCAGAATATCGTACGCCAGATCGATTTTTGGTGTGGCAGTATCTTAAGCAAACCGACAGATGTTGCGTCGAATACTTTGCTCGTTGCCATTATCTATCTTTAATGGAAAAAAGCAAAAACTTACAAGCCCCCGTCTTTGCTGACCACAAATATCCATGACTTCACGCTCTGTATCAAATACATTTTGATTCTTATATATCTAAAAAAAAACACATATAAAACATACGCATAAATCAAAAAAGCAACACAAAAAAACTCAGTATGAAATAAAAAACAATGAGCGATTTGCTCAAAAAAACACACAGGAAAAGACCTACAGTAAAATCCTACTTAAAAAACAAAACAATCAATTAAAACTTACAAGAGACAGCTCTCATAGTGCCGTTTAGCCCCCCCATTGGTATTAACAGCATCATTATCAATAACAGGGGATAAATAAAAAAACAGCCTTTATTTCATGCATAATTATACAGTTTTAATATTGTCACTAATTATCTTATCGTATTGACAGCATTGATTATCGTTAATGAGAGATACACATTTAAATCAGGAAACTGATATATATTATTGATAATGCAGCTGTCATCCGATAACAGCCGCAATGTTAGATATACATATTCAACCGCTGAGTCGACTTAAATCCCCTGTCTAGCCTCCTGCATCAGTAAACGCATATCACTGACTGCTTTAGCTAACCCATCGAAGGCGGCGCGGCCGATAATGGCATGGCCAATGTTGAGTTCGTAGAGCTCAGGAATCGCGGCAATAGTTTTAACGTTGTGGTAATGCAGACCGTGCCCCGCATTGACCTTAAGCCCCTTACCCGCAGCATAGGACGCCCCCGCGGCGATGCGCTTGAACTCCGCATTACGCTCACCATCGTTAGTCGCGTCAGCGTAGCGGCCGGTGTGAATCTCGATAAAGGGTGCCCCACTCTCGGCAGCGGCATCAATCTGCAGCGGATCGGCATCGATAAAAAGTGACACTTGGGCACCAACGGCAGCGAGACGAGTGACCGCATCGGTGACTTTGGCAAGCTGACCTGCCACATCCAGCCCGCCCTCGGTGGTGACCTCGGTACGTTTTTCTGGCACTAAGCAGACGAAATGAGGCTTGATCCGCTGCGCAATACCTATCATCTCCTCGGTGACCGCCATCTCTAAGTTCATCCTGGTTTGAATGGTTTGCCGCAACACCTCGACATCACGATCAGTGATATGGCGACGATCTTCACGTAAATGAATAGTGATGCCATCCGCACCGGCTTGCTCCGCGATAAACGCCGCTTGCACAGGGTCTGGGTACTGAGTACCCCGCGCATTACGCAGCGTTGCGATGTGGTCGATATTCACCCCCAGATAGATCTCACTCATGACTAACTCCTTGAAACTATTTATCTATTGTCTGTACTTTCAAAAAAATTCCACATCCATGCTACATCTCAGCTAGCCACTCCGATGAACAAAACGTCACCGACCACAAGCCAAGCTCATTGATATGGAGATACCCAATCAGGTAGTGTCGCGACACGATAAACCAAGCAACATGGCCATGTAAAAACAGCGCGTGCTTTATTGGGCAAACGTTTGCTCAAACAGCTGATCGTTATCATGACCGTCACAGTTAATCCTGGTTATAGCGTCGACGGTTTAAAAACAGCTCTCTGCTTTTTAACTGACGTTGACCAAGATAAGGCTGCAGCGCCAATCGGCTGAACCGTTTAGCTGCTTGGAGCAAGGAGGGCGAATCAAGCCGACCTTCGGCAAACGCCAGTAAATGAGCGCCGAGAAATAGGCCGCGATGATCTGGTGCCCGCTCTGCAGCGACAAAGCCCAGTTCTCGCTCAAACCCGTATAGCTCAGCGGGTTGGATCGGCGACTCATCGTCGGCGGTGTACTCAAAATCGACCGCATAACCGAGCGCTTGTAGTAATAAAAACTCAAAACGGCGTAAGGGCAATTCAGGATTTTCGCCCTGTGCAAGAGCCATGATCGCGCGAGCATAAGCATCAAACACCTCAGGAAACGGGGTGTGTGCTTCTAGCAGGTAGTAGACCAGTTCGTTGAGATAGAGGCCGTAGAAAAGGCGATCACCGCCAAGCCGCAGAGAGTGATCGGGGCATTCGACCTGGGTGAGGTTCTTAAGCTCGCCCTTGCCGCGCCAAGCGATGGTAAGTAGGGTAAAGGGTTGCAGTAACCCTTTGAGCGAGGAGCGTGGTCCGCGCGAACCACGCGCAACGAGGGTAAAGCGGCCACTATCTTGAGTGAAAACCTCGACCAGTTGGCTGGTCTCTCGATAGGGCCGACTGTGGATGACGAAAGCGGGGTTCAGCAATCAGTCATCACCATACCCTAGACTCCGCAGAGCCCGCTCGTCGTCCGCCCAGCCTGATTTGACCTTAACCCACAACTCAAGGTGCACCTTATTCTGGAACAGCCGTTCCATATCGAGCCGTGCTTCGGTACCGATAGTCTTGATCTTCTCGCCCTTGTTGCCGATGACCATTTTCTTCTGGCCATCACGTTCGACCAAGATCAGGCCGTGGATGTGGTAGAGGCCATTCTCTTCCACCTTAAAACGCTCGATCTCCACCGTCACCGAATAGGGCAGCTCCTCACCGGTGAAGCGCATCAGCTTCTCGCGGATGATCTCGGAGGCCATAAAGCGGGAGGAGCGGTCGGTCACGTAATCTTCGGGGAAGAAGTGGACGTTCTCCGGCAGTAGATCCTTGGCCCATTCGCGGATCTTCTCCACATTGGTGCCCTTCTCGGCACTGATGGGCAGGATGTGAGCGAAGTTCATCTGCTGGCCAAGCCACTCGAGGTGGGGCAACAAATCCTCTTTCTCTTTAACGTTGTCGATTTTGTTGACCGCTAATACGACTGGGCATTTGAGATGGCGCAGCTTGCCAACCACCATCTCATCATCTTTGGTCCAGTGAGTACCGTCGACCATGAACACCACCATGGCCACATCACCGAGCGAACTGGTGGCAGCACGGTTCATCAGGCGGTTGATGGCCCGCTTCTCTTCAATGTGCAGACCCGGGGTATCGACATAGATAGTCTGGTAGTTCTCTTCAGTATCAATCCCCAAAATCCGGTGGCGGGTAGTCTGGGGCTTCTTCGAGGTGATGCTGACCTTCTGGCCGAGTAACTTGTTAAGCAGAGTGGACTTGCCCACATTGGGGCGGCCGACGATGGCGACAAAGCCGCAATAGGTGGTATCTGTCATGACAGTTTTTCCAATGCTTGTGGTGTTGAAAGAGTGCGTCTTCTTGCAGCAGTCGCTGTCACGACAATCTTTCTAATGCTTGCTGTGCGGCCGCCTGCTCAGCCTTACGGCGACTGGTACCGACCCCTTTGATTGGACCATCCAAGCCTTCTACCTCGCACTGAACGGTAAATTCTTGGTTGTGAGCCTCACCTTTGACATTCGTCACGGTGTAAGTCGGTAGGGGCTTACGACTGCCCTGCAGTACCTCTTGCAGGCGGGTCTTAGGATCTTTCTGCTCGATACCAGGCTTGATGTCGTCCAACCGGCTGGAGTACCAGCCAAGCAGCAACGTACGCACCGTCTCAATATCGCGATCCAAATAGACAGCCCCGATCACCGCCTCAACGGTATCAGCCAAAATGGATTCGCGGCGAAAACCACCACTTTTCAGTTCGCCCGGGCCGAGGATCAGGTGATCCCCTAGGTCAAACTCACGGCCAATCTCAGCCAGCGTCTTCTCACGCACTAAGGTCGCCCGCATCCGACTGAGATCCCCTTCCGCGACCTGCGGAAAACGGTGAAACAGCTCATCAGCGATCACCAAACTCAAAATGGAATCGCCTAAAAACTCCAAGCGCTCGTTATGCCGAGAGCCGGCACTACGGTGAGTCAACGCCCGAGTTAATAACTCTTGATCACCAAAAACGTGGCCAAGCCGCGACTGCAATCTGCTGATCTTGATGTTCATCAGGTGATTCCGCCAATGCGGTTGAAACGCACCCTGGTCGGAATCCAGCTAGGCAACAGTGCCCCTTCTTCACGCTCAAATTCAAAGCTTATCCAGATGGCCACCGCTTTGCCGACCAGATTCTGCTCGGGGACGAAGCCCCAGAAGCGGCTGTCGGTGCTGTTATCACGGTTATCGCCCATCACAAAATAGTGTCCTTCAGGAACAATCCATTCATCGTCGGCGGCACCCGGCTGGCGGAAGTAACGATCCGACATATCCGGCATATATGGGTTACGCAGGGTCTGGTGAGACACCTCGCCTAACTGCTCGGTATAACGCTCAAGAGGAGCCCCCATCTGGCTAAACTCCCCCCGCTGTTCAAACTGGGTATCGAGCTTCTGGTAACCGGGACAGGTTTTTCCCTCCTGTTGCTCACACTTAGGCAGGATCATTAACTCTTTATCACGATAAATCACCCGATCACCTGGCATACCGACTACCCGCTTGATGTAGTCGAGGCGAGGCTCAAGAGGATATTTAAATACCACTACGTCGCCACGCTGCGGCTCACCCGTTTCGAGAAACTTGGTGTTAGTGACCGGATCTCGCAAACCGTAGGCAAATTTTTCCACCAAGATGAAATCACCCACCAGCAAGGTGGGCATCATGGAACCTGACGGGATCTGAAACGGCTCAAAGATGAAAGAGCGCAGCACCAAAACGAACGTAATAACCGGAAAAACCCCTGCGGTTTGCTCTATCCACACCGGCACTGGGGCAACCTTGGCCAAGGTCTGCTCATCAAGATGACCGGCGCTCTGGGTGCGAGCCGCCGCAATTTTGGCCGCGCGCTGCTTAGACCAGATCCCCTTATCTAGACACCAAATAACACCCGTGATGGCACAGACCACCACTAGGATCAGGGAAAACGTGCTTGCCATCGATTAGTCCTTTCCTACGTGGAGAATTGCTAGAAACGCCTCTTGCGGCACATCAACACGGCCGAGAGACTTCATCCGTTTCTTACCTTCTTTCTGCTTGTTCAGTAGCTTTTTCTTGCGGCTCACATCGCCACCGTAACACTTGGCGGTCACGTCTTTACGCAACGCCTTGACGGTGCTGCGAGCGATGATTTGGTTACCGATGGCGGCTTGAATGGCAATATCGAACATCTGACGTGGGATCAACTCACGCATTTTTTCCACCACCTGACGACCGCGATACTGGGCGTTCTCCTTGTGGGTGATGATGGCCAATGCGTCAACCCGCTCACCGTTGATCATGATGTCCAACCGCACCATGTCAGAGGTTTCAAAACGCTTGAAGCCATAATCGAGCGACGCATAACCGCGACTGGTGGATTTCAGGCGGTCAAAGAAGTCGAGCACCACTTCCGCCATCGGGATTTCATAAGTCAGCGCTACCTGTTTGCCGTGATAGACCATGTTGGTCTGCACGCCACGTTTCTCGATACAGAGGGTGATCACGTTGCCCATGTACTCTTGCGGCAACAGAATATTGCACTCGGCGATCGGTTCGCGCATCTCATTGATACTGGTGATAGCCGGCATCTGGGCTGGGCTATCGATGTGGATGGTGGTGCCATCGGTCAGCTCGATCTCATACACAACGGTCGGCGCCGTGGTGATCAGGTCCAGGTCATATTCACGTTCCAGACGCTCCTGAATGATCTCCATGTGCAACATCCCGAGGAAGCCGCAACGAAAGCCAAAGCCCAGTGCAGTGGAACTTTCCGGTTCAAAGAACAGGGAAGCATCGTTCAAGGAGAGCTTGTCGAGCGCGTCGCGGAACGCTTCATAGTCATCGCTGGAGATGGGGAACAGACCGGCGTAGACCTGAGGTTTCACCTTTTTGAAACCGGCCAGCGCCTTGTCGGCACCGTTTTTAGCCTGCGTGAGGGTATCGCCCACAGGGGCACCGTGGATGTCTTTGATCCCACAAACGACCCAACCTACCTCGCCGCAGCCCAACCCTTGGGTATCTACCTGCTTAGGCGTGAAGATACCAATCCGGTCGACACCCCATACCTGACCGGTACTCATCACCTTGATTTTGTCGTTCTTTTTGAGGGAACCATGTTTGATCCGCACCAATGAAACGACCCCTAAATAGGAGTCAAACCAAGAGTCGATGATCAGCGCCTGTAGCGGTGCGTCCGGGTCACCCTCCGGAGCCGGGATCTTGGCAACGATCTCTTCCAACACCAGATCAACACCCAGACCAGTTTTGGCGGAGCAGCGTACCGCATCGACCGCGTCGATACCGACGATGTCTTCGATCTCCTCGGCGACCCGCTCCGGCTCGGCAGCAGGCAGATCAATCTTGTTCAGCACCGGCACCACTTCCAGCTCCATTTCCATGGCGGTATAGCAGTTGGCCAGAGTCTGTGCCTCAACCCCCTGACCGGCATCCACCACCAGCAACGCCCCTTCACAGGCCGCCAAAGAGCGAGAAACCTCGTAAGAAAAATCTACGTGGCCTGGGGTATCGATAAAGTTCAGCTGATAGGTGTTACCGTCTTGAGCCTGGTAGTTCAGGGTCACACTCTGTGCTTTGATAGTAATGCCGCGCTCGCGCTCCAAATCCATGGAATCAAGCACTTGCGCCTGCATCTCGCGGTCGGACAAGCCACCACACGTCTGGATCAAACGGTCCGACAGAGTCGATTTACCGTGGTCGATGTGCGCAATAATCGAAAAGTTACGAATGTATTTCATCGAGCAAGAGTCACTCAAAATTGGTTTAAGGTCAGTTATGAAGGCGCGATTTTACTGGATAACCCAGCTGACGGCCATTCTTTAGTCGCCAGCATCCGAGAAATAGCGCCGATTCAATCAGGAGAGAGAACGGACGGGAACCAGCACCCCAAGCATCTGCGGGCCATAGCGCTCCTGCTCAAGTCGATTAGCGTAATAGCGTACCAGTAAAAAACCACCAGCCCCCCCCAACAAAGAGGTCAGGATAGTAATGCCCTCCCCCCCTGCCAGTAACGGCGCCAGCCAAAGTTGCCCTAGCAATCCACCCAGCAACAGGCACAGCAGTGGTAGCACATACACCAAGGCCGCACCGCGCAGCAAACTCTGCTGTGGGATGCCCAATCTCACTTGTTGGCCAATCCTCACCGTGGTGGTAAGACGCACCCGCAAATGCTGCGTTTGCACCGAAAATGCGTTGGCAATCGTGCCAGTTCCGCAACTTGATTGTTGCTGGCAACCGCTGCACGCCGAGCGCCGCTCACACGCGACCCACGCATAATCGCCCTCAATGGCCACCACGGTGGCCACCTCTTCACTCATACCATCCACAATCAATCCTCGGGGTTAATCACCAGAAAGGCCGCACGCCAGCACCATGACCACAGGATGTCTATCATCCCTCTTTTCTTGGCTGTACCGACTCAGCAATCTGTTTGGCCGTATCCGCGGGCACCTCCCCCACCACGGTGATTTCGATCCCCGCATCGTTGACATAGCTCACTAATGAGGTCGCGCCTTGACGGATTAGCTGCTGACGCACCGCCTGTTTATCATCGTTGCGGGACACATAGACCGATAAGTCCACCACCCCATCAGAGAGCATCATGTAATCGACGGGCACGTTAGTGGTCACTAATTGATGGCGGTCTTGCGACAAGACCTTGAACCCTTCTGGCAACCAAGTGAGATGCCAATTAAGCTGCTGCTGAGGTGCTTGGTAAGCATCTTCTAACGCTAATGCCGCAGGTAACTGCCCCTGATAAAGGGTGACTAGCCAAGGAGAGGGGGCATTCAATAACGCCAAATCAACGCCAAGTACCTGCTCGACTAACGTCCCTTCACGCTCGACCATATCGACCCGCAACAACAGATGACTTTGCTCATCAAGCCACAGCACGAAACCATACTTACTGCTCTCTTTGGGAACCAGACGAACTACCTGAGCAACCAATCCTGCCACTCGGCTACGGCCCGCTAGTACTAGGTCATAACTTTGCAGTACGCGGGGCAGTGACATCTTGACCAGGGTCGACCAAATCCCAGGAAAGCGCGCATGTTTGAGGGTATAGGGCTCATGGCTATTTTCAAAAAAAGTAAACTCATCGCCACGCTGTAGATATTCAATGGCTTTACCATCGAGATAACTCATATGAGCAACCTCTTTGCCATCGATCACGCCATGGGTAATACGAATCGGCTCTAAGCGCCCTTGGCGCGCTTTGACCATAGATAACTCAAAATTTTGCTGCTGCACCGCTTTTTGCATCAGCTGCAACAAGGCCTCGGCCGACTTATCGTCGGCCGAGGCCTTGGCACCGATCAGTAAAAGCGAGGCCAGCAAAAAACGGCTGTACTGGCGCACAATGTGATTCCTAACGCTCGGTTATTCCTGAGCCTGCTTATCTTGCAGCAGGCGCTGTTGCAACTGATGATCACGCAAGAACGCATTCACTCGCTCGCGCTGCTCCTGCATTTGCTGCTCAGTCAATTCCTGCTGGCCTGCTCGGCTGCGATCTTGGGGATAGTGAACACTCACCGGTGTGGCACTCCCCCCCACTGGGATCGTATTGAGCACGGGATTGGCCGGCAACCCATCTTGCCCTTGATAAAACTGCACACCAAAGATCACTGCCGCCGCGACCGATGCCGCAATCGCGTACTGACCCAACTGCTGGGCCACTCGGCGAAACAAGGGCACCACGTTATGTCTACCTTGGGGGGCGGGGTTAGCGATCTCATGCTGCTGGGCATCAGAGGCGGGCAGTGCTGGCTTGCTCATCGCTGAGGGCGCCAATAAAGCAGGTTCATCCGCTAATCGGGCCATGATGCTGTCACTGAAGTCGAGCGGCAGATGACTCGGCACCTCTCCCCGCATGACATCACCAATCAGGTGGTAACGACCCCATGTCTCTTGCAAGTTGGCGTCTTGCGCCAACTCATCCGCCAGCATGTCACTCAGCTCACCATCAATCAGGGCAGAGAGTTGCTCTTTATTTGCCATATGTTAACCCGTTTTTCCCCAGTTAATGCTCGATCAGAGGTTGCAGCTTTTTATCGATTGCTTCCCTCGCCCGGAAGATACGGGATCTAACCGTACCCACAGGGCAATCCATGATGTCGGCAATCTCTTCGTAGCTCAGCCCTTCCAATTCACGAAGGATGATCGCTGTCCTCAGGTCTTCCGGCAATGCCTCTATGGCAGCAAACACCGTGCGCTTAATCTCATCGGTCAGCGCCAAGTTTTCCGGTGTTGATACCTCCTGCAAGGCTTCACCACCACCATAGGACTCCGCGTCATCAGCCTCCACATCGCTGCTGGGGGGCCTACGCCCCTGGGAGGTCAGATAATTTTTCGCCGTATTAACGGCAATTCGGTACAACCAGGTGTAAAACGCACTCTCGCCACGAAATGTCGGCAATGCTCGGTAGGCTTTAATAAAAGCCTCTTGTGCCACGTCGGGCACGTCACCGGGACTGCTAACATACTTGGCCACCAGATTGACCACCTTATGCTGGTACTTTTTTACCAACAGGTTGAACGCATTCTTATCGCCACGCTGGACTCGCTCAACCAGCTGTTGATCCAGTAGATTCTGGTCGGTCATCAGAGCCGTAAAACTCCCATTCAATTATCGTTTTTCTATGTCGGCCCTTCTTCAACACAAGTTCAGACAGAAGGAATTCCATAAAGTTCGCAGGCATGAAAAAAATGTGGTGCTGGCTGCATCCATGTACTCACCTGGGCTACCATGGTGCCAGTTCTTAATCCAGGCCAATGATACTTATGAAAGCCACTGTTGAATACCTTTGTGACGTCCTGATCATTGGCAGCGGTGCCGCTGGTTTGTCCCTCGCGTTGCGCTTGGCCGACCATGCCAACGTCCTCGTTCTGAGCAAGGGGCCCATCAGCGAGGGGGCAACGCTCTATGCGCAAGGAGGCATCGCTGCCGTGTTCGACGAGACCGACAGCATCGAATCCCACGTCAGCGACACACTCAACGCGGGCGCTGGGTTGTGTGACCCCGCGGTGGTGGAGTTCACCGCTCGTCACGCCCGCGAGTCAATCCAATGGCTGATTCAGCAAGGCGTCCCCTTCGATCAGGAGGAGAGTGCCAATGGCGAGCCCCACTACCATCTCACTCGGGAAGGGGGCCATAGCCATCGCCGCATCTTCCACGCCGCCGACGCCACTGGCAAAGCGGTGCAACTCACCCTGATCGATCAGGTCCGCGCTCACCCCAATATCCAGCTGATGGAGCGCTTTAACGCAGTCGATCTCATCACCACCCGCAAGCTCAATTTGCCGGGCAACAAGGTGCTCGGTGCTTATGTCTGGAACCGCAACGCCGAGCAGGTCGAAGTGATCCGTGCTCGGTTCGTGGCATTGGCCACCGGTGGCGCGGCCAAGGTCTACCAATACACCTCCAACCCTGACGTGAGCTCGGGCGATGGCATCGCCATGGCATGGCGCGCCGGCTGCCGAGTGGCAAACTTGGAGTTCAACCAGTTCCACCCCACCAGCCTGTTCCACCCCGATGATCCCAACTTTCTGCTGACTGAAGCACTGCGCGGCGAAGGAGCCTATCTGCGCCGCCCCGACGGCAGCCGCTTTATGCCGGAGTTTGATGAGCGAGCAGAGCTGGCACCGCGCGATATCGTTGCCCGCGCCATCGACCACGAGATGAAGCGGCTCGGGGCGGATTGCATGTATCTGGATATCAGCCACAAACCGGCCGATTTCATCATCAAGCACTTCCCGACCATTTATGAGCGCTGCTTAGCGGTGGGGATCAACATCACTAAGGAGGCCATCCCTATCGTTCCTGCGGCCCACTACACCTGTGGCGGCGTGATGATCGACAATAACGGCCAGACCGATATCCCCGGCCTCTACGCCATCGGTGAAGTGACCTACACCGGTCTGCACGGCGCCAACCGGATGGCCTCCAACTCACTGCTGGAATGCGTGGTCTATGCCCATCAGGCGGGGGCCGATATTCTGGCCAAGCTGCCGATGAGCGTGGAGCCGCCGCGCCTGCCGGTGTGGGACGAGAGCAAGGTGGAGGATTCCGACGAACTGGTGGTGATCCAGCACAACTGGCACGAGCTGCGGTTGATGATGTGGGATTACGTGGGGATAGTGCGTACCAACAAACGCCTCGCCCGTGCTAAGCGCCGCATCGACCTGCTCAAGCAGGAGGTGCAGGAGTACTACGCCAACTTCCGGGTCTCCAACAACCTGCTGGAGCTGCGCAACCTGCTGCAAGTAGCCGAGCTGATTGTTAACTGTGCCCAGCAACGTCAAGAGTCCCGTGGCCTGCACTACAACCTCGACTATCCAGAGATGCTGCCAAACCCTAAGCCGACCGTGCTGACCCCAGAGCGGGATTGACTCCCAGCCCGCAAAGCGTAGCAACCAAACAGTGACCCCGCTTTGGCGGGGGCACTGTTTGGTTGCTACGCGATCTTGGCAATGGGTGATGTTCCATCATACCGCCAGCCACATGATCGCCGCTCAGCTCGCTGGAGCGGCAAGCAGCAAGAACGGGAACAGGGATCAGCGTCTAATGGGCAAAAAGTGGATGGCTCGGGCCAGCTGACGATAGTGTTCGGGCAATAGCGCATCGGAGAAGATCCACAATGGCGGTGACATCTGCGCTGCAGCCCCCATGGGCTGGTCATCGACCGGCTCAGGACAGAGCACCAACCTGAGCACTCCGGGCAAAATCCGACTGCGCGGGTCGAGCTGATAGCGTGAGCCTTGCCATGTCAGCCATTGGCCATCCCACACCAGCTCAAACGGGCGCCAAACCAACGCGTGCCAGCTAAAGCTGAGCGCCACTAGCCATACCGGAATTAGCAGTGCCCACTGCCAACCGTTGATGAGGCTGGCAACGGGCCAAAGCAACAACAGGTAGAGCGCCACCAGCAGCGCACGCTGGCGGCGAGAAGGGTGAACCATCATGCTCACCCGCACCATAGGATCACCCTTGGCGGTCGTGGCGGGCCTGATTGCGCGCCAAGATCATCTTGATCATGGTGGCAAAAGCAGGGTCGGCTGGGGCCGCATGGCCCATGCTCCAACGGAACAGATCGGGATCCTCGCTCTCCAGCAGACGGATAAAGGTCTGCTGTTCCGCGTCGTTCAGGGAGTCAAACTCGTGCTCAAAAAAAGGCATAAAGATCACATCTAGTTCGAGCATGCCACGGCGGCAAGCCCACTTCAGGCGGGATTTTTCAACAGGGCTCAACATGACATTCTCCTTAGCGAACAGAGGGGATGGTATCAGCTGGATTTTCCGGCTGACAAACATTAGTTACGTCTTTACCATGCAGCTCACACACTTTCTCTCTGGAATATCATCGTGAGCCTGCCATCCCCTGTTTTGCCTGCCGTGCCGACCCGCTTTGCCTTGACCCAGCTCGCCATCACCCGCATCAGTGGTCAAGATCGCGGCAAATATCTGCAAGGTCAGGTCACCTGTGACGTCAACGCGCTGCACCCAGGAGAGCAAACCCTCGGCGGCCACTGCGACCCCAAAGGCAAGTTGTGGAGCAATTTCCGTTTGCTCTGTCTCGAAGAGTGCTTGTTGCTGCTGACCAGCCCTTCGGTGCTGGATCGCCAGCTACCAGAGCTGAAAAAGTTTGCGATATTCGCCAAGGTGGAGATCGCCACCGATGAGCGTCACGCCACCGGAATTGCCGGTACGGGCAGCGATGCGTGGATCGCCGCGCAGTTTGGCCTTGACCAGAGCGGTCTCATTGACGGCGGTATGGCAGTGAAGATCGAACAGGATCGCTGGCTGCTGGTGAGCAATCCGCAAGCCGACGCTCTGGCGCAAGGTGATGAGTCACTCTGGTGGGGGCTCGACATCAAGGCAGGTCTGCCGCACATGGCCGCGGTACATCAAGGGGAGTTCATCCCGCAGATGCTCAACCTGCAGGCGCTGGACGGCATCTGCTTCACCAAGGGTTGCTACATGGGGCAGGAGACAGTGGCCCGCGCCAAGTATCGTGGCGCCAACAACCGCGCCCTGTTCCTGCTAACCGGCACCGCTAACGAGCCGGTTAGCGCAGGCGACACCCTAGAGATCCAGCTGGGTGATAACTGGCGCCGCAGCGGTATGGTGCTTAATGCGTGGCAACAGAGTGGGCAGCTGTGGCTCACCGCCGTGTTGCCGAAAGATACCGAGGCTAACGCCCAGTTTCGCCTTAAACAAGAGGAGCATTCACGGCTCTCACTGCATCCCCTGCCTTATGCACTGACCGAGTAAGGTCGGCTAACGAGGCACCCGCGCCAGCAGAGCCTCCTTCAGCCAGCGCCCCGCCTGCCCCAGCGGGCGGGCGCGATGCCACTGCAGTTCCAACTCTAGTTTGGGCGGGGCAACCACATCAGGGGATAAGATCACCAGCTCGTGGCGAGCCAACAACGGATGAAGCAAAAATTCAGGGATCGCCGCCCAACCGAGCCCCCGTTTGACCAGCTCCAGCACTCCCAAGTCCCCCTCGACCCACCAGACTTGAGCGGACAAGCGAAAACGGTGACGCTCCGTCCCCTCACGCCGTCCTGTGACCATCAATTGCCGGGAACCTTGTAAATCAGACTCTCGTAAGGGGGTTTTATGAGCCAATGGATGACTCGGCGCCACCACTAAGGGCAAGGTGACCGCCCCCAAGGTACAGGAGGCAATCTCCCGCTCCGGTAACTCACGCCGATAACTGATCCCAAGTTGCGCACGGCCACTTTCCAGTAATTCGGCCACATCCTCCATTAATGGAAACAGCAGCTCCAACTCCACGCTGGGATAACGGGCTGCAAACTCCTCTAGCAATGTGCCAAACCACGGCAGATGGGAGTCATCATCAATGGCCAAGGTCAGCCGAGACTCGGTCCCTGCCGCCAATTCACCAGCAATGGCGTGTAACCGATCACGCTGGGCTAACAAGGTAGTGGCCTCTTGCACCATCCGCGTACCCGCTGCCGTCAGTTGCGGATAACGACCTGAACGATCAAATAGGGTAAGTGCCAGATCAATTTCTAGATTGGCAATGGCGGCACTCACCACTGATTGCGCCTTACCTAATTTGCGGGCTGCAGCTGAAAATGAGCCGGTTTCGGCTGCCACTAACAAGATATTTAGCTGCTCCAGTGAACACGACATTGGGCGGGATCTCCTCATAAGCACTGGCCAATATATCTACTTTAACGATGGATACTAACGTGAACCTATCGCTAAAAAACTATAGATTAGTCTGCAGTTGGTAAATATACCGGATTAAGAGAGTGACTTATGCGTACCCGTAATGATCGTCTGCGCCATGCCATCGGCTTTGAATTAATTGGCTTGTTGATTGCCGCACCATTAGCTAGCTGGATCACTGGCGTGGGCCTAAACCACATGGGGCCACTGGCACTGTTTTTCTCAGTGCTAGCGACCTTCTGGAATTACCTCTACAACCTCGGTGTCGATAAATTGCTCTTGAAGTATCAAGGACATACTCACAAAACCTTGTGGCAACGGGTGCTGCACACGCTCGGTTTTGAGGGGGGGTTATTGATTGTCGCCCTGCCAATCATGGCGTGGTGGCTCAGCGTCAGTATGTTCGAGGCATTGATACTTGACCTTGGTTTTGTCGTTTTCTATCTCGTCTACGCGTTTATCTACAACTGGATCTACGACAAGGTCTTCCCTATCCCCAGTGAAATACCACACGGTATGCCGCCTCAAGCGGCACGCTAAACGGCGGCACGGCAACTGTTGGGGCTGGTGGTAAATTAGGATGGCAGTGGCAACAGGACACCATCATGGGGGCATGATGGTGTAGGAGAGGGCCAACGGGCACCAGCGTCAGGCTTGGCTCTTTAGCTCTTCGCTGCCTTCGTCGGTGGTCACGCTTTGTTCTGACTGCGATTGCGCTGCCTGCAACGCCTCTAGCTCACTTTGATAATCACTCAAAATCTGCTGAGCAACGGCAATGTCACCCTTATGCTTGCGCTCGAACAGATGATGCTGCACCACACCGTTGAGATACTCCACTGTGATCGGTTGCTCCAAGGAGTCCATCAGCTCTTCTCTCTCCAACTCAGCATTGATTTCATCAGCGGTAGTACGCAGCAGGCCGGCTAATTGAACCAACATGCGGCGCTCACCTTCACGCAGCAGGCTTAACATGCGGTTTCTCTGCTGCTCATTCTGTTGGGTCATACATATCCTTACGTCGATAGGGAACAAGCCCGCTCATTCTGCCTTGTCCCTTTCACAGCGTCTATCTCGGCTCCCCCACAAATTGTTGGCATTAGCTCACAAATGGTGACAGATGATATTTGACCCCACTCTGGGGTATAGTGGCCGCTGTTTTTCGGGTTCGGTCTGTGCAACAGCGAGCCCATACTGGTTGACCCTATCGAGGTGACGATCCCCGTAATGACTGATGCCATCGTGGTACTTTGCACCTGCCCAGACCAGACAAGCGCCGATTTACTCTGCGAACAGTTGCTAAACAAGCGACTGGCCGCCTGTATTAACCAGCTGGCGGGCATGACCTCCCTCTATCGCTGGGAGGGTAAGATCGAACGGGCAACCGAAATCCAGCTCATCATTAAATCCCGAAGGTCATTGTTTGAGCCATTATCTCACTGCATTCTGGCTCATCACCCCTACCAAACCCCTGAGCTACTGGCCTTGCCCATTGCTACTGGCCTCCCTGACTATCTCGCTTGGTTAACACAGGAAACGTCATGATCTTGTATCGTTGGAGTCGCTCATTATTACCGCTCCTCATGGCTCTTTTAGCTACCTTGATGCCCCCCCTCACCGAGGCAAACAGTGACCTCCTCAGCACGTTGGGGCTCACCCGCACTCAGCCTAAATTTCTTAAAGTTGATGATGCGTTTATTATCGAGAGCCAGCAGCGGGGCGATCAGCTTCAGCTGACCTTTCGCATCGCCGATGGTTATTACCTTTATCGCCATAGTTTTCGTTTTAGCGGCAATGATCTCACCTTTCAGCCACCCACACTGCCGATCGGCACCGAACATGAAGATGAGTTTTTCGGCAAAACCCAGGTCTACTACCAGCAGGTAGCGATCCCCGTGACCCTCACCCAAGTCGGTCAACTGGCTAGCCTCAAAATCAGCTATCAGGGCTGTACTGACGGTCTATGCTATCCACCTACCGATAAAGTGATCTCGCTGCAACCCATCAAAACCAGCGCTGCGGCCTTACCAGCCAATACCGCCATGCCAGCAGCCAGCAGCCAACAAGACCGGCTCGCCGCTGCACTGGGCCAACAGGGGTTTTGGCTCAGTGTTGTCGCCTTCTTTGCACTGGGTCTCGGGCTCGCTTTCACTCCTTGTGTCTTCCCCATGTACCCCATTTTGACCGGCATTATTGCGGGGGCTGGGCAGCACCTCTCAACCCGCCGAGCCGCTTTGCTCTCCTTGGTGTATGTGCAAGGCATGGCCGTGACCTATACCCTGCTCGGCTTAGTGGTCGCATCGGCAGGACTGCAGTTCCAAGCCGCGTTGCAGCACCCCTATGTGCTGATCGGCCTCTCGATACTGTTTATCGTGCTGGCGCTCTCGATGTTTGGCCTCTATACCCTGCAGCTCCCAAGCCGTCTGCAAACTCGACTTAATGGCCTCGCTAACCGCCAGCAGGGGGGCTCCGTTATTGGGGTTGCCATCATGGGGATGATCTCTGGGCTGGTCTGTTCCCCTTGCACCACGGCGCCGCTGTCAGGAGCGCTCATCTACGTCGCCCAAAGCGGCGATCTCTGGCTCGGGGGCGCTGCGCTCTATGCCCTGTCGCTCGGCATGGGGCTGCCCTTGCTGCTGATCGGGGCTTCTGGCGGAAAGCTGTTGCCCAAAGCAGGCATCTGGATGGATGTGATCAAACAACTGTTTGGCTTTGCGCTGCTCGCGGTCCCCATTTTGCTGCTATCGCGGCTCTGGAGTGAGCAAGTCGCGACACTGGCTTGGCTAGCCTGGGGCACCCTGCTGTGCGGTTACCTCTACCACCATAATCAGCATCAGGCTCACTCGGTCGCTAAAAGTCTGCGAGGCTTTGCACTGCTACTGGTCATCATGAGTTTGGTGGTCATCACTCACGATCTGCTACGCCCAGCCGCGGTTGATCAAGCGAATGCCAGCAGCAGGGTAACGCCCCAGTTTGTCCGTATCAAAACGCCAGAGGACCTAAAGACTCAACTTGCCGCTGCACGAGGCAAAACCGTGATGCTTGACCTCTACGCTGACTGGTGTGTGGCCTGTAAAGAGTTTGAACACAAGACGTTTCGCCATCCCGATGTACAGCAACGCTTCAACGATATGGTGTTACTGCAGGCCGATGTCACCGCCAATGATGCGCAAGACATTGCGTTGCTGAACAGCCTTAATGTATTGGGTCTGCCTACGCTGATCTTTTTTGATCCGGCAGGTAACGAAGTGATCGGCCAGCGAGTCACTGGCTTTATGGGGCCCAGCGAGTTTTTACAGCAGCTTGATAAGCTGTAACAAGATGAGACCAAGTTTCACCTCTTGGGACTTTGCGTGACAGCCGTACCTAGCCGTCAGTGATATGTCCGGCACCATGACTGGTGCCATGCCGATCATCCATGTCTGGAGTTTCGATGAAAAAGTGGCTCGCTCTCCTGCTTATCTCTAGCCTGTATGGTTGTGGTACAGGACCAAGTGAAAAAGATATTCAGCAACACGCCACCGCTCAATTGTTGGCCCAGACAGAGCCAGGCTTGTTCGATGTCAGCGACATCACCGTTTTAGCGACAGAGCAACCGATCGAAGGGGCATACCTCATCAAAATCGGCTACCAGCTCCACTTCAACCTGGGGCTCACCCAGCTGCAAGCATTGCAGCATGAGGACTTGACTTATGATCAACAAGGTCCCTTCCAGCAAGCCCTCGATCTGATGGATTTAGACCACAAATACGGCGAATTTACAGCAGGTCAAGTACTCGCCCAGCAGAGCAGCATATGGTTGATGAAAAGTGATCAAGGCTGGCAGTTGGCTGAACCCGCTATATAAATGACAGATAAAAAAGGAGCCCATTCAGGCTAATGCCGATCAGTTAAGGATCCATTGACCGATCCTTCTGTTGTGTGAAAATCCGAAACCTGTTGATTGGTTTCGGATTTTTTATGCGTATCGAACAGGCTCTCGACTTTCTCCACGCCAGCAATGTCACCCAGTTTGAGTCACTCTCTGACCTCATTTCCCCCGAGCTCATCACCACTCTGCTCAGTGAAGAGGGCGTTGCTACTCTGC
>NZ_PGGC01000052.1 GCF_002795305.1 Aeromonas cavernicola
CGCCGTACACGCCAGAGCAAAACGGCATGATTGAGCGGGTGCTCAGAACACTGAAAGAGCAATGTGCACATAGGTAGAGGTTCGAGACGTTACAACATGCCAGTAGAGTGATTGGCGAGTGGCTTCAGTTTTCCAACCAGAAGCGCCCTCATCAGGCACAAAAGATGAAAACCCCAGCGTAGGCCTATTCCTAAGCCGCTTAGTTGTGCAGGAATAGCTGGGTCTACTGCCAGATACAGCTTGCGCAAGGCGGCAAGAAAAATAGCCTTTGCAGGATCGGCGCTAAGTAAAGAGTCATTTATCAGATCCCCGATCGTTCTTGCGCAACAGCAGTATCATATTGCTTATCTATAATCTCTCAACGGGCCGCATATGTAGCCCAATTTTACAGGGAGAGAGACATGGACAGTGCGGTTAACAAATCTTCATTTAATTTACTCTGGTCCGGACTCAAGATCCGTACTCGGATTTTATTCGGTATCACCACGCTGATGATCTTGGCGATTAGCTGCATTACATTGACCCTAGAAAAGATTTCACACAATCAAGCCCAACAGCGGGTAGAGCGATATGAGCTGCCAAGTAGTGTGGAACAAATTGCGAATCAGCTGACGGCCCAACTTATTGGACACCTCACCGAGGCTCAAGCACTCGCTAATAACCGATTTCTTGTCGACTGGCTTGCGCAAGGGATGCCTGAACAAGAGTGGCCCGCGATGGCGCTCTACCTTCAAGATTTACAGCGACGACTGGGGGGTAATGTATTTATCGCACCCCGTGCTAATGCCATTCTGACAAACTTTGGCGCAGGACCGAGTGCCGCCAAACAATTAAATCAAAATGATCCGAAGGATCAGTGGTTTTATGGTTTTTTAGAACGCGGCAAACCGTATGAGCTCAACCTAGATATCTCCGATTTTGATCAAAAAGCCTCTCTCTATATCAACGCAGCAGTCAAAACTGGGGCAAAAACGTTAGCCGTTGCTGGCACCTCCATTGATATGAGTGACCTGATTAAACTCATCTCACATTACCGAATTGGTAAAAGTGGAAAGGTGTATCTTGCAGATATAAAAGGCAATATAGAGATATACCCAGACCAAGCCTCAGCACAATCATCCGCTCATCAGCCCGCATTTTTCGATACAGTACAGAAACTCATTCCCGCCGCTCGTGAACGAGTCGCCGTGGCTTCTCTAACCCTTGATGGCAGCACTTACCTTATCGCGGTGCGTTATATCCCTGCACTTGACCGCCTACTTATCGGCGAAATTGATGGTGCTGAATTAGCGGAAGGCTTAAACGAATCACGCACATTAGTCGTCGGTATTTCGTTACTGATTGGTACGCTAGCGATGCTGGCATCGGCTTGGCTAGCCCACACCATTAGCCGCCCAATCCGTAAGGCCGCGGATGGTATGCACAATATCACGGCGGATCGGGATTTAGTCACTCACCTTGATCTCGCTGACCAAGCGGAATTGGGCTTAATGGCTAAAAGCTTCAATCACTTAATAAAGAGCCTTAATCAGAGTTTTTCTCACTTCCAGCAATCAGGGAGTGCGCTATCGGCCCAATCATCTCAAGCGATGCAACAAGCGCAGGCCTTAGCAAGTGAAGCGATGCAGCAGGCTCAAAGTATCCAAGAACTGGCAAGCGTTGTCGCTACGATTAGCAGTAATGCCGAACAGATCGCCAACCGCTCGCAAGATGTCAACAACACCACCCGCCAAGTGGCAGACCATATGCTCACCATTGAGCAAGCCGTCACCGAGAGTGCCTCTCAAATGGATATTCTGCGCGGTAGTATTAATCACTCATCTGGTTTGCTAAACGAGGTGGTGAAAGACAGTAATAACATCACCCAGATCATGAACCTCATCCGTGATGTATCTAACCAAACCAACTTGCTCGCTCTTAACGCCGCTATTGAAGCTGCTCGAGCTGGTGAACAGGGGCGTGGATTCGCAGTGGTCGCTGATGAGGTACGTCAATTAGCAGTCAGAACCCAAACCGCGACCCAAGATGTGCAGGATCTCATCATGCGTCTTCAGGAAGGCACTCGACAAGCGAGCACCTCGATGAATGACTCGCGAGCCTTGAGTGAAGAAGGCCACAGCAGAATGAATCAAGCGACAGACATCTTGATTAACGCCACCAGCCAAATCAAACAAACCGCTAACGAAATCCATGAAATCTCTGAGTTGGCGCAAGCGCAGCATCAACAAATGGATCAAGCCAACGTCGCCCTGGAGGAACTTGCTATCGTTGCCGAGCACCAACGAGAGCATGCGCAGCAAAGTAACGCCGCCAGCCACGAGCTGTTTGAGCTAGCCAACGCCATTGATCAGCAAATCCGTCAATACCGAATCAACTGACCTAGGGTTCGGTGATGACGCCGACGCCACCTATAAAGGTGGCGTTTTTATTTTGCAATTCAATTTGCTTTTAGCATCATAAAAAAACGCAAAATAACAGAATAAGCTATTGAATATATTCAATTTTAACTTGTGGAACGCCCTTTGCTTTAGTTGTCAGCCCCCATTGCGAGGTCCTGACCATGAAGCCAAGGTTAACACCACGTAAAGCAATATCGCCTCGCCAAGGCATTGATCTGATGATCGCAGCGCAACTACTGGTGCTGATTTGCATCCTACTGGCCGCAACCTTGGCAGCATTATCATGGCAACTGACCTTGCTGCTCGCTATACCGCCTACGGTAGGCGGCGCACTGCTCAGCTGGGTGCGAAGTAAGTTCCCTCGCTAACTTGACCACGTGTCCATGCCATTAGATGTTCCATGGCGACAACCTAGCTAGCTCAACTGCTTGGTCAATGTCTGTGACAACCGTGTAAAACCGAGGCTCTCGTAGAGTAACGCCGCTCGCTCATTAAGTATCATGACCTCTAACCTGACCTGCTTGGCATCACGCTCATGTGCCCAGCGCTCACTATGGGCAATCAATGCCCTGCCAATGCCCTGAGACCGGTGATGTTCATCCACCACCACTGAACTGACCCAGCAAATCGGTTGCTTGCTAAGAAATGGCACCGTGCGATTGATGTCGATCCTCGCGGTCAGAAAACCCACCACCCTGTTGCCCAGCTGGGCGACACAAAACAACCGATCTTCACTCCCGATTACCTGCAGCATAAACGCTCGCTCTTCTGGCGATGGGGGGCAAAACACATCAGGGTATTGCGCATAGTGGAGTTGACCGATTTGTTGATTTAACGCGAGGATGGCATCAATGTCTTGCGCGGTGGCCTGACGTATTTTCAAGGTTGCCTCCTTGTCGGCAAAATGACCCTGTCGTTGTGAGCCCAACAACATTACCGCAACTTAACACAGTGCCATAGCAGGGGAGCGTTGAACCAAAAGGGCTTTTCTGCTGTCATACCTAGGTGTCGCTGTAAGCTGGAATCGTTCATGCAAAAAATTGGTTTTATCGCCATGCTGCTGCTAGCAAACATGGTAAACGCCCAACCCCAGATTGTGTTTGGGCGGTTAGCCTCAGCCCCCGTACAACAGTTCAACCAACAGATCCGCCAAGCGGGTTCCCAGCAACAAGCTTGGGTCAATGACTACCGTGAAGTTGCATTACGCTTCGTGGGCCATCGCGGTATTCCTAATCGTATCCATGCACAGCAGCTAGATAATGACTTGGTGTTATCTGTCGCCCTCAATGGCAAAGGCAATGACACCCTTTACATACTGACCCTGTTTCGCAATAACAATATCTGGCAAATGCGCCAAGCCGAAATCGGCTGGCGTTGCCAAGGGGAAGATGCCTTTACCCCAGTGCCTTGTGCCTAACCCCACAAAACCCAGCCAATACCGCCATTGTCACCATCTATACGAACGTCACCACCGTGTGATATCGCCATATCACATCACGGCTAACCGCATGCCCCCTTAAGCCATGTCGGTGGCATATGTGTCACCGAAGACTGGCCCGTCGTCACCAGTACAAGGTGCGGCGGCGTTATCATGGCCTGCTGGTTGACCCATGATCCGCGAGGGCTGGCATGCCATGGCATTGGCGACAGCGTGTGGGGGCAGAGCAGACTCACTAAATCCCTATCTCAAGTCAAATCCGGCAAATCCGAGACACTCGCCTTGGTACGCTGAAAAGGCGCTGAAAAAGGTGGGTGTCCCAGATTTCCCCCTCCCAGATTTCCCCCAAGTTGATGGCTGCCCCGTGCCCGGCCACAGCGATTTATTGCGCTAGCGCAAAAAACCAATCATTACTGACAGTTACGCCCCTTTTTGACTGGTGAGAGCAGATTTGATTGGCTTAACATAGCCATCCGGTGCCTATTGCTGTGATGGGCTGCTGCCCTCGCTGGTTAATGGAGCATGTTGGAAGCTGCCATCCACGGGCGGTAGCGTGAGATTTGGTGGCGTTACACCGCATCCAGAAAGGTGGGTGTCCCAGATTTTTATGGGCTGCTGCCTCGCTGGTTAATGGAGCATATTGGAAGCTGTCATCCACGGGCGGTAGCGTGGGATGTGGTGGCGTTACGCCTCACTCAGAAAGGTGGGTGTCCCAGATTTCCTGCTTACATCACCTTTATGGCTGGTGCGACCAGATTCGATTGGCTTAAAATAGCCATCCGGTGCCTATTGCAGTGATGGGCTGCTGCCCTCGCTGGTTAATGGAGCACTTTGGAAGCTGTTATCCACGGGCGGTAGCGTGGGATTTGGTGGCGTTACGCCTCGCCCAAAAAGGTGGGTGTCCCAAGTTGAATGGCATTACGCCTCACCCAGCAAGGTGGGTGTCCCAGATTTCGGCTGCTGCCCTCGCTGGTTAATTGAGCATATTGGAAGCTGTCATCCACGGGCGGTAGCGTGGTTTTAGGATTAAAGACTAGAGCTAAATACATTCTAATATTTATTTGTTATACCAATAGAATCATTGATAATTAGGTTTATTAATGTTAAATTCAAAAAAACATAATATAGTTTAAATAACTAACATGCAGCACACTTTAATAAAAAAGAAAAAAAATATATATGAGCAATATTATACTAGCAATGAACTAAGTAGGTTAATGTTATCTTATATACCACCCATTTTCTGGCATAGAAAGATCAAGGTTCTTGACCTTTGCATGGGAGAGGGCGCGCTACTTAAATCTGTACAAAAAATATCAAACCAAGTAGAGTTCTATGGTACGGACATTGATCCTTATAATATAAGTCATGCTAAAGAAAATGGGTTTAATTTGGCAGCTATGGCATGTGTTGATGCAACCAGCCATGCCGTTTTAGATGCTTTAAAAGATAAGAAATTCGATTTAGTTCTTGGTAATCCGCCATTTAAATTAATTGAAAACATAGGGTTAGCAAAAGAAATAACAACAGAGTTTAATTTAGATAAAAGCTCAAGACTTATCGAAGCTGAGCTATTTTTTTTGCTTTTAGGCATAAAGCTCTTAAAGATAAATGGATATTTGGCCTATATATTGCCCGACGGTTTTCTAACTAAAAAATCTCTATCTCAAACCAGATCTATTTTGTCAAAGAATTTTTCCATTCAAAATGTCATTGAAATCCCGCCAAAGGCTTTCAATGGAACTGAAGCCAAAACACATATTTTAATTTTAAAAAAAGCTAAAAATATAAAGGATAAAATAAAATTATCTCAAACCACTTATGATGACATTTATATATCTAATGAAAACTTCACACAAAGAGGTGATTATTCATATTACTTCAATACTAAAGAAATAAATGATAAATCCATAAAAAGTATTGGAGCTACGATACTAAGGGGAAAAAAAACAAAAAGAGAGCTCGAGATAAATGGTTTTGAACACTATATTCATACATCACATTTACAAGCACAAGGTAAAAAATTTTTTAATACATCGAAAGTTAATGATGATGTTAAGGCAATTGCTGGAGATATAATAGTCGCTCGTGTTGGCACCCGAGTTATTGGTAATTTCGGCATCGTTATTAATGGCGAGTTTAGAATTTCTGATTGCGTCTTTATAATAAGGTGCACTGATGAAAAATCAAGAGATCAAACGATATCAACACTTGCATCAGACTTTGGTAAAAAATGGCTTTCAGCGATCTCAAAGGGTGTTGGTGCGAAACATATAACACTACAAGATCTGTACTCACTACCTATATACCAAGAAGATTCACATGAGCATAGTCATTCCTGAACACCATGAAATACATTATGAAAATGTGCGAGAAATAGCAGAGAGTCTGATCAAGCTTAGATATTGGGATGGCTTTGAACTAAGCAACTTAAATAATTGGCTAAGTAACTTCAAGAGTGATGAAGAAAAATATCTATCTGCTGGAATACTACTCTCCCTTATATATAGGAATGAGAAATCTATATCTAGCTTTGCTGCCAATATAATACAAATAAAAATTCCAAATATTTTATCTAAGAACAAAATATATAAAATAAACTCTCTTGATGATTGGCATGAAAAACTAACCAAGGGTGATACCACTCTTCCCGTTCGATTCTCTACTATAGATGACGACACAATACCTGGCAAAAGTGGCGATGCTTTATATAGATCAATACAGCGTAAATTCTTTCATAAGAAGCTTGGCATAAAATGCCGAAACCTTGATGATACAATCATCAATTTTCCACATGTGAAAGCAATTTTTTTATTGGATGATATGCTTGGCACTGGGGAGCAGTTTGAAGAGTTTGTGAATACCCATAACCTTGATGATAAAAAAATACAGTTCTATTATTTCCCGCTAGCAGGAATTGAAAGTAGCGCAATAAGATTGAACATGAAATATGAGAACATAAAAATAATACCTGTAGAGATTTTAACAGACGCTCAATCTCTTTTCTCACGTGAAAACAATGCATTTAGAACTAACAACGCTCCGCAAACAGAGGAATTATTAAAGCAGTTCTATCTAGACATATGTAAAAATAGAAAAATAAAAACCCAAATGAAGGTTGGATACGGTGATTTTGCACTTACCTATTTATTCAAGGACTCGATACCTAATAATAACATTGCCATGTTATGGTATGACGAAAAATCTGTTTGGACTAAATTGACAGGTCGTTAATAATGATACACAAACTCTCAGATATAGTTTCCAAAAATAGAGCTGAAGAATTTCCTGATGATTTATGGGGGTTGTATGTATTACCTCTTGACTATGAAACTGCCAATCTACATAAACTAACTAAAGGTTCAGTTATCGTTGGTGGACGCGGCTCTGGCAAGACAATGTATTTGAAATATCATTGCCATGCAACGATGTTTAGTAAGAATAGATTTAACTTGCCACAAGATATATTTACTAGCATTGGTATTTATTGGAAACCAGATACAGCCTTTACTCAAATCATTAATAATAGATGGTTATCTGAACGATGGCTGAGCGCTTTTAATACCTATTCATCTTTATGCATTTTGATTGAATTTTCAAAACTAATAAAAAACATTAATAGCTCAAATATTGAAAATATAGATTTAATAAACTCTCTTGCATCACTTTATTTACCAGACCCAATCTCAGAAGAGATCAAATGTAATCGAGTCAAGCTTATAGATGCAGATAAGATTCTTGAATCCTGTTTATACAAGATAACAAACTGGATAAACTCCCCCTTTGAAAAATCTCCTGACTATAACATTGAACCCAAGAATACCTTTGATATAATTTCAAAACACATACAGCAATCACATGAACTTCTAAGAAATACTACATTCCATATATTTATTGATGAATTTGAAAATTTATCACAAGAGCAGCAGAAGATAATTAATACATGGCTAAAACATGGTAGAAGCCCAACGCTATATAGCATAGCTTATAAGAAACATGCTAACGTATCTAATGACACATTAAGCCAAGAAAAAATTGTTGAACTGAACGATTACAGAATAATAGACCTCGAACAACTATATTTAGATGATAACAGTTATAAGAATTATGAGATTCTGGCATCAGAAATATTGGCATTAAAGTTAACCTCGGCAAATAAAGCATTTTCACCAATTTACACCGAACTAATTAAAAGCTACTCAGACCCAAGCTTTCTTACTAAAAGAAGAGAAAATAAAGAATATCAATCCGCTTTAATTACACATATGAATGGCATTTTCCAATCCATGGCTATTAGACAACTTAGCCAGGAAATAATTATTGACTCGACATTAAAAGGAAAGTTAGTTAATGGACTGATTGTTGAGGGATTAAAAAAACATGATGAAAAAAAGTTAAATGCCTTTGACTTCATCAATGATAAATACCCTGAAGCAAGCTTAGTTAATGGTGTACTTTTAAATAGAACATCAATGAAACCTTCAATATTGAAGAATAAATTTGATGAGCTAACTACACATGATGTAACTGGTGACTATAAAGGATGGATCGACAATAATCTTTATGGTGTTATCTTATATATATATAATACTCTCCCCAAAAGAGTTTGCCCTCTGTATGTGGGATTTAATCAATTTGTACTCATGTCAAAAGGCAACTTAAGACATTTCTTAGAGTTATGTTATCAAACCTTTTTAAGGGCAGAAAATCAGTCTGAAGATGGAAATATCGATTTCCCTATAAATATAGCAGTACAGGGAAAAGCGACGCTAGCCACTAGTACAACACAATTAGAGAAAATTGAACAACTAGGTTCAAACGGAATTCATCTAAAAAGGCTAGCTAAAAGACTAGGCGTAATATTTACGTTATCCCAAAATAGAAAATCTCAAAGTGAGCCAGAAATCAATCACTTTTCCATTGCATTATCAGATATATCATTACTTGATGAAGACACCCAGAAGTTATTAACTGAGGCATCAATATGGTCTGTGCTATTTCCAACAAAAAGTACAAAAATAAAATCTAGCACAGATACGGAAATGATTGATTATATACTTCACCCTATGTTGTCTTGCTACTTTGGAATTAGTCCAAGAAAAAAAAGAAAATTAAGATTTAATGCTGAGCATATCAGGGCAATATGCTACGGAAAAGAAGATGAATTTAAGTCCCTAGTTTCTAAGTATTCTAAACAATGGGATATTGCTTCAGATGAAGGCGATCAAACCACTAAGCTACTAGATCAGAATGGACAATATAGGCTGCTATGATCTCCATAAAATATATCGATGAACTGGATTCCATTGGTGATATTGAAGTTAATAGTTACGACGTAATATACCATGGAACTCAAATTGACAAAAGAACTGAGTCAATAATTGGAATTGCTAACCAGAAAAACTCTCAAAGCTTACAAAAGGTCCACTATGACAATGAAAACTTCAAACTTCATATTGGAAATTATAAAATCTCACTACATGAGTTGGATAAATATTTTGTTGAGAGTAACCATCTCAAAATCCTTATAGAATCAACTTCTCTAGACCTCCCAGAGATAATCTACCTCCTAACTGGAATAACAAGATCCAAAACTAAACCAATCATAGACATAGTCTATTTAGAACCAGATGACTATCATAGAGAGTATAATAATGGTGTTAGGGAGCAGGAATTTCACCTGAGTGACAAAATAAATAAATTCCAATCACTCCCGTTGTACTCAATAAATACATCGCAATCAGATAAAGCAATGTTAGTTGTAACTCTTGGTTTCGAAAGTAGTAGATTTGGACAGCTTTTATCTGAAGATGATGGTTCTTCATTTCGTCAAATTGAAGCTTTCATTGGTGTTCCGGCTTATAAACCAGGTTGGGAGAATAGATGTTTATATAAACATATGGAATATTTGCATCCAGACTCAGCAACATTGAGAATGTTTCCTGCATCGAATCCTTTCGCATTTATTCAACAGTTAGACGAATTAATAATTGATGGCAACAAACTAAAATTGCTATTTGTCTCCATGGGGACAAAACCAGCTGCTATTGCTATATCAATATTCCTTATAAACAAGAAGCTACAATGTATCAATGAACAGCAACATAGCGATCAACTCGGAGCTCTATATGATTTTCCTATAAAATCCAAAGATCGTAGTGTTGGGATAGGTAAAATTTACAGGTACACACTTTCCATAAAATAACATTAGGAATCTACTTTATTTAAAAACTAGAATGATAGCTTATTTTTCCTTAATGATTAAATTTAAGTTGTACAGAACTCGTTATAGCCTAACAGCTTCAAACCTCTGGCCTCTCTCGCCTTGAGCATTCCGCTGCCTTTGGAATCCATAAGCACCCCTTTTCATTTCAGAAAGTTATCGCTTTACACTAAACAATAAAAATCCCCCGTTACTGGGGTAATGCCGATCAGTTAAGGATCCATTGACCGATCCTTCTGTTGTGTGAAAATCCGAAACCTGTTGATTGGTTTCGGATTTTTTATGCGTATCGACCAGGC